>CAZFLI010000150.1:0-4806 GCA_964519845.1 uncultured Anaerolineaceae bacterium | reverse complement strand
CATGTGGAAGTCCGGTGACGGATGAAGCTGAGCCGTACTAATGGTCGAGGGCTTGCCACTACAGCACCTTACCAAGGGTTAGGTGCTGGTTCGGGAAGCATGAACTGCACATAACGCGAGATTGAAGATCTGCGGTGAGCGGCCGCGGCGCCCAAGGGGCGCGCCCGTTCCTGCCGAAACACGTCCAGACGCAAGAAATCCTGGTGACTCTAGCGGAGAGGCCACACCCGTTCCCATCCCGAACACGGAAGTTAAGCTCTCCAGCGCCGAAGATACTGAGAGGGCAGCCTTTCGGGAAAATAGGTCGTCGCCAGGATTTCTGCGTTAAGGCGGCCGTTGGCGGCCGGCGGGTCCGGCGGCCGAGCAGAGTGACCGGCTATCCGCCTCTACGCCGGCGGGAGCTGGTCGAGCAGCGGGAGAATCCCGGCGTCAACATCCTCGTCGGCTGGCCCGCACTCGGTGTGGGCCAGCAGCCACCGCTCTCGATGCTCCACGGCCGCGCCGGGCTCGAGCCTGGTGAACGGGCTCAGCGTCTCGATCTCGAGTATCTCCGCGTCGGCGTAGGTCTCGGTGTTGCAGCCCATGTCGGTATAGACGGCCCCCGGGTCGAAGCCGAACCGCTTGAGGAAGACCTCGCCGCCCAGCGCGTATGCTGCCCAGCCGGGCGTGTTGAGCATGCCCGCCTTCTGCTTCGTTGTCGCATTCGGATCCTGGCGCAGCCGGATGTACTTGCGACCCCACGTCCAGCGCGGGTCGGTCATGTCCGTGAAGTGCCAGAGCACCAGCGGCCGTGCCGGTGCCAGGCAGTCGGGGTGCGGTCGAAACTCCTCATGTGGGTAGATGGCCTCGCCGCCGGAGGCCATGACCGAAAGCGCCCACGCCGCCAGCTCGATGGCCCACGGATTGCGGTTGATGATTCGGTGAGCCACGCTCACCTGCGGCGCCGACCCCGACATGGTCAGGGCAATCTCCTTCTCGATCCCGTTCTCGGGTTCCTGACTCGAGAGCCGCAGAGTGGAGCCGTCCCATGAGTGCTCGATGGGCCGGTTGTCGGGAGCGTAGGTCCGCGGGAGGACCTCCGGCGCATGCCAGAGCCTGTGGCCGCCGAAGCTGTGCCACTCGTCGCCTCCAACCAGCCCCTCGGTCTCGGCGAAGACCTTGAACACGTTCTGGCCACCGACGAACCCGAAGCGGAGTATCCGCGGGCCGACCGCAGTGGTCGCGACAAGGTCAATCTGACCGTTGGAGAGGCGGATGCAGCGCTCCCACCCGGCAAAATCGATCAGCTCCATCGCCGCCGGCGACGCAGCCTCCGCAGAGCGATCCGGGGTCGTTGGATGGGACCGCGACTCGTTCATTCAGTGGTCCTCCTTGAGGGAGCGTGTCCGAGGGTATTCCGGATCCAGTTGATCCCGGCCCTGAAACCGAGGCAGCTGTGCGACGCCTCCTTGAGCGGCCGTCGCTGCTGTGGGGACGCGCGACGTGGCTCGCGCCACCAACCGCGGACGCTCGATGAACCGCCCGCGATCGCGCCGCCACCTAGTCGAAGACGACCGCCACCTTACCGCACTTGCCCTCATCCATCGTCCTGAATGCCTCGGCCGCCTGCTCCAGGGCGAAGCGATGCGTGCAGGTCTTTTCCGGGTGCAGGTTCCAGCGCGGCATCCGCTCCACGAGATCCTCGGCATTGCCCAGGTTCGTGACCCATGAGCCGTAGACCGTCTTCTGGTCGTGGATCAGGTCTGGACTGGTGTTCAGCTCGATCGTGCCGCCCTCGCCGACGAGGGCGATCCTGCCCCAGCGTCGGGCTCCACGGATGGCCAGCTGACGGCCGGCCGAAACGCCCGAGCAATCGATGGCTACCTCGCAGCCCAGGCCGTCGGTCGCCTCGCGAATCTTCTCTAGGGCGTGCTCGTCGGCCCGGACCACCAGATCGGCGAGGCCCAGCTTCTCGGCCAGGGCCATCCGCTCCGGGACGATGTCGGCGCCGATCAGCTTGGTGGCGCCGCGGGCCCGAGCCAGCATGAGCGAGGCCAGGCCCATTGGACCGAGCCCCACGATCAGGGCCGTGTCGTCGCCCGAAACCCCGATCCGCCGGATGGCCTCATAGCAGGTGCCGAAGCCGCAGGCCACACACGCACCGTCGAGATAGCTCATGGAGTCCGGCATGGCCACGCAGTCGGCTTCTTCGGCCAGGCAGAAGTCCGCCATGCCGCCGTCGCGCTGCCAGCCGTAGGCGGCTCGCCGAGTGCTGGTGCAGCTGATCTGGTAGCCGGTCCGGCAGTCATGACACCGGCCGCAACCGCTGATGTGGTAGATGAGGACGCGGTCGCCTTCGCCGAACCGGCGCATGTCGGGTCCGACTTCAACGATCTGTCCGGCCGGCTCGTGCCCGCAGATCACGCCGCGGTAGCCCTCGGGCCCCTTGCCCAGATGCTCGCGGTAGATCGCGCGAATGTCGCTGCCGCAGATCGTGCTCGCCTTCATCTTCACCAGGACCTGCCCGGGCCCAGGCCGAGGAATCGGGAACTCCCGCAACTCGACCGTGCTGTTGCCTGGGAGAACCGCTCCGACCATGGTTTGCGACATCTCAGCTGCTCCTGCTCTCGATCTACTGCCGACGCCTCTTGCATCGCATGATAACGTTACCAGGCCAGGGTGTGATAACGTTATCAGCCGCGAGACCAACGCGCTGGCCGATCCGGGCGGCATTCCTCCTACCGCCCGGATCCCTTCGTTAGGGATCGAACCAGACGACTGCTCGGTCGCGCGAGGACTCCGACCATGACGGTGTCGCGGGCGATCAGCGCTGGCAGGAGCGGCAGTAGCTCGTGACGAAGCCGCCGGCCTCGGTCTGGGTGATGCGGTGACCGCAGCGAGGGCAGGGCTGGCCGCCCTTGCCGTGGACTGCCAGGAAGTCGCGCAACTCCGTCTCGAACGCCGGCGGGACCCGCTCACGCAGCACCTCCACGGCCTGTGCGAGGACACGGCGTGTGGCCGCATACAGTTCGTCCACTTCGTCGGGCGCGAGGGTGGCGCGCCTGCGCGACGGCTGGAGCCGGGCGGCATGCAAGATCTCGTCCGAGTAGGCATTGCCGATGCCGGCTACGAACTCCTGGTTGCGCAAGAGGTTCTTCAGCTCGCCGGGATGGCGCCGGATCCGGGCCCGCCACACATCCAGGGTCAGGCTGGGATCGTCTGCGTCGGGTCCCATCTCCTCGTGGCCGGCACCGGGGATGGGGCGCTCCACACCTGCCGGGAGCAGGTATACCTTCCCCATCTGCGTCGGGTCGCGATAGCGCATCTCCGGCTCAGCCTGGGGGCCGGGAAGCCATGCCGCGCCGGTCGTCCATGCCGCCCCGTCCACGGGACCGGATCTGCGCGTTCCGAATCTCATGACTAAAAGCGTCCTCTGGGGCCGCCTTGCACTCGATGAGGCGGCCAGCTGCAGGCGGCCGGTCAGCATGGCGTTGACGGCCACACGGTCGCGCTCCAACTCCAGCCACAGGAACTTGCCACGACGGCTGAAGCGTTCCAGCCGCTGGCCGACCAGCCCTTGCTGCTCGGCCGGAGTGCCGCGCACGGTGAGGGGCCCGATCGCGTCGACGGCCACGACCGGGCGCCCGGCGAGGGCCGCATGAAACGCGTCGGCGAGGATCGCCAAATCCGGCAGCTCAGGCATGAGCCGATTGTAGAGAGGTGGCCCTCGCGTGCGCGCGTGCGTGAACCCCGATTGACCAGAGCCCAGTGTGTGCTAGATTCACGCGGCCCTCGGGCAGAAACGTATACAGCCCAGCCCTCGCCTGATCGAAGGAGTGGACCGAGCGCACGAAGCCTCTGGACTGCTGATCGATGAAACGGCTTGAGCCGGGCTCAAGCCGTTTTGCATTTCCGGGGCACGTCAACCTATCAGGAGACCATCAGCCTTGACCGAAGAGCAGACGGGCGGGACCACGCCGGAGATGGAGGCACAGGCCGCCATCGCTGACCAGGCGTCCGAGCAAGCCGCTGGCGAAGAGACCGCCGGCGAGCCCGCCGAGACGAGCCCCACCGCAGCCGAGACAAGCGAGCCGCCCGCCCCGGCCGCCCTCGAGCCGGAAGTGGTGAAGGAAGACGAGGCCGCCGAAGCGCCGGCCGCAGAGGAACCCGAGGAGGAACCCGAGGAGGCAGCCGCAGCCGAGCCTGCGGAGGCACCCGCCGCCGAGGCGCCCGCAGCCGAGCCCGCGGAGGCACCCGCCGCCGAGGCGCCCGCAGAGGACGCAGCCGCAGCCGAGCCCGCAGAGGACGCAGCCGCAGCCGAGCCTGCGGAGGACGCAGCCGCAGCCGAGCCTGCGGAGGCGCCCGCCGCCCCACCCCGTCCGCTCGGTCCCGAGCCTACGACCATGGAGGAGCTCCTGGCCGAGCAGGACGCCGACATCCGGAGCTTCAAGCACGGTGATGTCGTCGAAGGGACCGTCGTCCGGATCGATCGCGACGAGGTTCTGGTGGACATCGGCGCCAAGAGCGAAGGCGTCGTCTCAAACCGCGAGCTCTACGGCCGCCACGCCGAATCGGCGCCGCAACTGGCTGTGGGCGACACGGTCCTCGTCTACGTTCTGCAGCCCGAGTCGCAGGAGGGCCATGCCGTCCTGTCGCTCCGCCGCGCCGGACTCGAGCGCAAGTGGCGGGCCATGCAGGAGCAGTTCGAGGCCGGGGCCATCATCGACGCCCCAGTCATCGACCACAACAAGGGCGGTCTTATCGTCGACTGTGGCATCCGCGGCTTCGTCCCGATCAGCCAGATCGTGGACTTCCCGCGCCGCCCGC
>CAZFLI010000149.1:0-4826 GCA_964519845.1 uncultured Anaerolineaceae bacterium | reverse complement strand
GCGGCCGGGCTGAAGCCCTTCGCGATCAGCCACGCCGCCAGGACCATCTCCTGGAGCGCGAGTGGCATCAGCAGGGCCGTGTAGTCGTCGAAGCTGGTCCGGGTCAGGATGGCCAGCCCGGCGGCGGCCAGATAGACGACGATGGCCAGCAGGCCCCAGCCCGACAGCCAGCGCGGGATGAGTCGATAGCGGTAGAAGGCGTAGTAGTACAAGAACGCGCCCACTCCGAAGGGCAGGGCCGCCACCACGGCGGACTGGCCGTGGAGGGCCCGCAGGAGCTCGGCCGATGACGCATCGGCGCCGTTGCGGCTGAGTTCGGTGAGGGCCAGCATTGCGACCGCGGCCACGATGAAGAGGATGCCCTCGGCCAACCGCATGCCGACTGCTCCGATGGCCAGCCCGCTGCTGAACAGCCGCAGCGCCGGGTAGAGAGCGATGGCGATCCCCGCGCAGGCCAGGCCCATCAGGGCCTCGAGCAGGGCTCCCACGGCGGCCCGGTCCAAGTTCGCGGCGATCTGGGCCTGGTAGTCGGCGGCCTCGATCAACGAGCCGAACGCGACCACGCTCAGCACCCCGGCGGCCGTCGCGGCGATGAACATGAGGCCGGCCGCCGTGGCCGTGCCGCGCATCGTGCTCACGATCGAATCTCCTTGTCGGCCTGTGCGGCCGCATCCGGGTAGTGGAAGACCTCGTCGAGGGCCACCCCAAAGGCGCGGGCGATCTGAAAAGCCATCTCCAGCGACGGCGAGTACTTGCCCTGCTCGATGGCGATGATGGTCTGGCGGGTTACGCCGATCCGGTTGGCCAGGTCTGCCTGGGTCATCTCGCCGCGGGCGAACCGCAACTGGCGGATCGAGTTCGTGACGAGCGTCGGCCTTACCATCGTTGGAACGGCCCGTGATAGGCCGCGATCTTGAGGACCGCGCCGAGAAGGCCGGCCGCCATGCCCGTCAGATAGAGGAAATTGGCGATCCAAAAGTAGTCGGCTTCGGCCAGCGTGAGGATGAGGGCCGCGCCGAACCCCAGGCCGATGAACGAGTTGCCGACTCGCTCACCGAAGCGGTCGATCTCCTGGTCGCGCTGGTCCTTCCTGTCGGCCTCCCTGGGATTGGTAGCCGCTGCCACGATCATGCCCAGGATGCAGAGCACGATGAAGGCGATGATCGCCACTATCATCGGCTGCGCGTACGAGACACCGGCTATGGGCCCGGTCATCGCCTGCGGCAGTACCGCTGCCAGGTAGGCCGCCAGAGTCGTGATCCCGACCACCAGGATCACCCAGTTGGTCTTCTCCATGAACGCCATGCCATTGCTCCTGTGTCAAATATTGTTGACACGCGCAAGGTATAGCAGGGCGTACATCATGTCAAGGGTCCTTGACACCCGATTGTGCGGCGCGCGCGGAGCAGCGGGGGTTGCTGCCGCTGTTCCGCGAGGAAGGAGACCCGGCGGGCCTTTGGGTCAGCCGTGCAGACGGGCCAGGTCGGACTGGCTGACCTCGTTGGGAAGCTTGCCCATGATGATCATGCCCAGCACCTGGTCCGTCGTGACGTCGGTCTTGTTGACCGTGCCCACGAGCTTGCCGTGGAGCATCACGCTGATCCGGTCGGCCAGATCGAAGACGTCATGGATGTCATGGCTGATCAGGAAGATCCCGATGCCCTCGGACTTGAGCTGCTTGATGATGTCTCGGACCTGTTGCGTCTCCGCTGGTCCCAGGGCCGCCGTGGGCTCGTCCATGATCAGGATCCGGGCGTTGAAGTGGATGGCCCGGGCGATCGCGACCGACTGCCGCTGGCCGCCTGAGAGGGACACGACGGAGGTCTTGAAGTTGTGGAAGTTGGGGTTGAGCCGGCCCATCACGTTTCGGGTGAGCGACTCCATCGCCGCGTCATCCAGCGACCCGGTCCTGGTCTTGAGCTCCCGGCCCAGGAACATGTTGGCCGCCGCGTCGACGTTGTCCGCCAGTGCCAGAGTCTGGTAGATCGTCTCGATCCCCAGCGCCTTGGCAGCTCGCGGGTTCGGGATCACAACCTGCCGGCCGTTGATGAGGATCTCGCCCGAGTCGGCCGGATGGGCGCCGGACAGGGCGCGCATCAGGGTCGTCTTGCCGGCGCCGTTGCCCCCGACAAGACCGACCACCTCGCCGGGCCGGAGGTCAACGGTTACGTCCTGGACCGCATGCACGCCGCCGAATGCGACGTTGACGTGGCGCATCACCACCAGGGGCGGCGTCGCGGCCGCGGGGGCGGTGGCGGGGGCGGTGGCGGGATCGCGTGCGATGCTCATCTTCTGCTCCTGGCCTGTTTGGCTCGCCACTCACGGGATGCGCGCTGCAAGGCGGACCTCGCACTCCGTGGGAGCGGTGTCTACATCGGCGGGTATCGCACCGGCAGCATGAAGCCGTAGCCGGCGTAACGGGCGCTGTAGTTCAGGAAGATCCACACCAACTTCATGGCCGGCTGAGGGTAGCGCCCATTGATGAGGATGGGGATCCACACGACCAGCATCAGAGCGCTGATCACGATCCCCAGAACGATCAGCATGATGTACTGCGGGATCAGCACAACCGAGCGGGCCAGCACCCCGACGATTGGGATGCCCCACAGCCGGTTGATCGAGCGATCGCCGACGTTGACTTCGACGCGCACGGGCCCCGAGGCATTCATCCCCAGAGCAGGGTATGCGCCTGGGAGGAGCAGCAGGTAGGCGCCCACGCGGGTGGTTCGATTGATGAGCTCGCCGACGATCTTGCACCACAGCGCAGGCACCTTGCCGTTGATGAGGATCGGGATCCAGACGATGCACGATCCCAGGCCCACCACCAGGCTCAGAGCCGCCAGGGCAACGAGGTGGGGAATTGCCAGGATGCTCCGGACAATCGCCCCGAACCAGAGGGAGCCCCACCAGCGGTTCATCTCGCGCTCCTCAGGGACCGAGACCGAGATCGGGTGGGCCGTCGAATCGGACAGGGCCAGCGCGCCAGACCGGGCGATGGTATCGAGGCCGACCGCGAACACAAGAACGCTGCCGATGGCGACATCCTGCAGCGGCGAGTCGAGCCCGATCGTGACCATTCCGGACTTGAGCGACTGCATCAGCACGGCGCCGATTATCGCGCCCTGAATCGTTCCTATGCCTCCGGTGAATGAGGTGCCGCCGATGACGGCCGCGGCGATGACGAGGAGCTCGTAGTTGGTGCCGGTGCTCGTGACACCCGCGTCCAATCTGGCGGTCTGGATGCAGCCGGCGATGGCGCACAGGATGCCCAGCAGGATGAAGGTCCCCATGATGGTGCGGCGGGTGTTGATACCGGCCAGCTCGGCAGCTTCAGGGTTGCCTCCGATGGCGAAGACGTACCGCCCGAACTGCCGGCGGGTGGCCAGGTAGCCCATGGCCAGCCCGACAGCGAGGAGCAGGAGCACGGGAGCCGCAAGGCCGACCGGGATTTCCAGGCCTTCGGCGCTGATGTTGTTCGCGGCGGCGTATCGCTGGGTCAAGAGAATGGGAAGCGGGTAGCTGTTGTAGGCGAACATCGCACCCAGAGCAGCCGCGCAGCCAACGACCGTTACGACGACGAGAGCCCATCTCGGGCGGATCGGGAAGCCGTACGACCGCCTCTTGCGCCGACCTGTCACCAACGCGTACACGATGCCGGCGCACATGAGGATGCCGACGATCCAGGTCGGCCATTCGCCGAGCGCGCCTCCAGGGGGGCCGAACGGGCCGGTGATATTGAGACCCCCACCGAGGACGGAGAAGTTCTTGTCCATGGGGGCGATCGTCTGGCCCTGTTGGACCTTGAAGATGAGACCGCGCCAGATCAGGAGACCGCCCAGGGTGACGATGAAGGACGGGACCCCGATGTACGCCACGAGGCCGCCGTGAATGGCGCCGATCAGCGCCCCCACTACCACCGCGACCAGCACGGCGATGACCAAGATCTCGGGCGAGGCGGTGGGGATGTGGAGGTTCTCGGTGAGCCAGACGCGCTGCGTCATGGCGGCCAGGTAGCCGGTCAGGCCCATGATCGACCCGACCGATAGGTCGATGTTGCGCGACACGATGATCAGGACCATGCCCGTGGCCATGATCGCCACCGGCACGCTCTGCACTGAGACGTCGTAGAAGTTGCGGGCCGTCAGGAAGAGGCCGTTCGAGGCCCAGCCGAAGCCGAGCCAGACGAGGATGAGTGCCGCGACCAGGCCGGCAAGCCGCAGATCCACCTCCATCGTCCGGGCTCCCTGCTGGACCGCCCTGAAGGCGATCTGAGCAGGAGCGAGCAGCCGCGGCGAGAAGTCAGGATCGCTGCCCCGCTGCCCGGCAGTTGCTGCCTGCATCTCCCCCTGAACTCGAGTCATCGTGGCGCCTCTCTGGTCGCGAAAGTGACTATGCCCGCTGGGTGGCGTGCAGTGTATGCGCCCTGCGCCGCGTGAGCGGCGCAGGGCGCATGGTTCGCTAGAACCGAACGGTCTGGGGCGCTAGCAGCCAGCCACGGAGCCGGCGGTCACGTCCTTGCACAGAACGTCCTTGGTGATCCAGCCAGCATCGAGAACCACCTGGAGGTTGTCCTTGGTGATGGCCTGAGGCGTGATGAAGATCGAGTTGATCTTGTTCCCGCCCGGGGTATCGAAGACGACAGAGTTGCCGTACTTGTCGGTGGTGATCTTGTCAAGGGCGGTGCCCTTGGCGAGCTGGGCGGCGGCCTGACCGGTTGCGTCGCCAAGCAGGCGGGCGTCCTTCCAGACGTCCACGGTCTGAGTGCCGAGAGCGACGCGGTTCAGAGCGGCGGCGTCGCCGTCCTGGCCGGAGACCGGAACGGTGCC
>CAZFLI010000148.1:0-4875 GCA_964519845.1 uncultured Anaerolineaceae bacterium | reverse complement strand
TGACCACGAACTCGACCTGGACGCTGTAGCCCACGATGCGGGCCAGCGTCTGCGAGATCAGGGAGCGGTAGCGGTTCTCCAGCCAGTCCTTGGCGAAACCGTTTGGCACCGCGATCCGAAAGCGGGTGTCATCCACGTCGACGAGCACGGTGTCGCGCAGCCAGGTCTCATAGTTGGCCGGGGATAGAGAGACTTGAAGCTCTCCGAGTGCGGCGCGCCAGACTTGTTTCGCGTCCATCGAGGCAGGCTTGGTCCTGGCTAAAACCGATATGGGTGGTCGGTATTTGACGGACGCCCGCTTCCGCTCATGCCGTCGGGCGCCGGTAGTGGGCCGACCGCCGAACCGCCCCGGCGGGGCACCTCGACGGTCCGCACGGTCCCTCCGGGCCGTGGCCCGATGGTTTGTCTGGCGCAGCGGGCCGCCGAAGAATAGCACCGGCCCGGCGGCCCCGGCAAGGATTCCGGGGTCACCGAATCGCATACTCCCGGGGAGTATCGGCCAAAACGGGGCGGATTCGGCCCCAGATCGGGCTGCCTCACCGGCCCGGCGGCCCGCCACGGCGAGCTAAACCCCGCCTCCGGCTCAGTCGGCTCGTTGACAGGGCTACGGGCGCGTTCATATAATCCGCCGGCAGACGCGCTGATGCGCTAGAAGTAGCGCCAGGCGCGTTCGCGTGCCTTACGGGGTATCCTGAGCCCCGAGGCCCAAATGGAGAGACACCCCCAGTCCGATGAAGCAGACCTATCAACCCAAGAAGCGCCATCGCGCCAAGGAGCACGGCTTCCGCGCCCGGATGAAGACTACCGGGGGGCGGCGCGTGCTTGCCACCCGTCGTGCCCGCGGGCGGAAGAAGCTTACGGTCTGATATCGGACCGCGGCCACAACCCGCCGCGGCTGGTGATGCTCTCCAGGCCGGATGATTTCGCCGCGTTGCAGGGACAAGGAACCGTCAGGTCCAACCCCCTGCTCGTGATCCGATTTCGCCGGACGGACCTCGAGGAGACGCGCTTCGGGTTCTCGACCGGACGCAAGCTCGGCGGAGCGGTTGTTCGGAACAGAGTCCGCAGGCGGCTTCGTGAGGCGCTAAGGGTGATGGCGCCCTCGTTCCAGCCCGGCTGGGACGTCCTGATCATCGCCCGACCGCCCGTCATCGCCGCAGATCACAAGGCGCTGGCGGGGGCTCTGCAAAGCCTTCTCCGCCGGGGAGGCGTCCTCGAAGGGCGGACCGTCACTTGAAAACGGTCGGCGTCGGCCTCATACGGCTCTACCGCCGCCTGTTTGCCTGGCGCCCATCGGTCTGCCGCTACGAGCCGACCTGCTCGGTCTACACCGAGCAAGCCATACTGAAATACGGCCTGCTACGAGGGAGCTGGATGGGAATGCGTCGAATCGCTCGCTGCCACCCGTGGAGTCGCGGTGGCTACGACCCCGTTCGCTAGCATGACTCCATTCGGGCGCAAGCCCATCTCCAAGACCCAGCGGCGCTGGCTCGCCCTGGGCCTTGCCCTGGCATTGATCGCGCTGGCGGTCGTGGCCTGCAGCACCGCCGCGGCCGCGGATCCCACGTCGTCGGCCGCCCCCGCGGCCTCGGCCGGGGCATCGCTCACGCCAAGCCCCGAGCCCACCCCCACGCATGCCCCGCTGGCCGGCGCCACGATCGACGCGAATCCGTTCAGCCTGCTGGCCTGGGCGTTCACCCCGCTCTTCCAGCTGCTGTTCCTGCTGCTGGCCGGGCTGTACGTCCTGACGGGCAATGTGGTCGTGGCGATCTTCCTGATGACGCTGGTCATCCGGTTCGTGACGATGAGGCAATCCGGCAAATCGATTGTCTCCCAGCAGCGACTGCAGCGGCTCCAGCCGGAGTTGCGCGCCCTGAACAAGGAGCTGCAGAAGCGCTACAAGGGCGACCGAAAGGCCATCTACGCGGCCCAGCAGCAGTTCTACAAGGACCGCGGCGTGAGCCCCACTTCGGGCTGCGCGCCGATGCTGATCCAGATGGGCATGCTCATTCCCATGTACTCGGTCATCTCGAACGGCCTCACCAACTACGACCCGAGCGCGATGCTGTCGGTCTTCGGCCAGAAGGTGGTGCCCCTGACCTGCCCCAACCCGTCCCACATCGTGAACGGCACCCTGGACAAGGCGCAGCCGTGCATCGATACCATCGTCGCCGGCATCGACCTGGGCCGGCCCCAGGTCCTGTTCGATCTGCCGCTCGGCCCCCTCACCATCGGCGTCAGCGCCCTGGCCCTGGTGTCGGCGGCGCTGATCTTCATCCAGAGCCGGATGACGGTGCCGCCCCCGGTCGAGAACGATCCCTCGGCCAGCACGACCCGGACGATGATGATCATGATGCCGCTCTTCTCGCTGGTCTACGGCGGGATCATCCCCGCCGGGTTGTTCGTGTACTGGATCGTGTCTTCGATCTTCTCGATCGTTCAGCAGTTCCTGTACGTGGGCTTCGGCAACTTCTTCCCCTTCCTGGGGCGGACGCCCGGCTTTGCCCGCAACCACACCCCCAGGTTCCCGGTCACCATGCCGACCGTCACAGAGTCGAGCAAGTCGCTGGCCGCGAGCCGGCGCCAGCCCGACGATCGCTGGGCGGCGGCGGTTACCACAGTTCGACCCAACACACGCCGGCGCGCGGGCCGGCGAGGGAGACGACGCTGACATGACTGCCTTCCGAGATGCCTACCAGGAGTTCACCGGCAAGACCGTGGAGGAGGCCCTCAAGGCCGCCCGAGACGAGTTCGGCGTCGGCCTGGACGGGCTGGATTTCGAGATCCTGACCCCCGGCAGCCGGGGTGTGCTGGGCATGGGCGCCGAGCTGGCGCGAGTCGTTGCCGCTCCACGCTCCGCGCTGGGCGGGGCCGCGCCGAAGCTCGAGGCGGCGGCCCAGACGCCGCTGCCGCCCGCCCCGCCTCGCGACAGCGACCGCGACAGCGACCGCGACCGCGACCGTGGCGGTGACCGCGACCGCGACCGCGGCGGTGACCGCGACCGTGGCCCGCGACCGACCCATCGAGAAGACCGAGCCGGCGGTGACCGCGACCGCGACCGCGGCCCGCGCCCGAGTGGCGGCCAGGGCATGCGCGACCGTGGCCCGCGCCCGAGTGGCGGCGGTGGAGGAGGACGCCCCGATCGAGGTGGGCGCCGGCCGGACCGCGACCGCGGCCCGCGCCACGAAGGCCGCCCTGCCGTTCCGGCGTTGACTGCCAGTGACCTGGAGGAGATCGCCGCCGCCCGCGAGGCCGGACCGATCGAGCGGCCCGAGTCGGCCGAGGTCACGCCGGAGGCGCTGGCCGCAGCCAAGGAGATCCTAGAGAAGCTGATGTCGATGCTGGACTTCGACGTTCGCGTCGAGATCAAGGAAGGCGAGACGAGCCGGCTCAACGTCGTCGGCGAGGGCGCGGAGAAGGAATCGCTCGGCGCTCTCATCGGCCGCAAGGGCGAGCGTCTCTCGGCCCTGCAGCACCTCGTGAACCTGCTTCTGTCCAAGCAGGTCGGCGAGTGGACCAGAGTCCTGGTTGACGTCGAGGACTACCGCGGCCGCCGCGAGCGTCAGCTCCGCGATCTGGCCACCAGGGCCGCCGACCGCGTGGCCGAGACCGGCAAGATGCTGCAGCTGGAGCCGATGCCGGCCCTGGAGCGGCGCTGGATCCACCTCGCCCTGCGGGAACATGAAGGGGTCGCCACGCAGTCTGTGGGCGAAGAGCCCAATCGTCGCGTGGTGGTTCTGCCGCGCGACCTGTAGCCCCGGCCGGGCGGCCGGAGGCTCAGAGGCGTCTCGCGCAGCGGTTCGCCGGGTTTGGCTGCGGATGGCCTGCAGGACTGGAATCGGGCGGCTCATCTATGATGCGAGTACAAGACACAGGCTTGGGATGCCGGCTGCGCCTCCAATGCGGGGTCGGCGTACCTGCCGGGCTGCTGTACGCCGTCTTGAGCGCCGGCTGCCACTCCGCAACCGCGGACCGGGGCTGTAGTTAGGAAACAACAATGACCTGGGACAAGCGACCGCCTCGAAATCAAGCCAAGTCGTCCTCCGCCTGGGACGGCCCGGGCTGGTGGGACGAGCCCGCGCCCGCCCCCAAGCCGTTGCCCAAAGCGCCCACCGCCGCCCCCAGGCCGTCTCCCGCGGCACCCAAGATCCGGTCATCCGCCCCCGCTGCGTCTCTGCGAGGCGCCGCTCCGGTCAGGCCCGTCGGCCGCCAGATGAGCGGCTCCCCGATCCCGGCCGCGAAGACGATCCCGGGCATCCCCGCCATTGGCAAGCCCGCGCTGGGCGGCCTCCTCGAGGCACGGCGCCGCAAGGCCCCGCGCGCCCGGCACCGCTCGATGACGGCGGCCATGCCCGACTCGGTCCGTCTGGCGCTGGGGTTCACGCTGGGCGCGTTCGGCGCTCTATTCCTGGCCTCGGTTCTGGCCCTTGGCGTGTCCGCTGCCAACGAGGGCAGGATCATGCCCGGCGTTCACGCGGGCTCGGTGGATCTCTCCGGGTTGACCGGCGAAGAGGCCGTGGCCACGCTCAATGCAGCCTACGCCGGCCTCAGCCAGGGCACGATCAGCGTTACCACCCCGGGCGGCACCGGCACCATCAGCTACGCGGACGCCGGCCGCGGCCCGGACTCGGCTGCCATGGCGTCGGTGGCCATGGCCGTCGGGCGGGGCGACCCCCTCACCGGCACGGCTTCGGCCCTGCGCAGCTTCGCCGGCGGGACCGAGATCCCGATCATCGTCAAGGTTGACCCGGTGGCCCTCCAGACCAAGATCCGAGAGGTGGGCACGGCCGGCATGACGCCGGCCAAGGACGCCCAGGTCGATACCACCACCGCCGACTACAGCGTCATCCCGAGCGTCACCGGCACCGGCATAGA
>CAZFLI010000147.1:0-4883 GCA_964519845.1 uncultured Anaerolineaceae bacterium | reverse complement strand
GAGGATTTCGGCGCCGACGATCTGGGCGAGCTGCCCTTCTGATGTCTTCATCTCCGGCCCTTGGCCGGTGTCCTGATAACCAACCGCCCCGCGGTCGCGGGGCGAGCTCGGAAGGAACACGAACAAATGCCTCCTAGCTCTCGAGAGCGGTCCAGCAAGAAGCGAGACGACTACTACCGCGACCGCCGTCGTCGCAAGGTCTGCACCTTCTGCGCCGACAAGTCCGCCAACATCGACTACAAGGAAGTCAACCGGCTGCGCCGGTATCTGTCGGAGCGAGCCAAGATCGAGCCGCGCCGCAAGACCGGGACCTGCGCCGCCCACCAACGGCAGCTGGCTCTGGCGCTCAAGCGCGCTCGGATCGTCGCCCTGCTGCCGTACGCCCCGCAGCACGTCCGGCCCTAGCCGGGTCGCTGGGTAGGAGCGCCCGGCTCAGCCTGTGACCGATCTGCTGCTCCTCGTGGCTGCCGGCGCGCTGGCGGGAGCGTTCGGGGCCCTGCTGGGCCTCGGAGGCGGGATTCTGATCGTCCCGATGCTGACGCTCGGCTTCGGGCTGTCTTTCCGTGGGGCGGTCGGTGTGAGCTTGGTCTGCGTGATCGTGACCAGCAGCGCCGCCGGCTCCGTCTATCTGCGCCGCGACGTGGCCAACCTTCGCCTCGGCATGACGCTCGAGGTCTTCACTGCGGCCGCGGCCCTGGTGGGCGGCCTGATTGCCTTCGCTCTCCCGGAAAGGGTGTTGGGCCTGCTCTTCGCGGGGCTGCTGGCATACGTGGCATTCGTCATGGCTCGCGGACGGGAGCCGGAAGGCGGTGGCGATCCGGCGATCCCGGCCAGCGGGGACGGAGTGCCACGTACGCCGTCCTACGCCGACAGGGTGTCCGCCGAGGGCTACCGGGTGCGGAATCTCAGATGGGGCGCCGCCGGGAGCCTGTTCGCCGGGCTGGTCTCGGCCCTGTTCGGGATCGGCGGCGGGGTGGTTAAGGTGCCCTTGATGCATCTCGTGATGGGTGTGCCGCTGCGAGTGGCCACGGCTACGAGCAACGTCATGATCGGGGTCACCGCCTCGTCGGCCGCCCTGGTCTACCTGCTGCGGGGCGGGATCGACCCGTACGTCGCCGCCCCCACTGCTCTGGGCGTCTTCGCCGGTGCCGGCGTGGCCTCGAGGTTCGCCCATCGGGCCGATCTGCGCCTGCTACGAGTCTGCTTCGTGGTCGTGTTGACGTTCACGGCGATCCAGATGTTCGCCAGGGGGGTCTCATGAGTGCGACCAACCTGGATCGCCGCGTCGGCCTGGCCCTGTCGGCCGCGACCGTGCTGAGCGTTCTCCTGCTGGGCCTGGCCGTGGCGGCCATGATCGCTGGAGGCGTGCAGCCGCTGACCGACTCGTGGTCTGAGTTCGACCCGAAACGCCTGGGCTCGGATCTGGCGGCCGGGCGGGCGGATGGCTGGCTGTGGCTGGGGCTGATTGCTGTGATACTGACGCCGGTCATCAGGGTCGCCGCCTCGCTTCTGTCGTTCGCCGCGGTGCGGGACGGTAGACAGGCGGCCATCGCCCTGACGGTGCTGGCCATCATGCTGCTGAGCGTCGTCTTCGGCTACGGAGGCTGAGCTTGGACCTGGCATTACTCGTCATTTCGTTCGCCGTCATCCTGACCGGCGCCGAGCTGTTCACCAACGGCATCGAGTGGTTCGGCAGGAAGCTGAGGGTTGCGGAAGGCGCCGTCGGTTCGGTTCTGGCGGCCGTCGGCACGGCCCTGCCGGAGACGATGATTCCGGTCATGGCCATCGTCTTCGGCGGCGGCGCGGCCGACAGCGAGGTCGGCGTGGGCGCAATCCTGGGCGCCCCCTTCATGCTCTCGACTCTGGCCATGTTCGTGACCGGCGCGGCCGTGCTGATCCTGCGGAACAGGCGGGCGAACCGCGAGGACCTGGTCGTGGATCCGGGAGTGCTGGGTCACGACATGGGCTACTTCGCGGCCGCGTATTCGATCGCCGTGGCCATGGCCATGCTGCCCATCGACCTGATCGCCCCGCGACGGCTGGCCGCGGTCGTGCTCATCGGCATCTATGTCTGGTACGTAGTGGGGCATCTTCGTTCCGAGAGGTCCGAGCACGAAGGCGAGGAGCTGGGCCCCTTGCGCTTCCGGCGGCTGGATCCGCGCCGCCGGGCCGAGCCGGTGCCCCGGCTTCGGGTCGTCAGCCTTCAGGTGCTCTTCGCCCTCGGCTGCATCGTCGGCGGAGCCTGGGGCTTCGTCCACGCCGTTTCCAGCATGTCGGCGTCGTTCGGCCTGGACGGCGTGCTGCTGGCCCTGATCGTGGCCCCCATAGCCACGGAGCTTCCGGAGAAGCTCAACAGCGTGATCTGGATCCGGCAGGGGAAGGACACCCTCGCCATGGGCAATCTGACCGGGGCGATGGTCTTCCAGAGCGCCTTCCCGGTCTCGGTCGGCCTCATGTTCGCCCCGGAGATCTGGTCCATATCGGGTGCCGGAATAGCCTTCGCCTCGGCCGGCATCACCTTCCTGGCGACGGCAGCGATCATGGTCCCGATGCTCGTTCGCAGGCGCCTGGACGGGAGGGCGCTGCTGGTCGGCGGGGTCTTCTATCTGGTCTACGTGGCGGTCGTGGTGGCGGCTCTGGCCGGGAAGATCTGAAGCGCCTGGGGCCGGGTCCGAGGATGGGCCGCTATACTTCAGCCGAGGATGGCATTCGCCTGCGCCAGAACCCAGGGAGCGTCGCACCCATGGCCACTACGCCCGCACCGGCCCCTGCCGCCAAAGCGGCTGCACAGCCCGACCTGCACAGCCTGACCTGCTACTTCCAGGGCCGGTACGTGAAGATGGGCGAGGCCAAGCTGCCCCTGATGACGCACGCCTTCCTCTACGGCACCGGCGTCTTCGAGGGCATCCGCGCCTACTGGAATCCCGACGAGAAGCAGCTCTACGCCTTGAGAGTCAGGGAGCACCTCGTGCGGCTGCGGAACTCCAGCCGGATCATGCTGATGTCGGAGTTGCCGTCGGTGGAGGAGTTCACCGAGATCGTCAAGCAGGTTCTGCGCCGGAACGACTTCCAGGAAGACGCGTACTGTCGGCCGTCGGTCTACAAGAGCACCGAGGCCATCGGCGTGAAGCTCCATGGGCTGACGCACGACTTCTACGTCCTGGCCGTGCCGATGGGCGACTACATCGATACCACCAAGGGCATCCCCACCGGGACCGTCTCCTGGCGCCGGACGAGCGATACGTCCATTCCGTCGCGCAGCAAGATCACCGGCAGCTATGTCAACCCAGCCTTCTCCAAGACCGAGGCGATGCTCAACGGATTCGATGAGGCGATCGTGCTGACGGCCGACGGCCACGTCTCCGAGGGCTCGGCCGAGAACCTCTTCATGGTCCGCGACGGCGTGCTCATTACGCCGTCGGTCAGCGACGACATCCTGGAGGGCATCACGAGGGCCGGCATCATGGAGATCGCGGCCCACCTGGGAATCCCGGTGAAGGAGCGCCAGATCGATCGAACCGAGCTATACATCGCGGACGAGGTCTTCCTCTGCGGGACCGGCGCCCAGGTTTCGCCGGTTTCCTCGGTCGACCACCGACCGGTGGGCGATGGGCACGTCGGCCCGATCTCGCGTGAGATCAGCAAGACCTACTTCGACGCGGTGCGTGGCCGGCTTGACGCCTTCCGGCACTGGGTGACCCCGATCTACACGGGTGAATGAATCGGCCGTCCCGGATTCGTCGGCCGGACTGGCCGCGAGCCCGGCAGCGAGTGGGGCGGCGCGGGCCGAAGCCGGTCAACCGCGGCGCGTCCGTCTCCTGGAGATGGTGCCGGGCGTAATCACCTGGTTGATCATCCTGGGTCCCGTATTCCTTTCGGGGCGCTATCCCTGGATCGTCGGCATGTTCGTGCTGGCCTTCGACTGCTTCTGGTTCTACCGGGCAGCGATGCTGACGATCAGCGTCCTGATCTCGTTCAGGCGACTGCGCCGGGTGATGGCCATCGACTGGCGCGAACGGGCCTTTGCCCTGGCCGATCCGCAGGCCCGGTTGGCCAGGCTACCCGGCCTCCTCCAGTCGGTTGCCCTGCGGTCCGCCGAGCTGCGCCGGTCGGGCGAGCTTGCGGCGGCCGCCGGTGGACGGCGCCAGATGCGCTGGCTCGTCGACGAGCAGCGCAAGCTCGAGCGGCTGATCGCGCGCGGCGAGCCGATCCCTGACCCGCGCCGGATCTGGCACGTGGCTCTGATCCCCACCTACACGGAGCCCTACGAGAAGCTCTACGAGACCGTCAAGGCGCTGGCCGAGTCCGATTACCCGCGCGACATGCGCATGGTCGGCATCATCACCCGCGAGACGGACCTGCAGGGCCGGGAGAACGTGGCCAGGCTGCAAGAGATCTTCGGAGGCCAGTTCAAGCACTTCTTCCATATCCTCGATCCCCTCGAGCCCGGAGTCGTGGTCGGCAAATCGAGCGCCATGGCCTACGGAGGCAGATGGCTCTACCGCGAGTTGACGGCCCTGGGCTACGACCCCAAGTCGGTCATAGTCACGGACCTGGACTCGGACTACAGGGTTCACAAGCAGTACTTCGGCTACCTGACGTACACGTTCCTGTCGGACAGGGATCGGTATCGCCGGCTCTACCAGCCGGTGCCGATGTTCCACAACAACCTCTGGCAGTGCCCGCTGCCGGTGCGGCTGATCGCCGTCGGCGCGACCCACCTGCAAATGTGGCGGCATCTCACGCCCGAGCGGATGGTGAGCTTCAGCTCCTACGCGGTATCGCTCCAGACGGTGCACGAGGTGGACTACTGGGCCACCGACGCCATCCCCGAGGACAGCCGCTTCTACTGGAAGAGCTTCTTCCGCTACAGCGGCCAGTTC
>CAZFLI010000146.1:0-4890 GCA_964519845.1 uncultured Anaerolineaceae bacterium | reverse complement strand
GGTGATGTGGTAGAGGGCCGAGCCGTTGTCGCCGTCGAGCTGGCTGAAGGCGCAGCTGCCGATCAGTCGGTCGCCCTGCGCCAGGTGGATGCCCATGGCCAGGAAGTCGGGCCCCATGACGCGGGCGTAGAAGAAGCGCTGGATCTCTTCGTGCGAGAGCGGCCTGGCGGCGTAGCGGGTCAGGCGCGCAACTTCCGGGTCGGAGTACCAGCGCAGAAACGCGGGCAGGTTCTCGGGGCGGTGGCGGCGTAGTACGACCAGGCGACCCGGGATGGCGTTCGGGTGCCATTGATCGCGCTCGAGGACTGCCGTCACCGAACGCTCGGCCGGACCGCGGGAGTGCGCATTCGGGCAAGGTATAACATCGCGCCCATGCGTGGCTGGAGCGAGCTGGCCGAGCAGGTGCGCGCGACCTCGCGAACGTCCGAGAAGACCGCCCTGCTGGCCGACTACCTGCGCGGGCTGCCGGTGGACGAGTTGCGCCCGGCGGCGGTCTTCCTCTCCGGGCGGCCCTTCGCCGCAGCCGACCAGCGCGTCCTGGGCCTGGGCTGGGCGGGCATCCAGACCGTGGTCGAGAAGCTGGCCGCGGTTCCTGCCGGGGAGCTGGCGCGGGCCTACGATCACTCCTCGGACCTGGGCACGGCGGTGGCCGAAGTCCTGGCCGGCGCCGTCGGCCGGCCTGATCTGGGCCGCTCCCCGAGGATCGCGGAAGTGGCTTCGGCCTTCTCCGCCATCGAGGCCGCGCCGGGCGCCGCGGCTCGCGCGGCGGCTCTCTCCGCCCTGCTGGAACGGTGCGACCCGCTCACGGCCGGCTACGTGGTCAAGGTGCTGACCGGGGAGCTGCGCATCGGCTTGCGCGAGGGGCTGCTCGAGGCGGCCATCGCCGGGGCCTTTGAACGGCCGGCGGAGGACGTCCAGTGGGCCGGCATGCTGACCGGCGATCCGGGCGAGACGGCGGTCCTCGCCAAAGAGAATCGCCTGGGCGAGGCTCGCCTGCGTTTCGGCCGGCCGATCAAGTTCATGCTCGCCTCGCCTGCGGAGGACGCGGCTGAGATCGTGTCGCGGCTGGGCCCGGTGGTCTGGGTGGAGGACAAGTACGACGGCATTCGGGCCCAGTTACACCGCGGCGCGGACGAAGTCCGCCTCTACTCGCGCGATCTCAACGACATCGGCGGGCAGTTCCCCGAGATCCGGGAGGCGGCCCGCGGTCTGCCCTGGGACGTGATCCTGGACGGCGAGATCGTGGCCTACGCGGACGGGCATGTGCTGCCCTTCCTGACCCTGCAGGCGCGCCTGGGCCGCAAGGAGCCGGGCGCGCGCCTCCGGGCCGACGTTCCGGTCATCTACGTCGCGTTCGATCTGCTGGCCGTTGGCCCGCGGGCTCTCGGCCGCGAGCCGGACGTCGAGGCCTTGCTGCGGACGCCGCTGCACGAGCGGCGCCGGCGCCTCGAGGCCCTGAACCTGCCGCTCGTCGCCGACGGCGGTCGCTTCGCCCTCTCCCATCTGGTGACTGTCGATTCGGCCGAGGCCCTCGACCGCGTCTTCGAGGAGGCCCGGGCTCGCCGCAACGAGGGCCTGATGGTCAAGGATCCCGCCAGCGGCTACTCGCCCGGCCGGCGCGGACTGGGCTGGCTGAAGATGAAGCGCGCCCTGGCCACCATCGATTGCGTGGTCGTGGGGGTCGAGGTCGGGCACGGCAAGCGCCACGGCGTGCTGTCCGACTACACCTTCGCCGTGCGGGACGAGTCTTCGGGCAAGCTGGCCACGATCGGCAAGGCCTACACAGGACTCACCGACGCGGAGATTGCCGAGATGACCGGCTGGTTCGAAGCCCACACCGTCCGCCGGATGGGGCGCTTCCGGGTCGTGGAGCCGGAGATCGTGATCGAGGTGGCTTTCGACGTCATTCAGCGATCGAGCCGCCACCAATCGGGCTTCTCGCTGCGCTTCCCGCGCATCGCCCGCCTCCGGCCGGACAAGTCGGCCGCCGAGATAGATACCGTGGCCGGTGTGGAGCGGCTCTACCACGAGCTGCAGGTGGGGGCCGAGCACCTTGTCACGGCGCAGGCTCGACGGCAGGGCCCCCAAACGTCCTAGACGGGCTGCCACCGATGGGGGACGCCCGGGCCTCGGCAGGCTCGCTATCCTGCCCCCATGTTCGAGTCCTTCAGTCCCGTGTCCGAGATGGCGCTGACGATCATGACGTCGCGGCTGGTGATCGAGGGCACGGTGTCGACGCGCGTGCGGCGCCTGGTCGACCTGGTCAATGAGAGTGGAGCAGCCCACCTGATAGTCCACGACGCGATGTTCCTGGACCTGGAGTCGGGCAGCGTGCTGTATCGAGCGGCGCATGCCCAACTGATGCTGAGCGACCTGTTGCTGCTCCACACCCGCGAGCCCATCGAAACCGGGTCGGTGCGGACGCCCAAGCAGCCCACTCCGGCCACGCTGCTGGTGGCGCCGTTCACCGTCGAGGGCACGATTCACCTGCCGTTCGAGGACAGCCTCAAGACCGCCCTCGATGCATACTCGGACCGGTTCGTGGCCGTCACGAACGCGCGCTACTGGCCCAACTCCGAACCGGACTCGCCGATCTCGGTGGACCTGGTGGTCGTGAACCACCATCGGGCCCACGTGGCGATCGCCCACGGCGTCGAGTGGGGCGGGGCCGACGGCCCGGCGCCGGAGGATCCCGAACAGAACCCCTGGTAGGGCCTAGCGCTCCACCGGCAGATCCAGGCGATCCCCCCATTCCGCCCAGCCGCCGTCGTACACGGCCACGTCGTCGTGGCCCAGCAGGGTCAGGACGAAGGCCAGCCGGCAGGCTTCCACGCCCGCCGAGTCGTAGCAGACCGTGCGCCGCCGCGGGTCGACGCCCGCTTCCCTGAGCAGCGCGCCCAGCTCGTCCGCGTCGCGGAAGCGCCCCGTGCGATGGTCGGTCGTGGCGGCCGCCGGCACGTTGAGGGCCCCCGGGATGTGGCCCAGGCGGCGCATCGTCCCGGCATGGCCGGCGAACTCGGCAGGCAGTCGGGCGTCGAGCAGCTGGGCCTCTCCCGAGCCGATCAGGTTGCGCACCTCCTCGGCCGTCAGGCGCAGGCGCGATTCGTGGCGCGGGGTGAACGTCGCCGACGGAGCCAGCTCCAGGGCGGTCGAGACGGGCTGCCCCAGGGTCTCCCAGGCCGCCATGCCGCCGGCCAGGATGCGAGTCGAATCGAAGCCGTAGACGCGCAGGGTCCACCATGCCCGGGCGGCGTAGGCCCCGGCGGTATCGTCGTATAGCACGGCCACCATGCCGTTGCCCAGGCCGGCCCGGCTCAGGGCTGCGGTGACCTGCTGTGGCCCGGCCAGGAGCAGGACGTTGGCGTCGTCCTCCAGTTCGGTCAGGTCCTCGCGCCAGTCCAGGTACGTCGCCCCGGGGATGTGGCCGGCGGCGTAGACTCGCCGGCCGGAGCCGTCCGGCCGCCAGCGCAGGTCCACCACGCGGCAGCCGGGGCGGCCCAGGTTCTCGGTCAGCCACTCCGGAGTGGCCAGCAGCTCGGGGCGCCTGTAGGCGGCGGTCATCGCCAACTCCCGATTTCGCCGCGCGACGACCGGGGCAGGCAGCCGGGGCGCGATCGGCGCCTATGATACGGAGCCATGGTCGGACCTTTCCTGCCCGACGACGAGAAGCTGGCGGCGATCCGCGAGGAACTGCCGGCTACAGCCGCCGGCATCTACCTCAACACCGGCTCGGCCGGCCCGCTGCCGCGCGAGACAGCGCGGGTCATGGCGGAGCTCGAGGCCGTGGAGCTGCGCACCGGCCGGGCGGATCGCGACTACTGGCGCGAGTCGGCGGAGCGGATCGCCGAGGCGCGGGCGTCGGTGGCGGCGGTGCTGGGCACGGAGCCGCGCCGGATCGCCCTGGCCCACGCCACGACCGAGGGCATGAACGTGGCGGCCTGGGCGGTCGACTGGCAGCCGGGCGACAGGGTGGTCACGACGTCGCTCGAGCATCCCGGCGCGCTGGGGCCGCTGTGGGTCCTCCGCGAGCGCCGGGGAGTGGAGCTGGCCCTGGCCGACATCGGCACCGGCGCCGACCCGGAGGCCGTCCTGGCTGCGCTGGACCGGGCCATCGTCCCCGGCACGAAGCTGGTTGTGCTGTCCCACGTCACCTGGGCCACCGGCGCCGTCCTGCCGGTGGAGAAGGTCGTGGAGCTGGCCCACTCGCGCGGGGCGCTGGTGGCCGTCGACGGCGCGCAGTCGGTCGGCGCCATTCCCGTCGCCGTCGAGGAGATCGGCGCCGACTTCTATTCGGTGCCCGGCCAGAAGTGGCTGCTGGGACCGGAGGGCACCGGGGCGCTGTACTGCTCGCCGACGACGCTCGATCGCGCCTGCCTCACCTTCGCCGGTTACTTCAGCTTCGAGTCGCTGAACCTGGCGGCGGAGGGCAAGCTCTGGGAGGAGGCGCGCCGTTTCGAGACGGCCGGCTTCCACCAGCCCTCGATCCTCGGCTTCGCCCGCAGCACGGCCTGGCTGTCGATGTTCGTGAGCTGGCCCTGGATCCACGATCGAACGGCCAGGCTGGCGGCCGAGGCGGTCGCAATGCTGGCCGCCATCCCGGGCGTCGAGGTGATCACCCCGCGCGATCGGATGGCCGGCCTGATCTCCTTCCGAGTGGCCGGCTGGCCCGCCGAGGCGGGTCTGGAGGAGCTCTCGAAGCGGACTCTCTGCATCGCCCGGTCCATTCCGCCACTGGATTCGCTCCGGATCAGCACCGGCTTCTTCAACACGGAGGGGGAGCTGCGCCGCTTCTGCGACGGCGTGGCTCAACTGGCTTCGCACACCCCCGAGACGATGCCCCCTCGTCCGCATCTCGAGATCCTGCACGGCGGCCTGGAGTAGGGGAGCACC
>CAZFLI010000145.1:0-4911 GCA_964519845.1 uncultured Anaerolineaceae bacterium | reverse complement strand
CCAAGCGCGACCTCGTGGCCTACTACCTGGCCGTGGCCGAGGGGGCGCTGCGCGGAGCCGGCGGCCGCCCGATGGCCCTGAAGCGCTACGTCAACGGCGCCGAGGGCGAGTTCTTCTTCCAGAAGCGGGCGCCCGAGTCGCGGCCGGCCTGGGTTCGAACGGTCGAGATCTCGTTTCCCTCAGGCCGAACGGCCGACGAGGTGGTCATCGACGACGCGGCCGGATTGCTGTGGGTCGCCAACCTGGGCTGCCTGGACCTCAACCCGCACCCCGTCCGGGCGGACGATCTGGATCACCCGGACGAACTGCGCGTCGATCTCGATCCCGTGCCGGGCGTGCCCTGGGACGACATCCGCCGGGTGGCCGTCGTGGTCCGCGAGGTGCTGGCCGATCAGGGGTTGGTCGGCTGGCCCAAGACTTCGGGCTCGCGAGGCATTCACGTCAACGTTCGGGTCGAGCGCTGCTGGACCTTCGACCAGGTCCGAACCGCCGCCCTCGCCCTGGCCCGCGAGGTGGAGCGGCGCGCCCCAACCCTGGCCACCAGCAAGTGGTGGAAGGAAGAGCGCCACGGCGTCTTCATCGACTACAACCAGAACGCCAAGGACCGAACCGTGGCCTCGGCCTACAGCGTCCGGCCGGTGCCGAACGCCCAGGTCTCGGCCCCGGTGACCTGGGACGAGCTGCCCTCCATCGAACTGGCCGACTTCACGATCGCCACTGTGCCGGCGAGGTTCGCGCAGATCGGCGACCCGGCGGCCGGGATGGACGAAGTGGCGGTCGGGTCGCTCGATCCGCTGCTCGAGCTGGCGGCCCGACAGGCGAAGGGCGGCCTGCGCGACGCACCGTGGCCGCCCAACTACGCGAAGGGGACGGACGAGCCGCCACGAGTCGCGCCCTCGCGGGCGCGCAAGGTCGCCCCCTCGAGTGAGGCCGCGGGCGGGGCCTCCGCTTCCCGCACGCCCTCGCCGACCGGCCGCCGGCGCTCGACCAAGCCGCTGGTGGAGATCGCCCGCGCAGCTACCAGGGAGGAAGCCCTGGCCGGCTTCGAACGCTGGAAGTCGCGCCACCTCGACGCCGTCGCCCACCTCCAGCCGGCCGACCTCCTGGTCGACTCGATGCGCGGCCGCTTCACACTCTGGTACCGCATCCGGGTCAACCTGGAGCACGTCCCGCCGGAGCTTCGCCCGCCTCAGGAACCCCTCGACGCGGACTACGACCCCTGGGCCGGGGAAGGGCCGCGACTCCCAACCTAGCGTCGCAACTGGGGAGAAGGCTATGAGATCTGCTTCCTTCGCTTCGATGGCTGCCCTGGTCTGTGTCTGCGGTGCGGCCCTCATGGGGTGCGGCGGGGCCAGCAGCTCGGCGGGCAGCAGCTCGGCAGGCAGCAGCTCCACGGGGGCCGCCACAACCCGGCCCTCCGGCGAAGACCCGTCCCTTCTCCAGCAAGCTGACCTTTTGTACCTGGGCGCGTTTCGCGTACCGTCCGGCGCAGCAGGCGGAGATGCGAACCTGCAGGGGTACTCGTATGGCGGAGCCGCACTCGCCTTCAACCCCGACCACGACTCCCTGTACATGGTCGGCCACGTCTACGACCAGAGAGTCGGCGAGGTGGACATCCCCGTCCTGGTCAAGGCGACGGACCTGAGCGATCTCAACACGGCGGCGGTGAGACAGGGCCTGACCGACATATCGGAGGGGCACCTGCTGGATATCGGCGCAGGGGGCTCTGCCTACACGGCGGAGTCGGGCGCGATGATCGGCGGGCTCCTCTCCTGGCATGGGCGTCTCGTCGGCAGCGTCTACGCATACTACGACGCAGGGTTCGAGGCCGAGCTATCGCACTTCTCCTCCGGCACCGACTTCTCGATGTCGGGGGACTTCAGGGGCATGTTTCGGGTCGGGACGGCGAACCCCGGATTCGTCGGCGGCTACATGACCTCGATTCCGGAAGACTGGCGCACCAGGCTCGGCGGTTCGGCCCTGACAGGCAACTGCTGTCTCCCGATCATCTCCCGGACCTCGTATGGCCCGTCGGCTTCGGTCTTCACGCCGGACGATCTCGGCGTCAAGACGCCGGCCCCCGCAACGATGCTGGTCGGCTATCCGGCAGACCACCCGACGCTCGGCTCATGGGACAACACCGAGACCGTCAATCTGGACTTCAACATGGCCACCAGGGTCAACGGCATCGTGTTCGTCGACGGAACGCGCAGCGTCCTCTTCTTCGGCAGCCAGGGAATCGGCGTCCCGTGCTATGGCATCGCAACCGGCGATCCATCCCTGGATCATCGGCCCATCTCCGGAAGCTCCGAGGTCTACTGCCATGATCCTGCCTCGGACTCCAAGGGGACCCATGCCTGGCCCTACGCATCCTACGTGTGGGCCTATGACGCGGAGGATCTGGCGCAGGTGAAGGCAGGGCAGAAGCAGCCGTGGGAACTGAAGCCCTATGCGACCTGGCAGATGGATCTCCCCTTCGCCACGCAAGGCAAGGAGATCCTCGGCGCGGCCTACGACCCGGTCAAGGGCCGCATCTACATCTCCCAGGGCGGCGCCGATCCCGGCGACGACGGCTACTTCCAGGGGCCGGTCATTCACGCCTTCGAGGTCGCGGGCGCGTGATGACGGGCGCCTACTAGCCGAAAATGGCCGTCAACTCGAACGGGGCAGTGACTTCCAGCTGGTCGTAGCGGCAGTCGGAGGGGCGCTTGTCGGGGCGCCAGCGCAGGAACGTGGTGGCGTGACGGAAGCGGTCGCCCTGGAGATGGTCGTACTTGACCTCGCAGACGCGCTCGGCTCGCAGCGGCTCCCAGGTCAGGTCGCGGCCGCGGTTCCAGCGGCTGACGTTGCCGGGCATGCGCTGGCCGGCTTCGCGCGCCGCGGCCTCCCATTCAACCCATTCGGCCCAGGGGTGGCCTTTGAGGGCGTTCTCGCGCAGAGGCGCCAGCTCCCCCACCAGCTCGACGCGTCTCTCGTTCGTGAAGCTCGAGGTGATACCGACATGGTTCAGCCGCCCGGCGTCGTCGAACAGCCCGAGCAGCAGCGAGCCGACCATCGTGCCCGGCCCGTTCTTGTGCCAGCGGAAGCCGGCCACGACGCAGTCGGCGGTGCGCTGGTGCTTGATCTTGGTCCAGCCCCGCTTGCCGGGCAGGTACCCCTCGCCGAGCCGCTTGGCCACGACGCCGTCCAGGCCGGCGCCCTCGAAGCGGCTGAACCACTCGGCCGCACAGGCGGAATCCTGGGTAGCCGGGGTAAGGTGGATCGGCGGGCGGGCGTCGCGCAGGGCCAGCTCCAGCAAACGGCGGCGCTCGCCCTGGGGGACGGCGCGCAAGTCGCGGTCGTCGAAGGCCAGCAGATCCCAGGCCACGAATGAGGCGGGCGTCCGGGCGGCCAGCATCTTGACCCGCGACTCGGCGGGGTGGATCCGCAGCAGCAGCGAGTCGAAGTCCAGGCCATTGGCGCCGGTGATGACCACTTCGCCGTCCAGCACGCAACGGTCCGGCAGATTGGCCCGCAACGCCGGCGGCAGCTCCGGGAAGTAGCGGTCCAGGGGCTTGAGGTCGCGGCTCTGCATATAGACCTCGTCGCCGTCGCGAAAGACGATGGCCCGGAAGCCGTCCCACTTGGGCTCGTAGTGCCAGCCCTCGCCCAACGGTATCTCGCCGGCCGGCTTGGCCAGCATGGGCTCGAGCGGGGGCTCGAATGGCAGCTTCATCGGCCGACTATAGAGCGGCGGCGGCCGCGTCCGCACGACTCGGCCCGGGGCGGCGCGACAAACGGCCCTATGCCGGGCGGCCCATGATGCGGCACCCTCCGGGCATGGCCAAGGCGGAGACCACCAGGACCGAGCACAACTTCGAAGTCGTCGGCATCGCCCGTGTCGAGGGCGAGGGCACTCTGCGACTGCGCGTCACGGACGGCAAGGTGAAGGAAGCCCGGCTGTCGATCTTCGAGGCGCCTCGCTACTTCGAGCAGATCGTCGTGGGCCGTACGCCGAACGAAGTGGTGGACATCGTGGCCCGCATCTGCGGCATCTGCCCGATCGCGTACCAGATGGCCGCCTGCATGGCCTTCGAGCACCTATTCGAGGTGGAGCTGGACCCGCAGGTCAGGGCACTGCGCAAGCTGCTCTACCACGGCGAATACATCGAGAGCCACGCCCTCCACGTCTACATGCTCCACGCCCCGGACTTCCTGGGCTACGAGAGCGCCATCGCCATGGCCCGCGACCACAAGCCGGTGGTGGAGCAGGCGCTGCGGCTCAAGCACACCGGCAATCGCATCATGACTCTGATCGGCGGGCGAGCCGTTCATCCCGTCGCCATGCGAGTGGGCGGGCTGTCTCGCGCGCCAAGCAAGGCCGAGATCGCGGCCCTGCGCGAGCCCCTCGAAGAAGCGCTGGAGCTGTCGAAGGCGACACTGGCGCTGGTGGCTACCTTCAAGGCGCCCGAATTCGAACGCGAGCCGCTCTACGTCGCGGTCAAGCATCCCACCGAATACGGGCTAAACGAGGGCCGCATCGTCAGCTCGGATGGGATCGACGTGCCGCTGTGGGGCTGGCGCGAGGCCTTCCGCGAGGAGCACCACGAAGGGACGAACGCCCTCCACGCCCGAGAGAAGGATGGACGAGCGTACATGCTGGGCCCGGCGGCGCGCGTGACTCTCAATTCGGCCCAGCTCCATCCGACGGCTCGCGAGGCGCTGGAGAAGAGCGGCCTGGCCGGGCAGATCGCGCGCAACCCCTACTGGAGCATCGCGGCGCGGGCAGTGGAGCTGATTCACGCCACGGCGGCCGCGCTGGAGATCGTGGAGTCGTACCGGGAGCCGGCCAACCCGCTCGTGCCGTGGACGCCGAAGGCCGGCGAGACGGGCTGGGGCACGGAGGCGCCGCGCGGCATCTGCTGGCACCAC
>CAZFLI010000144.1:0-4914 GCA_964519845.1 uncultured Anaerolineaceae bacterium | reverse complement strand
GGTGGAGATGAGGGGACTCGAACCCCTGACCCCCGCGATGCGAACGCGGTGCTCTTCCAGCTGAGCTACATCCCCACGCGGCCGGAGTCTAGCACAGGGCCGTGCCCGGCCCGGGGGCGGGGGTGGCTGCGGCGTTGTGGCACCGGTGCGGCGTGGAGGCGGGCGCGCACATGCGATCTGGACAGATTCCAATGGGGGTAGCGCGGGGGCAGATGAGACGGGCGATCCCGCCGATTCCGCCGGTGATTCTGCGCCGCGGACCGGACCTGGAGGGGCGGCGGACGAGGTTCGCGCCGCCGAATCGACCTCAGCGGGCGCCCGCGTCGTCTTGCCGGGCGGCGCGGTCTGGACCGGTGCTACCGGGGTTGGAATCTGGCCGAATCGCGACCGCACGGCTCGCGACACGAATCGCGACCGCGTTGCGATGGGCAATTGGCGGGACGGCGCAGCCCACCGGGGGGCGTCCCCGCTGGTAAGCCGACGGCCCCGGCGAGGGCTAGTGGCCGCTGCTTTCGTAGCGGCGCAGGCCGATCCGAAAGACCACCCCCGACATGATCACGCAGTACACCGCGACCAGCGGCGTGAGCAGGCCGATCGGGCTGAAGGCATCGACTTCGAAGATGTAGGCCGTGGGGAAGAAGCTGACGAAGGCGAAGGGGATCGCTACCACGATCAGGGCCTGGACCGCCACGGAGTAGATAGTGATGGGGTACTTGGCCAGCTCGCCCAGCTGGTGGACGAACATCGACACCATGCTCCAGGGGTTGCGGAACCAGAAGCCGGTCGCGGCCGTGGCCAGGTTCAGGGCCACGCGGATGGCCGAGGCGCTGATGACCAGGATGACCACCATGAGCATCCGGCCGGGCGTCCACTCGACCGGCACGTTGGCGATGGCGATGCCCATGAGCACCAACCCGGTGACCAGGTTGCCCAGTCCGTTGAAGCCGACCCTGCCGGCGATGACCTGGACGATCGGCGAGGCCGGCCGGACCAGCAGCTGGTCGAAATCGCCGGACCAGACCAGGTAGCCGAGAAACCAGGTGCCCTCGAAGAAGAGCGAGCCCACGCCTTCGGTGATGAAGATGAGAGCGTACATGGTCACGACCTGCCAGAAGGTCCAGCCGTTCACGTCGGGGATGCGCTGGAAGATCGTCCAGATGAAGATGAAGCCGGCCAGCTGGAGCAGGATCGCCGAGAACATGAGCACGACGAAGTCGGCCTCGTAGGCCAGGATCGATTTCATCTGCTGGCCGAGCAGGCGGAAGTACAGGTACACATCGCGGCGAACCGCGCGAAGCCTAGCCGCCATGGATCGTCACCGCCCTGGAGGCGCCGCGCCAGACCAGCCGGCCCAACGCCAGCAATCCGACGGCCCAGACGGCCTGAGTGGCGATCAGCACCGCCGTCGTCGGCATATCCACCTTGCCCAGGTAGGCCAGGGCCGGCGTCGAGACGAGGCCCTGGAACGGCAGGACGGCCGCCACGGCGCGGAGCCCGTCGGGGAAGAAGACGAGCGGGATCAAGGCGCCCGAGAAGATGTTCTGGATCGCGATCCGGCCCCAGGAGAGTCCCGACACGCCGGTTGTCCAGAAGGCCAGCATCGAGACGCAGTAGATGAGCGCGAACTTGGTGATGGTTGCCAGGATGGCGCTGACCGCGAACAGGCCGGCGTGGACCGGATCGGCCGGCAGGCCGATGCCGCCGAAGAAGAGAGCCACGACCACGCCGACCGCGAGCGCCGAGACGAGCTCGATCGGGATGCCGCCGATGGCGTCGAAGAAGCGCTTGGCCTGGAAGTCGATGGGCCGGGCCAGGTCCACCGCGACCAGACCTTCGCGAATGTCGCGACCCATGGCCCACTCGTCGTACCAGACCATGACCGAGTTGAGCAGGAACGAGATCAGGATGTAGGCCTTCATGTCCTGCCAGGTGAAGCCCCCCGGGAGGGAGCTGGCCTGGCGGAGGAAGATCGTCTGCCAGAGGTAGAACATGGCGACGACGTAGAAGATCGTCCCGATCAGGTTGAGGGCCAGGCTGGACTTGTAGACCAGCATCACCTGCAGCGAGGCCTTGGAGAACGACAGGTACTTGCGGAGAAGGCGCATCTCAGGCCTCGGCCGAACCGGAGGCCGGCCGCCCGCTCACATCGAGCTGGCCCAGGTAGACCCTCCGAATCAGGTCCTCGACCTCGGGCTCGTCGATCCGGAAGTCCATGACCTCGACATGGGGCATCACCGCCGCGGCGATCTCGCCGGCGGCGAACTTGAAACGGTCGAACCGGACCGACAGGTGCAGATCCTCTGCCGAAACCTCGCAGGCTGGGAGGCCGGCGCAGATCCGATCCATCGATTCGGGCGGCCGAGCCAGCTGGAAGTGGATGACCCGCTCGCGGGCGTAGTTGTCCTTCAGGGCGGCCAGGTCGCCGTCGTGGATGATCCGGCCGCTGTCGATGATCACGATCCGCTTGCAGATGTCCTCTATGTCGCCCAGGTCGTGGGTGGTGAGCATGATCGTGGTGCCGTGCTCCACGACCAGGCTCCGCACGAAGCGCCGGATGCTGTCCTTGACGGCAATGTCCAGGCCGATGGTGGGCTCGTCGAGGTACAGGATCCTGGGGTCGTGGAGGAGGGCCATGCACAGGTCCGCCCGCATCCGCTGGCCGAGCGAGATCTTGCCGGCGGGGATGCCCATGAACTCGTCCAGTCCCAGGATCTCGCTGAACCGGCCCAGGTTCTCCTTGTAGCGGTCGCGCGGGATCTCGTACATGTCGCGGGCCAGGTTGAACGACTCGATGACCGGGATGTCCCACCACAGCTGGGTCCGCTGGCCGAAGACGACGCCGATCTTGCGGGCGTTCTCCTGGCGGTGCTCGTAGGGGACGATCCCGTCCACCACCAGGCTGCCCGAGGTGGGGACGAGGATGCCGGTCAGCATCTTGATCGTGGTCGACTTGCCCGCCCCGTTGGGCCCCAGGTAGGCCACCGACTCGCCGGCCTCAATGGCCAGATCGATGTGGTCGACGGCCATCTTGTCCTTGTAGGTACGGGTCACGAAGTGCTTGAGCGAGCCGACCAGGCCGGGGTCCTTGACGGCCTGGCGGAACTGCTTGGTGAGCCCCTTCGCTTCGATCTGAGGCACGGATATCCCCCTGCGGACGCGACGTTGGGAAGGTCCGGAGTGTACAGCGGCGGCGCCGTACGAGATGTGTACGGGCTCGGTTCGCGGATGGATCAGCGGCCGCGTCCGGGCCGCCCTGCCGGCTGATCGTAGGATGGCGATGCGCCATCTTCTGTCAGCTATTAGGGGAGACTTTCGGCCCGGTTTCCGCCCCGCGGATAGCCATTGACTGGTAGAACATCCGTTCTATTATAGTGAATCCCATGGCCACTCCCGCCCCCAGCGTCCAGGCCGCTCTTTCGTCCCTGCGGGAACGCTGGGGCGACGCCGCTCCGCGCTGGGGAGTGGAGGTGGTGGGGTCGCTGGCCGTGGCGCCGGCGCCGGAGATAGGCGGGGCAGTCGAGCCCGCACCGGCGGCCGAGCGGGCCGTGCCGACCGGCTACCGGGCGCTGGATTCGATCCTGGGGCTGGGCGGGCTGCCGCGCTCTTCGGCCACGGCCATCCACGGCGGAGCCAGCAGCGGCAAGACCACACTGGCGCTGCGGGCCGTCGCCCAGGCCCAGGCCGCCGGCGGCATCGCGGCCTACCTGGACCTGGGCCGCAGCCTGGATCCCGTCGAGGCCGCGGCCCAGGGGGTGCGGCTGGACTGGCTGATCGTCCTGGCGCCTGATTCGATCGAGGAGGCGTTGTCTATGGCGGCGCTGCTCCTCCAGGACAGGACGGTGGACCTGCTGCTGCTGGATCTGCCGCCGGCGCGCCGGTCGGGGGCTCGGCTCCAGGATGTCGTCGAACGGCTGCACCGGCTGGCGGCGCTGGTCCGAAAGGCCGGCGTCCAGCTGATCGTGCTCGAGCCGCCCGGCCTGCCGGACCAGCTGGCCGGCGCCCTGACGCAGGTCGCGGCGCTCCGGCTGGAGCTGAGCCGCCGGGCCTGGATCAGGCTCGGGCGGGAGGTGGTGGGCCAGCGGATAGAGGTGCGTGTCTCGCGGGACCGCTTCGGGCCGCCGGGGCGGGCGGCGGAGCTGCGGATCCTGTACGCCGAGGGCGGGCTGCGGGATGCCTGCCTGGCCCGCGACGAACTGCTGCTCGAGGTGGAAACCGTGCCGCGGGCGGGCGCCCCGCCCGGCGGTTCGCGGCCGGCTGCCGCACCCCCGGCCTACCGGCCGTCGCCGCTCCTTCCACTCCTCGCTCCGGTCACGTCCGATGCGACTGCTTCATCTCTACTGGCCTCACCTGCTCATCCGCCTGGCGGCCGAACGGTCTCGCTCCCCGTTGGAGGAGGCGGAGCCGGTGGTCCTGGGTGGCCGGCCGTGGGCCGGGGGCCGGGTGCTGGACGCGAACCGGGCCGCGCTGGAGCTGGGCGTTCGAATCGGCATGCCGCTCGGGGCGGCGCATCGACTGGCTCCCGAGGCCCGCTTCCTCGATCCGGAACCGGCCGCTGAGGCGGCCGCCCTGGCGGGCGCGCTGGACCGACTGGCGGGCTTCAGCCCCGGCATCGCGGCCGAGACGGATCCGGCGGCGATCGGCTTCGGGCGGGCGGAGGTGCAGCTCGACGGGTTGGAACGGCTGTGGGGGCCGGAGCGGGCGATCGTGGCTTCGATCGGCGGGGCGCTGGCGGAGTTGCTGCCGGGGCCGCCGCTGGCGGGGATTGCCGGGACCAGGTTCGCGGCGGCCGTGGCGGCTTCGCTGGCGGGCCGGACGGCGCGCGGGGCTGCGGTGCCGCCTGGGGCCCGGCCTGCGGCCACGCCGCCTCTCCACGCCGTCGAGCCGGGCGCGGACGCGGCCGTCCTGGCGCCGCTG
>CAZFLI010000143.1:0-4956 GCA_964519845.1 uncultured Anaerolineaceae bacterium | reverse complement strand
AGGTGCCGCAGACCAGGCAGTCGGGGTGGCCGTTGGGGAACTCCATCCAGGCCCGAGTGCCGTCGAAGAACGTCCGGGCGGTGACGACCGGGACGTCCGGCACGCCGAGGTCGCGCAGGGCCGGTTCGATGAAGAAGCCGAAGCCGTCGCTGACGATCTCCACCGGCACCTGGAGTTGCTGGGCCAGACGGACGAAGTCCGCGAAGGCGCGGTCGTGGGCCTGCGCTTCGGCGATGGCCACGGACGGCCCGGGATCGCCGGGGAGCTGCTCGACCTGGCTCGCGAAGAGCGTCCGCGAACCCACCAGCCCCGACGTGTAGGCGGCGTCGTCCTGCGCATAGCGCGCACCGAGCAACTCGTAGAGGATCTTGTCGGACACGTCGGTCAGCGAGATCGTGCCGTCGTAGTCGACGAGAACGGCCAACGGCGGCTGTTCCGGCAGCAGGGGCGGAATCGGGGCCGGGGCCGGGTAGCCGGAGGCCGCGGTTTCGGGCTGGCCGGATGGCTCAGGCTGGGCGGCGTCGGGTAGCATGCCCGAGAGCATACCGGCAGAACCAGCCGAGAGGATTCGCGTGCCCAAGCCAGTGATCACCGTCGAGCACCTGCGCAAGACCTACGGCCGCGTCGTGGCCGTAGACGACGTTTCCTTCGAGGTCCAGGCCGGCGAGATCTTCGGCCTGCTTGGTCCCAACGGCGCCGGCAAGACCACGTCAGTTGAGTGCATCCAGGCGCTGCGCCGGCCCGACTCGGGCCAGGTGCGGGTGCTGGGCCTGGACCCGTGCACCAAGGCAAGCGAGTTGCGGCGCTCGATCGGATCGCAGCTGCAGCAGTCGGCCCTGCCCGAACGAATGCGGGTCTGGGAGGCCCTGGATCTGTTCGCCGCATTCGCTCCCACCCGGGTCGACTGGCGGGCCCTGATGGCCGCCTGGGGGCTCGAGTCGCTGGCGGGCCGGTCCTACGGCAACCTCTCCGGCGGGCAGCGCCAGCGGCTGCTGATCGCCCTGGCCCTGGTCAACGAACCGAAGGTCGTCTTCCTCGATGAGATGACCACCGGCCTGGATCCGGCCGCGCGGCGGGCGACCTGGGACCTCATTCGAGAGATCCGCGGCCGCGGCTGCACCATTGTCCTGGTGACCCATTTCATGGAGGAGGCCGAACGATTGTGCGACCGCCTGGCGGTCGTGGATCGGGGCAGGATCGTGGCTACCGGCTCGCCGCAGGGCCTGATCTCTGCCGAGCCGGCCGGGGTACACGTCCTCTTCAGCACGACCGTCAAGGATCTGGGCTTCCTGAGCAAGGTCGAGCACGTGGACCGGGTCCTGCGCGACGGCGACCGTGTGGAGGTCGAGGGAGGCGGCCCCGTGATGGCCCTCGTCGCGGCCGAACTGGTCAAACACGGCATCGTCCCCAACGACCTGCGGGTGGAGCGCCCGACGCTGGAGGACGTCTTCCTTCGCCTGACCGGCCACTCGATGCGGGACTGACCGATGCGCCAGCTAGCCAAGCTCACCTGGGTCGAGATCAAGCTCTTCGCTCGCGACCCGCTGACGATGATCTTCTCGCTTGCCTTCCCGGCCTTCGTCCTCTTCATGATGGCCGGCGTCTTCGGGAACACGCCGGATCCCGAGGGCGTGGTCTGGGCCGGGGTGGGCCCCATGGATTACCTGGTGCCGGGCATCTGCGGCCTGGCCATCTCCGCAATCGGGTTCATCAGCCTGCCGGTCCACCTGGCGGCCTACCGCGAGCGCGGCGTCCTGCGCCGGCTGCGCTCCTCATCGGTTTCGCCCGCGGCGCTGGTCCTCTCTCAGTTATGCGTCAGCGCCATGCTGGCCGTGATCGGGGCGGTGGTCGTCATCTTCATCGGCGTGGTCCTCAACGGAGCCGCCGGGCCCGTCGAGCCGGCCGGCTTCGCGGCAGCGTTCGTCCTGACGGTCGTCTGCTTCGTCGCCCTGGGCACCCTGCTCGGCGCGGTCCTGCCCAACGTCCAGGCGGCCCAGGCAGCGGGCCTGGCGCTCTTCTTCGTGTCCGAGTTCACATCGGGAGTGGGCCCGCCCCGGGAGGTCCTTCCCGACACCATGCAACAGATAGCCAGGGGCCTGCCGCTGACTCACATGACAATCGCCCTGCAGGACCCGTGGATCGGACGCGGCACCAACCTCACGGAGCTGGCGATCGTGGCGGGTATCACCGTGGTCGCCGGAGTGCTGGCCTTCCGATTCTTCCGCTGGGAGTAGACGCGAGCAACGCTGCCAGCCGTTAGGGCGCGCGCTCTACGACCCGCGGATGCGTCCCCCGGCGCGAGATGAGGATGCCGGCCACGATGATCGTCCCGCCCACGATCTGCCCAAGCACGATCGATTCGCCCAGGAAGATGGCGGCGGCGACCACGGCGAAGGCCGGCATCAGGAACTGGAAGAGGACCATCCGGGCGGGCCCCAGCACCTTCACTGCCTCGAACATGACGACGTTGGCGGCGGCCGCGGACAGCAGCGAGCAGTAGAGAAAGAGGACGATGGTATGACCATCGACGCGCGCGGCGTCGAACGAGGCGGTCTGCCAGATGGCCAGCGGGAGCATCCCCAGGCAACCGAAGCCGATGGCCCAGGTAGCCGTGCGCAGAGGAGAGTGCCGCCGCAACACCGGCGAGCCTAAAGCCACGTAGACCGCCCAGCAGAGCGTGGCCGCGAACGTCATAAGGTCTCCGGCCGAGGCGCCCGTCAAGCCGATGCCGTGCGTGGTCAGAACCACCGACACGGCACCGACGAAGGCGATCGCGGCTCCGACGAGCTTGGCCCGCGAGAGAGTGTCGGATCCCACGGCCGCGGCCAGCAGCACCGTCGAGACGGGCGTGGCAGCCGTGATAAGGGCGGAGTTGGATGCCGTGGTGATGTCCAGAGCGGAGGCCCACAGGTCCTGGTACAGCCCAAAGCCGATCAGGCCGAGCAGCATCAGCGGCAGGATGTCCCGGCGGGGCAAGCCGATGCTCCCCTCGCGCCAGCGCAGGATGACCAGCATCACCAGGAAGGCCGAACCGAAGCGGCTGAAGGCGAACAGGACGGGCGGCAGATCGGCCAGGACCGCCTTGACGACGACCACGTTGACCCCCCAGGTCAGCATGACCAGCAGGATCCCGACCTCGGCCGCCAGCAGCGCCCGGGGCGACGGCACAACCAGCCGCGGCGCAGACGGGCGAGTGGACGCGGCTCCCTTCAGGCCGGTCAAACGCAATCGCCCGGGCCGTTAGCCCGGGCGACCGTCCGCGATCGGTGCCGGCTCAGGTCAGATGTTGTCCTGGTCAAGCTCGAGCGACTCCTCATCTCCCTCTTCGGTGAGCTTGAGCCAGATGAACAGGCCCGCCAGCACGATGAGGGGGACGATGACGAGCGCGGCCAGCACCACCAGCACGAGCCCCATCAACATCTTTATGACTCTCACGCCGCTACCTTACCTTCCCGCTGCCTTGCCGGTTCTCAGGCGCCCGCCTGGGGCTTAGCCTTCTCGTCTCGCAGGCCCGGAGCTGCGGCAATCATCGACTCGACGTCCTCGCGAGTGAACTCGGCGATGACATGGCGGCTGCCTTGCTGAGTCCAGGTCAGGAGGCGGAGCACGAACGCGCCGTCCTGCTCGAAGAAGAAGACGTCTCGCGGCTTCTGCTCGTCGACATACCGACCGACGACGCGGAACGCCTGCTCATAGTAGCCCGTGTCCCCCCAGGTGACGGCCCGGTCCTGGTTGTCGCGCCTGGCGTGGCCCTCCTCCATGAAGCGGGCGACGTCGTCGTCGAGGAAGGTGAACGTCTCCTTGATCTGCTGACCGACGTGCTCCGACCAGGCGCCGGCCGACGATTTCTCGACGGTGAGGCCCTGAACCACGAAGCCGTCCGGCGTTTCCAGCAGCAGGACTTCCCTCATTCCGCGCTGATCCAGAAAGGCGCCGATTGAGCGCAGCACCTCTTCGAAGTTCTGGCGCGGGCTCCCTTCGTAGATCCGCATCGTCGTTCCTCACCACACGGCCCGGTCCTCCGCCGGTTCGCCGACGACGCGAGTGTACCAGCCCCTATTCACAGGGCAACGGGGCCCTCGAAAGCAGTCCGTCCGGCAGGCAGTCGAAGGGAGGGCCGGACTCCGGTCGTCCGAGGCGCCGGACTCTAGAATATTCCCGTCCGGGCTCGCCCGAGCCCGGCACTACCCGGACCACATCAACTTTGCAGGCCGGCAAGGTACGCTACGAACAGGGTGCGTCGCCGGTGGCACGAAAGGCTCGAATGGCAACTCCCACCCGCGAGCTGGACCAGCTGGCGATCGACTCGATCCGAACACTCTCCATGGACGCCGTCCAGAAGGCCAACTCGGGACACCCCGGCGCACCGATGGGCATGGCGCCGATGGCCTATACGCTCTGGACGCGCTTCCTGCGCCACGCGCCGAGCGATCCGGCCTGGCCGGGCCGCGACCGTTTCGTGCTGTCGGCCGGGCACGCCAGCATGCTGATCTACTCGCTCCTCTATTTGACCGGCTACGGATTGACTCTGGAGGACCTGCAGTCCTTCCGACAGTTTGGCTCGCGCACGCCCGGCCACCCGGAGCGCGGCCACACGGCCGGGGTGGAGGCCACCACCGGGCCTCTCGGCCAGGGCTTCTCGAGTGCCGTCGGCATGGCCGTCGCCCAGGCCGCCATGGCGGCCCGCTTCGACCGGCCGGGCTTCGAGCTGTTCGACCACAACGTCTACGCCATCTGCTCGGACGGCGACATGCAGGAAGGGATCGCGTCCGAAGCCGCCTCGCTGGCCGGCCACCTGCGCCTGGGCAGGCTCGTCGTCCTGTACGACGACAACCTGATTCAGCTCGACGGGCCCACCTCGATGGCCTTCTCGGAAGACGTCACAGCGCGGTTCAACGCCTACGGCTGGCACACCCAGCGCGTGGCCGACGGCAACGACGTGGCCGCCATCGCCGC
>CAZFLI010000142.1:0-4984 GCA_964519845.1 uncultured Anaerolineaceae bacterium | reverse complement strand
GACGAGCTTCGGGGCCCCTAGCTCCCGCGCCTGAAGATCGACATGACCGGGCCGCCGGCCGCCAGGACCCTGACGGCCCGCTCGATTCGATCGGCCCGAGTGGCCGGCCGCTTCGCCTGACCGATGTAGCCCAGGATCATCTTGCGCACGGAGGCCGTGCAGGCCTCGAACGCCTCGCTCGCGGCGGGAGACTCCTCGAGGGCGGCGATCAGCTCCTCCGGGACGACCATCTCTTCGATCTCGTCAAGGGCATTCCAGGAGCCATCGACCTTTGCCCGCTCGACCGCCCTCCTCCCGGCCTCCGTCATCAGGCCGGCCTCCTCCAGGCGCGCCACCCGCTCCTTGTTCGACCTCGCCCAGTTGCTGCCGCGCCGGCGCGGCGTGAATCGAATCGACGAGCGCTCGCCGTCCACCGGCCGGAGCAGGCCGTCGATCCAGCCGAAGCAGAGCGCCTCCTGAACGGCCTCCTCGTAGCTGACACCCCGCCGCCCGGTCGCCTTCTTCCAGAAGACGAACCACACGCCCGTGGCCCGATCGTGGTTGGCCGCCAGCCAGGCCCGCCATTCGGCGCGCGACGATGGGTGGAAGCGATCCTCGGCATCCATGGAGCCAGTATCGGTCACCTCGTGGGCTCGATTCCGAGCCATCCCGTATTCTCCGCCGTGTGAGCGAACTGACCTTTCCAGACGGCTTCTTGTGGGGCACCGCCACCGCCGGTCACCAGGTTGAGGGCGGCAACGACAACAGCGACTGGTGGGAGTTCGAGAACCGTGCCGACTCCCCGTGCCGGGAGCCCAGCGACAACGCCATCGAGCACTACCGGCGCTACCCCCAGGACATGGCCCTGCTGGCCGGACTGGGCCTGAACACCTACCGCTTCTCCGTCGAGTGGTCGCGCATCGAGCCGGCCGAGGGCGAGTTCGATACCACCGCCCTGGACCACTACCGCCAGATGGTCGAGGTCTGCCGGAAGAGCAAGCTGATCCCGATGGTCACGCTCAACCACTTCACGCTGCCGTTGTGGCTGGCCAAGCGAGGCGGCTGGCTGGCGCCCTCCGCGCCCAGGTTGTTCGAGAGGTTCGCCGGCCGCGCGGTTGAGGCGCTGGGCGACGGCGTCGACTGGTACTGCACCCTCAACGAGCCCGGCTGGGTCGCCCTCGGCGGCTACGGCGGCGGCGGCACGTTCCCGCCCATGGTCTCCGGCCTGGACAACTGGAAGGCCGCCATCGACTCGCAGATCGAGGCCCACAAGCGCGGCCGGGCGGTCGTCAAGCAGCTCCGGCCTGGAGCAATGGTGGGCCTGACCAACGCCATGCCGGAATGGGACCACAACGCCGGCGGCAGGTCGGCGGTCAGATACGCCCAGCAGATGGGCGAGGACCGGTTCATCCGAGCCGCCGAGGAGGACGACTTCTTCGGCGTCCAGACCTACACCCGCAACGCGGTGAACATGCCACGGCTGGCGGGAGCAGCGCTGGCGCTCGGGTTGGCGATTCCGCCGATCGAGAAGAGGCTCGTCAAGCTGGCCCGCCGTGGCGTCCATTCCGATTCGTCGGGGGACCCGGACGGTCGGCTGACGCAGATGGGCTGGGAGTTCCGGCCGCAGGCCGCGGCCTGGACGGTGCGCCGCGCGGCTGGGCTGCTGCCCGGCAAGCCGATCGTGGTGACCGAGCACGGAGTGGCCACGTCCAACGACGAGGAACGGGTCGAGTTCATCAGCGAGGGTCTGCGGGCCCTTCACGCCACGATTGCCGACGGCATCCCGCTCCGCGGCTACATCCACTGGAGCGCTTTCGACAACTTCGAGTGGGCGGCCGGCTACGCGATGGAGTTTGGGCTGATTGCCGTAGATCGGACGACGCAGGCGCGGACGCTCAAGCCGTCGGCGCGGTGGCTGGGCAATGTCGCCCGGGCGAACAAGCTGACGCTGCCCGACGGCCAGACCGACCAGATGCCCGTGCCCGACGGTCCGCCACCCCTCAGATAGCACGAGACCGGCGTCGTTGCGGCGCCGGTCCCGGCATGTTCGGCGGCAGGGGCCACTTACCCCTACCGCCCGGACTTGCCGGCTCGAGTCTCATCGCTGAGATTGCCCGCTCTGGGGCTCCAGGAGAGGTTGAATACGCACCAATCCAATCCGGCCGCAGAAGGGGTCCATCCCCTGTGGTCGCGAGCGAGTCGCGTCTCTCTGGCCGCTGGATCTTGCATCTCAGCCTCCGGCATCCAAGCTACGCCTGTCGAGGTTGCGGCGCAAGACCCGTTCGTACAGTCCGGGACGGTAATCGTCACCGGTCCGAACCACGCGTTCAGATGTTGCCCGCACCATCCGCGATGGCGACGGCGAAGACCCGCGGCGTGAGGCCGGTGCGGCGCGGGTACTCCCCGGCGACGGCGCGCGCCAGGGGCTCCACGGCCTCCTCGCGAACCAGATTGACGGTGCAGCCGCCGAAGCCGTCCCCGGTCATGCGCGCCCCCAGAACGCCCGGCACGGCCGCGGCCACGGCCACCATCTCATCCAGGGCGTCGCAACTCACCTCGTACTTGGAGCGCAGCGATTCGTGGGACGCCGCGAACAGCGCGCCCAGGCGCTCCATGTCGCCGACCTCGAGGGCATCGGCGGCCGCGACCACCCGGTCGTTCTCGCCGACGACATGCTCGGCCCGGCGGGCGACCTCCTCCGGCAGCACGTGGCGGTAGCGGCGCAGCATGGCCGGGTCCACGTCCCGCAGCGAGGAGACGGAGGGGACCTGCTCCGACAGCAGGGCCACGGCCCGCCCGCACTCGGCCCGGCGCTCGTTGTGGGCCGAGGTGCGCAGCTCGCGCGGCAAGCCCGTGTCGCACACGACCACCCGCACGCCCGCCGGCAGCGGCACGTGGCGGCTCTCCAGGGAGCGGCAGTCGAGCAGAGTTGCCATTCCGGCGCGGCCGTCCGCCGAGGCGAGCTGGTCAACGATCCCGCAGTCGAGGCCGGCGTACTCCCGCTCCGCGCGCTGGGCCAGCGCAGCCAGGACGGCGGGCGCCGCCGCGTCGCGAGCCGGGCCCAGCAGGGCCAGGGCCGAGGCCAACTCCAGGGCCGCCGACGAGGCCAGGCCCGCGGCCGGCGGGATCGCGGAGTCGACGATGCCGTCGAAGCCCTGGACGGGCAGGCCGGACTCTCGCAGCGACCAGGCCATCCCGGCCACGTAGTCGATCCAACTCGCGGACTGGGCGGGGACGGCGGCCGCGACCGCTCCCGGGGCCGGCGGCATCGCCTCTTCGGCGCGGAAGCTGCCGGCCTCGCCCTCCATCTGCAACGAGGCGAGGCGAACCAGGCCGTCGGCCCGGCGGCGCACCGCGATCCACAAGTCCAGGTCGATTGCGGCCGGCAGCACGAAGCCATCGTTGTAGTCCGTGTGGTCCCCGATCAGGTTGACGCAGCCCGGGGCCCGGAAGTACTCGAGACGCTCGGCTGCGGCCTCCCCCACGCGCGGGAAGGTGGCCTCGAGGGCGGCCCTCATCCGCCGGCGGCGCCTGGTGGGATCTTCGCGGCGCTCGGGGTGGCTCATGGCGCAGATGCTAGCAAGAGGCGAGGCCCGGATTCTCCGGCAGAACCGGGCGATCGGTCGTTGCGCCCGACCAGCCGGCATGCCGACCGGACTGCGCCGGAGCCACCCCAACCGCCCGCGAACGACCCGTTGCCTTCGGACAACATCCGCACCATGGCCGATGGTGACGGCAAGGATGGCGGCATAAGATGCTGCTGCGCCGCGGCGCGGAGGAAGCTGCGGTCCGGGACAAGGATGTATGGTCGCCGTCGAACCCCTGCTCGGGTTACTGGGGGTAGTCTGTGTCGCGCTGCTCATCACGGCCGCGCTGCTGGTGGCCGCCCTGCGGGGCCGCGGGCCGTTCTACGGCCGCCTGGTCGTTGAGCGACAGCGCCATCTGCCTGGGCCGACCGCTCCCGAAGAACCGCGGGCCGAGCCCGAGGCCCAGCCCGAGTCGGACGGCATCGTCACCTCGTCGACGATCCGATTCCTGGCCCGCGAGCGACGTTACGACCCCCGCAGCGAGGCCGTCGCCCGCCGCTCCCTGCGACCCTCGGACGACGAGGAGCTGGACGAGGTGCTGCGCGGCTCCTTCGCCGTCGCCACCTTCAACCATGCCGTCCGCGTGCTCACCTGGTCGTTCATCCTGTCGGTCCTGGCGATCGCCTCGGCCAGCCAGCTCTGGCAGCCGGTAGCGCCGCAGGTCTATCTCACCCTCGCCGGGGCCGGTGCTTTCGTGCTGATCGTCCACGAGCTGATGCCGGCCGGGCGCCTGGGCACCGCGCGGGTCCTGATCGAGGGGGCCGCCGCGGTCGTCTTCCTGTCGATGCTGGTCGTGCTCACCGGCGGCTCCGAGAGCCCCTTCTTCTTCCTCTACCCGCTGCTCGTCGGCGGCACCGCGCTCGTCGCCTCGCCGCTGGTAACGCTGATCCTGACCGTCGAGACGGCCGTGGCCTATGCCATCGCCGCCTTCGCCGGACCCATCCCGGACGAGGCGACGGCCCGCGAGACGCTGGCTCGGGTGGGCATCAACCTGACGGCGCTGATGCTGCTGTCCTATGCGGGGATCGTGATCTCACGGGTCCAGAAGAGGACCCGTGAAGCCGCCATCCGACTTTCGACAGTCGACTCGCTGACGGACCTGTACAACCGGGCCTACTTCTTCAATGCGGTCGAGCGCGAAATCCACCGCAGCCATCGCTTCAAGCGCGGCTTCTGTCTGCTGATGATGGACCTGGACGGACTCAAGTCGATCAACGACCAGCATGGGCACTTCCAGGGCGACCTCGTCCTGCGCGGCGTGGCCCAGGTGATCAGGACCGGCCTGCGCAGCGTCGACACGCCGGCCCGCTATGGCGGCGACGAGTTCGTGGCCTTGCTGCCGGAGACGGATCCGACCGGGGCGTACGTGGTGGCCGAGAAGATCCGCCGCGAGGTGAGCGACCTCCTGGTCGAGGCGG
>CAZFLI010000141.1:0-4994 GCA_964519845.1 uncultured Anaerolineaceae bacterium | reverse complement strand
AGCCGGCCCACCTTGTCGAACGCCTCGCCGGCCGCGTCGTCGACCGTCTCGCCCAGCAGGCGGTACTGCAGGTGGTCCCGCATCTCCACCAGGAAGGTGTGCCCGCCCGAGACGATCAGGGCCACCGCCGGGAAGAGCGGCTCGGCAAGCTCGCGCGAGTCGTCGGCCAGCCAGGCCGCGTACAGGTGCCCCTCCAGGTGATTCACCGGTACCAGCGGCTTGCCGTGGACGTAGGCCAGCGTCTTGGCGAAGTTGATGCCGACCAGCAGCGAACCGGCCAGCCCGGGGCCCTCCGTGACCGCCACGGCCGAGACGTCGTCCCAGCTCACTCCGGCCGCCGCCCAGGCCTCGTCGAGGACCGGCACGATCCAGCGCAGGTGAGCCCGCGCGGCCACCTCCGGCACGATCCCGCCGGCTGCGGCGTGCATCGCCACCTGGCTCGCCACCACGTTGGAGTGCACCTTGCGCCCATCCTCTACCAGCGCGATGCCGGTCTCGTCGCAGCTGGTCTCGACGGCCAGGATGAGCCCGCCGGTCACGAGTCGGCCCTCACGAACTGCGCCTCACGTTGCTGGGCCGCAGCACGTCCGGCGCGATCGCCCGCCCACCCTCGAGGCTCTCGATGCTCTCGGCATGCTCGCCCGAAGGTGGGGCCTCCTCCGCGATCGGCCCGATCGGCAGCCCGTCCCCGCCCAGCTCGATCTCCGGCCGCTCCGCGACGGCGGCCCGCAGCCGGGCAACCAATTCCTGCATCTCGTGGCTGTCGATGCAGGGCGTGGTCATGATCAGGGCGTCCTCGTTGTCGTCGCTGTAGTAGCGCCGCCGGACGCCGGCCAGCCGGAAGCCGTACTTCTCGTACAGCCGCCGCGCCGCTGTGTTCGACGGCCGAACCTCCAGAGTGGCCGTCTGGGCGCGGCGCGCCCTGGCCAGGTCGAAGAGGGCCAGCAGCAGCCGCTCCCCGATTCCCTGCCGCCGCCAACCATGGCGAACGGCGAAGGTCGTTATGTGAGCTTCGTCAACCATCATCCACAGACCCGCGAACCCCACGACCTGCTCGGCGCAGCGTGCCACCAGGTAGTGCGCCAGGCGGTTGTTCTCCAGCTCGGAGCGGTAGGCGTTGGGCGGCCAGGGCGTGGTGAAGCTCTGCCGCTCGATCTCCTCGACGGCGCCCAGGTCGTCCAGCGACATGCGCTCGATGGCGACGGCTACCGGCGGTCGTGCGACCATCGCACCTCTCCCTTCACCGCCCCGACGCCCCGCGGCAGGGTCACGTACTCCGGCACCAGCAGCGCCACGTCGTCGCCTCCGGCGGCAATTCGCCCGGCTCCGATCGAAAGCAGGGCGGCCGAGAGACCGGCCTCCGCCTGGTCCCCCCGGGCAAGAGCATCTTCCGGGGCCCGGCCGGGCAGGTCAACGGCCACGATGGTCGCTCCAGGCGGTACGTCCGGCTCATCGCCGCCCTTGACCAGCGTGGCCTCTCCCTCGACGACGAGCACTCGATCCGAAGGTCCGGCCGGCAGCAAGAGGACGGCCGGCGCCTGCCCCTCGGCCGACATCCCCGCCAGCAAAGCGGCCGAGGTGGCCACGCCGGCGATGGGGATCTCAAGCCCGCGGGCCAGGGCCTTGGCCGTGGCAATCCCGACGCGCATGCCGGTGAAGGCGCCCGGGCCGGTGCCCACGACGATGCCGGCCAGGTCGGCCGTCGCGATTCCGTTGGCCTTCAGCAGCTCGTCGGTGCGGGCCAGCAGCTCCTCCCCGTGGCGGTAGCCGGCGACCCAGCGCCGCTCGTCGACCAGGGCGCCGTCGGCCGAGCCCAGCGCCACCAGCGCCCGCGTGCCGGACGTGTCGATGGCGAGGATGAGTCGGTCGGTCATCCCGCCGCCTCTTCGGCCATCTCGGCCAGCGTGTGGAGGTAGCGGGCGTACTCGGGCGAGCCGGCCCGCAGGGTGATCGTCCGCGGCTCCTCGCCGGATCCTTCGATGACCACGTCCAGGTGCGCCGCCGGCATGGCGTCGGCCATCCGCTCGGCCCATTCGATCAGGGTGACGCCCTCGCCCTGGCGCTCGTCGATCAGGCCCCCCGCCAGCGCCTCGGCCGCGTCGGCCAGGCGGTACAGGTCGATGTGGAAGAGCGGCAGCCGGCCGCGGTATTCGGCCATCAGCACGAAGCTCGGCGAGACGATCGTGTCGGTCACCCCCAGCCCGGCCCCGAAGCCCTTGGCGAACTGCGTCTTGCCCGCGCCCAGCTCCCCGACCAGGCTGAGGAGGTCACCCGCCCGCGCGGCCTGAGCGAGCGCCGCACCCAGCGCTCTCGTCTCCGCCGCCTCGCGCGTGACCACGACGCATTGGCTCGTCCGCTCTCCACTCACCCCGCGAGGTTACCCGAAACGAGACCCCAACGGACCACCGCGCCGGGTGAACGTTGCGCGCGGTCCAATCTGGAGCGTGAGAGCCCCGCGATCTGCAAGCGCCACAGTGACTTGCGCTATACGCGAAGTTGACTTGCGCGGTAGTCGGGCGGATCATGGCACCATGGTCAAGTCGATGAACGTCGGCCACCTGCGATCTGCCCTGTCCACTCTCGGAGAGGTGCTGGCAGCGCGAGGCCTGCGCTACGAGGTCGTGATCGTCGGCGGAGCCAATCTGCTGCTTCGAGGCGTCATCACCAGGTCCACCAAGGACGGAGACGTGGTGGCCGGGCGATCCTCTGACGGGCAGATCATCGAGATGCCCCAGCTGCCTGCGCCGCTGGCCGCCGCCGTGCGGGATGTGGCTCGGACATACGGTCTGGCCGAAGACTGGCTGAACGTGGGTCCGGCCTCGCTGCTGGACCTGGGATTGCCGGACGGGTTCGCGGGCCGGCTCTCGCGGGAGGACTTCGGCGCGCTCACCGTGTGGCTCGCCGGGCGCCACGATCTGGTCTGCTTCAAGCTCTATGCCGCAGCCGACCATTGGCCTGCCCGAGACCGGCATCTGGCCGACCTCCGCGCGCTGGCTCCCGACCGCGGTGATCTGCTGGCCGCCGCCCGATGGGCCCGCACGCACGACGCCTCGCCGGGCTTTCGGTCGCTTCTGGTCGCGGTTCTGGACGAGCTGGGGATAGAGGATGCCGATGCCGTCCTCCGATAGCCTCCGCGAAGCGGTGGTCGATCGCGTGAGTGCAGGCTGGATCGCCCTTGGCTGCCGGCTCGCCGGCGAGCCCGAGACGGCCGTTGTCGATATCGAGGCCCTCATTGCCGTTACGGCCGACCTGGACAGTCTCGATCCCCGCGTCTACGAGGCGGCCCTCGACTGGTGCCTTGTGTACGGACATGCCGTCAACACCACCCGTCTGAAGAGCGTCGCCCTCGAGATGGCCGTCGCGCCCGGCAGCCTGGCGGAGTTCGCCGGCACCCTCGCGGCTGCAGGCGGCCCGCGCTGGCCGTCCGCCGCCGGCGGCCGATCCTACGAGCCTCGCCGCAAGGTCCTCGTGGCCGATCTGGCTTCGCCGGCCCAACTCGTGTGGCGCCTCAGGGGAGCCTTCGGCGTCAACGCCCGAGCCGACATCATCGCCGCGCTTCTTGCCATGCCCGCTCCCGCGATCTCGGTCGCGGACCTGGCACGTCTGACCCGCTTCACCAAGCGCAACATCGCTCAGGCGGCAGCCGGGATGCGCCTGGCCGGGGTGGTCGAGATCGACCGGGTCGGCAACGAAGACCGGATCAGGCTCGCCCCGCGAGCACCGCTGCGCTCGTGGCTGCTCCCCGAGCCGATCGCCCCCTTCATCGACTGGCCGTCACGGTGGCGGGTCCTCGTCGCGACACTGCGCCTGCTCGACGAAACGGCGGGCGCCACCGCGGCCGTCCGCGCAGTTGAGGCCCGGGCAGGCCTCGAGTCCCTGCGCCCGCTGCTCAACGGCGCGGCCCTGCCCGTGCCGGACATGGCGGCTGTGGGGCCGGCCTTCTCCTTGGTCTTCGACTCCTGGGCCCAAGAGCTGGAGCGGGTGCTTCGCTCACTCGACAAGTAGGGCCTGGGAGGGCAATCGCCGATCACATCGGCTGGCTCGAGAGCCAGACGACTACGCCTTCGGCGCCAAGGCTCGGACGTCAGCCGCTGGACCGGCTGGCGCAAGCTTCCCCTACTCCGCCGCGGTCGCTTCGGAGTCAGCGCACCCGTTCGGAGGGGAGTGCCAAGATGGCGGCCGTGCCCGGCTTCTGGCGGTTGGCCAGCCAGCGACGGCGACCGCGAGACGCAGGGCTCTGGGCGGCCAGGGAGGCAAGCTCCGAATAGGCGCGGTCTCTGGTCTCGGTGTCGGCGAAATCGAGGACGATGGGCCCGTTCTTCCACCGAAAGCACACCGCCGGGCGAACCTGGGTCACAAGGTGAGCGCTACCTCGTCGGACGTTCGTCACCTCACCCGGAAGCAGGCGCGCCTCAGCAGAGATCCCCGGCGGCTTGGGACCCGGGGCACCGAGACTCACCTTCCGTACGGCGAGGCGAAGCTCGCCATCGTCCCGTCGCTCCAGTATCGCCTGGCGGTGCCGGAACCTGGCCCGGTAGTCGCCGAGCCCGACGACCCCTGTGGCATGCGCTGCGAGCGACTCTCCGGGGGCGATCCCTCTCACCGCAGTCGGTTCGGGCGGACTCTCCTTGGCCGCCACGAACGGGACTGTGTTCGTGAGCCAGCCTGTCACCAGCAGAAGGGTGAACCCGCCGAGGATCAGCGTGAAAGCCCAGGCCGAGGGGCCGTCCCACCGGGTAGGGCCGACTACCAGTCCAAAGACCTCCATACCGGTGCCTACTCCACCGAAGCCTGCGTAGAGACTGAGGAACAGCGGCCTGACGCAGTTGGAGTGATCGGGATTCATCCACGGGTACTGGTTGAGCCAGTGAGCGAGGTAGCCACCAAAGGAGACCAGACGCAGCATTCGGTTCATCACGAAGCCCCCAGGCCCGGCGGAGGACCGTACTCCTTCATGATCTCGATTGACCGCCTGTAGTCAGCCGGAGACGGTT
>CAZFLI010000140.1:0-5026 GCA_964519845.1 uncultured Anaerolineaceae bacterium | reverse complement strand
ACCCACATGGCTCGCATCTCGGGTCTGCCGCGCACCGCAGCCCGCGAGCGCACGGCCGAAGTCCTCCGCCACGTTGGCCTGTACGAAGAGCGATACCGCCAGATCGGCGGGTACTCAACGGGTATGAAGCAGCGGGTCAAGCTGGCCCAGGCCCTGGTCCACGATCCGAAGCTGCTCTTCCTGGACGAGCCGACGAACGGCCTGGACCCTTCCGGCCGCGACGACATGCTGGGGCTCATCAAGCGGACCGGCAACGTGTTCGGAATTTCGATCATGGTCGCCTCGCACCTGCTCGGCGAGATCGAGCAGGTGGGCGACTTCCTGCTGGCGATCGACGCCGGCCACCTGCTGCAGGCGGCCCCGATCTCCGATTTCACCAAGCGCACGCCTGTCCTGGCCGTCGAGGTTGAGGAGGACGCCGACAAGCTGGCCGCCCGGCTGGCGAGCCGCAAGGTCAAGGCGCGCGTCGAGGGCGACTGCGTGCTGGTCGCGCTGGAGGGCGACTCCGTGTACGACACTATTCGAGACGCCGTTGCGGACCTGGCCCTGCCGTTGGTGCGAATCGAGCAGGAGCGCGGCCGGCTCGAGGACTTGTTCAAGGACCCGGCTCCGGCCAAGGGGTCCGTCCAATGACGGCCAACGGCGTCGCCGGCGCCCCTGCCGGCAGCATCTACGACCTCGGCTACCGTCATTACGAGGGGGAGCGCCACGGGCGCGGCTACTCGGTCCTGGCGCTCTACCTCGAGAGCCTGCGTGGCATATGGGGCCTCGGCCGACCCACCGGTGCCAAGGCGGCCCCGTTCATCCTGCTTGGCCTCTACTCGCTCTTTGCCATCGTGCAGCTGGCCTTCTCCTCGTTCATCTCGCAGGCCATCGCGCAGGGCGACCAGGTGGAACTCATGGCCTACCACAACTACTTCGAGCAGTTCTCGATCTTCGTCGTCTTCTTCTGCATCGCCCAAGCGCCCGAGCTAGTTTGTCGTGACCAGCGCCACAACGTCCTGCCGCTCTACTTCTCCCGCTCGATGCACCGCTCCGACTACGCCATGGCCAAGCTGGCAGCCCTGACCACAGCCTTGATCGCTTTCCTGATGCTGCCGATGATCGCCCTCTTCGTCGGCGATGTCCTTATGCAGAAGGACACCCTGGCCGCCATCAATGACGAGTGGCCCAGGTTCCTGCCTGTCCTCCCCGCGTCGCTGCTGATCGCGGCGTCGATGGCGACGATATCGCTGGCGGTGTCGTCGTTCTCACCCCGGCGCGCGTACTCCGCCATCGCCCTGGTCGCCTACTTCCTCATCGTGGAGAGCGTCGCCGGGATCATCTACGGCATCGGCCATGAGGCGGCCCTGGAGTGGGCCGACAAGCCTATGCTGGCGGCCCCAATCACGTCGCTCACCGGGGCTACTGCCTGGTTCTTCGGCCGGCCGCTCTCGGATAGCTTCGGCTTCCCGGACACGATTGGCGCTGATGCCTACGTCCTGGCCAGCCTGGCCAGCGCGATGGTCTTCGCCGCCATCATGCTGCTGCGCTACCGGAGGATGGCCGCATGACCGCGCCCCAAGCAACGGCCACCGTAGCCGCCAGCGTCGAGCTGGACCATGTCGCGCGCTGGTACGGCAACGTAGTCGCCGTCAACGACATCAGTTTCAGCCTGAGCCCAGGGGTGACCGGTCTGCTGGGGCCCAACGGCGCCGGCAAGACCACACTGCTGCACATGCTGGCCGGGTTCCTGGCGCCGTCGGCAGGAGAGGTCCGGGTGTTGGGTCGGCGTCCGCACCGCGACCCTGCCGTCTACCGCCAGATCGGGCTGGTGCCGGAGCGCGAGGCGGTGTACCCGTTCATGACCGGCCTGGAGTACGTTCGCTTCAACGCCCGCCTCCAGGGTCTGCCCGACCCGGACGCCGCCGCTCGCGCGGCCATGGCCCAGGTTGAACTCGTGGACTCCCAGAACCGGGCCATCGGTACCTACTCCAAGGGGATGCGCCAGCGCGTCAAGGTTGCCGGCGCCCTTGTTCACGACCCCCAGGTGCTGCTGCTGGACGAGCCGTTCAACGGCATGGACCCGCGCCAGCGCCTGGCCATGATGGAGCTGCTGGGCCGGATGGCCGAGGCCGGCAAGACGATCCTCTTCTCCTCGCACATCCTCGAAGAGGTCGAGCGCGTCGGCTCGGATATCCTGGTCATGGTCGCCGGGCGGCTCGCCGCCTCGGGCGACTACCGCGCCATTCGGGCGCTGATGACCGACCGACCGCACATGATCACCGTTCGCTCGTCCGACGACCGCAGGCTGGCCGCGGCCTTGATGACTGACCCGGCCGTCTTCGCCGTCGAGTTAGGCCCGGATTCCCTGGCCGTTCGAACGGCTCAGCTCTCCGCCTTCAGGCGCCTGATCGCCGGCGCCAGCCGAACGGCGCGTGTGCGGCTTCTGGAGGTTGCCCCCGCGGACGAATCCCTCGAGAGCGTCTTCGAGTACCTGGTGCGATGATGATGGGCCTGTCGTTCTCCCGATCCGCGGCCTTGATTCCGACGATCGCGATCGTCACGCTGCGTCAGCTCTTGGGCCGGCGGCGGGCGCTCCTGCTTCTGCTCCTTTCGGCCATCCCGATCCTCATCGCGTTGCTCTTTGCGTCGCTCGCGAAGTCGACGGGCGAGCAGAGGGTGGATGGTTTCGCTGGGATACTGGAGGTCCTGTGCCTGAACCTCATCCTGCCCATCGTGGCCGTGCTCTTCGGGACGGCCGCCTTCGGTGCGGAGATCGAGGACGGGACGATCGTCTACCTGCTGGCCAAGCCGGTGGCGCGCTGGTCCGTCGCTGCAGGCAAGCTCCTGGCCACGGTCGGACTGACAGCGGTACTAGCCGCGGGCTCGGTCCTGATTGCCTCTGTCATCGTCCTCCTGCCGCTCGGCGAGAGGGGCTTGCAGACGGCCGAGGTCTACACTGCGGCCACGGTCACGGGCTCGATCTGTTACGCGGCCCTCTTCATGGCCCTTAGCCTCTTCACCCGTCGCGCGCTGCTGATCGGCTTCGGCTACGTGATGGTCTGGGAGGCCATGCTCTCCAACCTTCTGCCGGGCATTGCCAACCTGTCGATCCGCCAGTACTCGCTCGGCGTGGGTCAGCTCTTCTACGACCTGGCCCCGGAGCGCGCGGCTCTCGAGCCGAGCACGGCCCTGCCGTTGGCGACGTTCGTGGTGGTCCTGGCCTGCGTCCTCGCCACGCGCCGGCTGATGCGCTTCGAGATCTCGGGCAGCACGGACTAAAGGCGCTCGGCGCCGGGCGGGCGATACCTTCGTTGTCGTCTGCGCTCCTCGCTCACGCACCCCAGGTGCGCTCGCTCCGGTGCTCGACTCCGCCTCGGTCTCGCCTCGCCGGGCGCCGAGCGCGGCCACGGGGCCAGACGCGGGCGGGCGATACCTTCGTTGTCGTCTGCGCTTCTCGCTCACGCAGGCTTGTTGCGCCCGAATCCCCGTTGGGCGACACTGGCCTCTATGCGCACCTTCTGGCTGCCGCGCGTCCGCTGGCTGGCCGTCCTGATCTGGGCCGGGGTCATCTTCGTCCTTTCGGCTCAGCCGGATCTTCGGGTCTCGCCGCTGGCGGACCTGGAGCTGGCGGTCCGAAAGGTCGGGCACATGGTCGCCTTCGGGCTGCTGGCGTTGCTGCTGCGCCTGGCGCTGGAGTCGTCCGCCGTCCGGCGCGCCTGGCAGTGGAGCCTCGGCCTGACCGTCCTCTATGCGATCTCCGACGAGATCCACCAGGGGTTCACTGGGGGCCGAAACCCGGCCGCGACAGACGTCGCCATCGATGCGGCCGGGGCACTGCTGGCCCTGGCGGCGCTGGCCGTGCTGCGGCGGTGGCGCTACTCCTCGGCGACGGGCAGGCCCAGGATGTTGAAGCCGCCGTCGACGTAGATCACCTCTCCGGTGGTCTGGCGCGACAGCGGGCTGGCGAGATACACGGCCGTGCCGGCCACATCCTCGATGGTGATGTGAGAGCGAAGCGGCGCCACTTCCTTGAAGGCGCCATACATCAGGCGAAAGCCCGCAATGCCGTGCGCGGACAATGTGCGCACCGGGCCGGCGCTGATGGCGTTGACGCGGATGCCCTCGGGACCCAGGTCGGCCGCCAGGTAGCGGGTGGTGGACTCGAGGGCCGACTTGGCCACGCCCATCACGTTGTAGCGGGGCATGACCTTCTGGGCGCCGTGGTAGGTAAGGGTCATCACCGACGAGCCGGGCTTCATCAGCGGCCGCGCGTAGCGAACCATGGCGATCAGCGAGTAGACACTGATGTCCATGGCGGTGTGAAAGCCGTCGCGGCTGGTGTCGGCGAAGTGACCGGCCAGATCCTCCTTCTCGGCGAAGGCGACGGCGTGGACGAGGATGTCCAGGTCGCCCTCCTTGGCCTTCCAGCGCTGGAAGACTCTGGCGATCTCGGTGTCGTCGCGGACGTCGGCACCCTCGACGAAGTTCGAGCCCAGTGACGCGGCCAGGGGACGAACCTTGCGCTTGATCAGCTGCGGCATGGAGCTGAAGCCCACGCAGGCGCCCTGGTCGTAGAGCGCCTTGGCGATTCCCCAGGCGATCGAATGGTCGTTGGCGACGCCGAAGACGAGGGCCTTCTTGCCCTTGAGCAGGCCTTCCCGTTCGCACGGCTCGGGTCGTGCGAGGCGGCCGCCGGACCGCGGCCGGGAGGCTGGGGCAGGGGAGGTGGAGGCTGCGGCGCGAGGCGCCGGCCCGCCGGGCTTGGCCGCGGCCGCGGGCTTCTGCGTCGCTCGGGTCAGCTTCATCGGGTGGTTGGTCCTCCGTGGGTCGCGATGCGGGTCACGCCTCAGCGATTGTCCTAACCCCGCATCGATCCTGCCGTTACTCCGGTCGCGCCGCGCGCGACGACCGGCGGCCGGGGAAGGATAACGTGCAGTTGCTGAGTTGACAATCCGCGCGCGTGGCGCAGGCGCGTGGTTTGTCGCGGATTCGTCCACCAGACGCGCTATCCGCGTTCCGGAGGATCCGAGAGGGACCCGGC
>CAZFLI010000139.1:3859-5031 GCA_964519845.1 uncultured Anaerolineaceae bacterium | reverse complement strand
ACACGATCGGCTGGGGGTTGCTCTTCCTCCTGATCGCCGCCCTGGCCCTGCCGAGCGGCCCGGTGGAGTACGCCTCGGCGGCAGCCGTGGGCGGGTTGATGATCATCCTCAATCTGGTCCGCGTGGGCCTGGGAGTGCCGGTCCGCTGGCTCTCCGTTGTCCTGGGCGCGTCGACGGCCGTGGCGGGCGGCGGCGCTCTGGTGGGCGTCAGGATGGACGTCTTCGTTCTCTTCTTCGCCCTGGCCGGCGCCCTGACCATCGCCGGCGCGCTGGGCCGCAGAGAGGGGCAGCGGCGCCCTGAGCCGGCAAGCCGCACGTCCTAGGCGGTCACCAGCTTTCGGGCTCGTCGCGGGCCCCCGGCCGGCCCGCGGTGGCGATCACAAGGACCATGAGCGCCTCAGGCGGTGGCGCCGCATCTCGGGCAGTGCAGGCTGCTGAGCGTGCAGTCGAGGCCGCAGTTGCCGCGCGCGGCGCAGACTTCGCAGCGCGGCTTTTCGTGGGTCGTGTCGGCCAGGGCGCCGCAGCGGCAATACCACGTACCGCGTGATCGGCTGGGCAGGCGATCCATCCCCTCGACGACGCAGCGGAATGGCTCGCGGAACTCGATGATTGTGGTCACCCGGCCACGATAGCCGAGAAACGGCGACTGCGGATTGCACCCGGACGGGGCGGAGCCGCTCCGATGGCGGCTGAGGTGCTACCTTTCGGGCACTCACCACTCACTGCGGGGCCGCCCGCGCAAGTCGAGGGCGAACCCGAATGAAGTCGCGCTGGTTCGGATGCATGATCGAGGTCGTCGAGACGATCGTCCTGACCCTCGTCATCTTCTTCGTTGTCCAGCACTTCATCGCCCAGCCATACCAGATCCTCCAGCAGTCCATGGTGCCGACCCTCAACCAGTACGAGTACGTGCTGGTCGACAAGCTCTCGCCCAACTGGAGCGACTACAAGCGCGGCGACGTGATCGTCTTCGAGCCGCCGGAAGGGTACCGGGAGAACGGTGAGGACATCCCGTTCATCAAACGCGTCATCGGCGTGGCCGGCGACACGGTCGAGGTCCGCGACGGCGCGGTCTGGGTCAACGGGGTCAAGCTGGACGAACCCTATGTCTTCCCCGGCCAGTCGACCACGGCCTGGACCGAGCAGACTTCGTGGGTGATCGGAAAGGGCGA
>CAZFLI010000139.1:0-3759 GCA_964519845.1 uncultured Anaerolineaceae bacterium | reverse complement strand
ACCACCAGCGACTGACCGCGCGAGCAGTCCCCGGCCGAGAAGACCCCGGGAACGCTGGTCATCGAGTCGGCGTCACGGGCGATGTTGCCCCGATGGTCCAGCTTGCAGCCGAAGGCTGCCGGCAGCTCCGGCGCGGGGCCGGTGAAGCCCATCGCCAGCAGGACCAGATCGGCCGGGATCGTCTGGTCGGTGCCGGGCCGCTCGATCATCTCCGGCCGGGCGCCGGGCGAGCCGGCCACCCAGTCGATCTCGTAGGTCTCGAGCGCCTTCACGTGCCCCTTCGCGTCACCGATGATGCGGCGCGTGCTCACCAGGTAGCGGCGCGGGTCGGCGCCCCAAAGAGCCGCGGCCTCCTCCTGTCCGTAGTCCATCTTGTAGACCTTGGGCCACTGCGGCCAGGGGTTGTCCGCGGCCCGCGTCTCGGGCGGGCGGGGAAGAATCTCGAGCTGGACGACGCTCCCGGCGCCCTGGCGAATGGCCGTGCCGACGCAGTCCGTGCCGGTGTCGCCGCCGCCGATGACCACGACGTTGCGCCCTTTGGCCGAGATAGCCGTCTTGCCGCCGCCCAGGAGGGCCTTGGTGCTGGCGGTCAGGTACTCCATGGCGAAGTGGACGCCGGCCAACTCCCGCCCCGGGACGGGCAGGTCGCGCGGGACGGTGGAGCCCACCGCCAGGACCACCGCGTCGAAGTCGGCCACGAGCTTCGCGGCCTCGATGTCACGGCCCACGGCCACCCCGGTCCGGAAGGCTATCCCCTCAGCTTCCAAGAGCTTGACGCGGCGCTCGACGATGCCCTTGTCCAGCTTCATGTTGGGGATGCCGTACGTCAGCAGCCCGCCGACGCGGTCGTCGCGCTCGAAGACCGTGACCTCGTGGCCGGCGCGGTTGAGTTGGGCCGCGACCGCCAGGCCGGCTGGGCCGCTGCCGACCACGGCGACCTTGAAGCCGGTGCGGGCCATGGGCGGCTCCGGCACGACCCAGCCTTCGCGGAAGGCGCGGTCGATGATCTCGGCTTCGATGGTCTTGATCGTCACCGGCTGGCCGGACAGGCCCACGGTGCACGAACCCTCGCACGGCGCGGGGCAGACGCGGCCGGTGAACTCGGGGAAGTTGTTGGTCTTGTGGAGGCGGATGATGGCCTCGCGCCACTGACCGCGGTAGACCAGGTCGTTCCACTCGGGAATGATGTTGTTGATCGGGCAGCCCAGGGCCAGGCCGTTGACCAGTTCCCCGGCATGGCAATAGGGGATACCGCAGTCCATGCAGCGAGCGCCCTGCCGGCGCAGGGTCTCCTCGGCGTACTCGGGGTGGGCCTCGCTCCAGTCCTTGATCCGCTCCAGGGGCGGGCGGACGTGGGGCTGCTCGCGGTCGAACTCCATGAAGCCGGTCGGCTTGCCCATCGTCAGTTCCCCGCCACGCGGCGCGCGTCCAGGACGTTCTCATCGAAGGCGGCCATCTCGGCCTCATCCGGCGAGAGTCCCTTGGCTCGCATGCGGGCCTGCGCTTCGAGCACGCGCCGGTAGTCGTTCGGCACGACGCGGATGAAGCGGCTCACCGTCGTCTCCCAGTCGTCGAGCAGGGCCTTGGCCCGCGGGCTGGCGGTGTACTCCTGGTGGCGCTGAAGGAGCCAGCGGACCTCGGCTATCTCGTCGGGATCCGACAGCGGGAAGAGCTGCACCAGTTCCTTGTTGCAGACGCGCTCGAAGCTGCCGCCCGCGGCTCCACCCTCGCTGCTGGTGTCCAGCACGTAGGCGACGCCGCCGGACATCCCGGCCGCGAAGTTGCGGCCGGTCTTGCCGATGATCACCGCCCGACCGCCGGTCATGTACTCGCAGCCGTGATCGCCCACGCCCTCGACGACGGCCGAGGCACCGGAGTTGCGGACGCAGAAGCGCTCCCCGGCGACGCCGCGAATGTAGGCCTCACCCGAGGTGGCCCCGTACAGGGCGACGTTGCCGGTGATGACGTTCTCCTCCGCGGCAAAGGTAGCCTCACGCGGCGGGAGCAGGATCAGCTTGCCGCCCGAGAGTCCCTTGCCCAGGTAGTCGTTGGCGTCACCCTCCAGGGTCAGGGTCAGGCCGCGCGGGATGAAGGCGCCGAAGCTCTGGCCGGCCGAGCCGCGGAAGTGCAGCTCGATCGTGTCCTCGGGCAGGCCTTCGCCGCCGTAGCGTCGGGTGACCTCCGAGCCGAGCGAGGTCCCGACGACGCGGTTGGTGTTGTGCACCTCCAGCTCAGCCCGGACCTTCTCGCCGCGCTCGAGGGCCGGAGCGCAGAGCGGAATGAGCGTCGTGGAGTCGAGCGACTCCTCGATTCGGTGCTCCTGGACGATCTGGCAGGTCCGGCCCACCGTCCTGGGCACCTGGGCCTGGTAGAGGATTCGGCTGAAGTCGAGATTGTGGGCTTTCCAGTGGTCTATGGCGCGGCGCATCTCGAGCCGTTCGGAGTGCCCGACCATCTCCTCGAAGGTGCGGAAGCCCAGCTGGGCCATGTGCTCACGCACCTCCATGGCCACGAAGTTCATGAAGTTGACCACGTACTGCGGATCGCCGGTGAAGCGCTTGCGCAGCTCGGGATCCTGGGTCGCCACTCCGACGGGGCAGGTGTTGAGGTGGCAGACGCGCATCATCACGCAGCCCAGAGTCACCAGCGGCGCGGTCGAGAAGCCGAACTCCTCGGCCCCCAGCAACGCCGCGACCACGACGTCGCGCCCGGTCTTCATCTGGCCGTCGACCTCGAGGGCAACGCGCGAGCGGAGATCGTTCAGCAGCAGCGTCTGGTTGGTTTCGGCGATACCAAGTTCCCAGGGCAGGCCGGAGTGCTTGATGGACGATACCGGCGAAGCCCCGGTCCCGCCGTCGTGGCCGCTGATGAGGATTACGTCGGCATGGGCCTTGGCGACCCCTGCGGCGATCGTGCCGACCCCGACTTCCGAGACGAGCTTGACCGAGATGCGAGCCGTGGAGTTGGCGTTCTTGAGGTCGTGAATCAGCTCCGCCAGGTCTTCGATCGAGTAGATGTCGTGGTGCGGCGGCGGGCTGATGAGACCCACTCCCGGAGTGGAGTGGCGAACCCGGGCGATCCATGGGTAGACCTTGTGGCCGGGCAGCTGGCCGCCTTCGCCGGGCTTGGCGCCCTGGGCCATCTTGATCTGGATCTCCTGGGCGCTCACCAGGTACTCGCTGGTCACACCGAACCGGCCCGAGGCGACCTGCTTGATCGCGCTCTTGAGCGAGTCGCCGTTGGGCAGCCTCTCGAAGCGGGCCGGGTCCTCGCCGCCCTCGCCGGTGTTGGACTTACCGCCCAGGCGGTTCATGGCGATGGCCAGCGCCTCGTGGGTCTCCTTGGAGATCGAGCCGTAGCTCATGGCCCCGGTCTTGAAGCGCTTGACGATCGACTCGACCGGCTCGACTTCCTCCAGCGGGACCGGCAGCCGATGGTTCGGCCGGAACTCCATGAGCCCGCGCAGGGTGGCCAGCCGGTGGGACTGGTCGTCTATGAGCTTCGAGTAGTCCTTGAACGCCTCGTAGCTGCCGCTGCGGGTGGCGAACTGAAGCTGGGCGATCGAGAGCGGGTTGAAGAGGTGGTGTTCGCCGTCGGCGCGGTACTGGATGTTGCCGCCGCTGGCCAGCTGCTTGTGGTAGACGGGGCGCTTGGGCGGGTAGGCCCTGTTCTGTCGAGCTCGCACCTCGCGCGCCACGACGTCAATGCCGATGCCGCCGATGCGGGTCGGGGTGCCGGTGAAGTACTCGTCCACGAAGT
>CAZFLI010000138.1:0-5049 GCA_964519845.1 uncultured Anaerolineaceae bacterium | reverse complement strand
CAACGTTCCGCGCAGCCAGAAGTGGAAGTACAACCCCAGCGGAACGCCGACCACCACGGCCGCCCCGACGCCCTTCAGAACCTGCTTCACTGGCTCCTCCACTCCCGGACGATCGGCCGGCCGCATCATCGTACCGCTAGACTCGGCGCGTGACAGACCAGCCCCCTCTTCGCTACCTCTCCGCCGCCGACGTCGCGGCCGCCATGCCATCCCTCGAGGAGTGCCTGGCGCTGGCCGGGACGGCCCTGCGGGCCCTCGGCGAGGCGGCCGAGATGCCGCCCAAGATCGGCCTTCATCCTGGCCGGCCCGGTTCGCTGGCCCACGCCATGCCGGCCCTGCTCAAAGGCAAGGCCGTGGACGGCTCGGGCGACATCATCGGCATGAAGTGGATCACCGGCTTTCCGCACAACCCGGGCCTGGGCCTGCCGGCCTACAGCGCGCTGACCATCGTCAACGACCCGTCGACGGGCCTGCCCCTGGCGATCGTGGACGCCGGTCCGATAACCGCCCGGCGAACGGCGGCGGTGAGCGGCATCGCCGTCCGACTCTTCGCCCCACCGATCGCCGGCCGGCCGGCGCGGGTCGCCCTGCTGGGTGCTGGGGTTCAGGGCCAGAGCCATCTGCCGGTCGTCGGTCGGCTCCTGCCCGGCGCCGAGGTTTGGGTCGTGGACGTTGACGGCGCGCGGGCGAACGTTCTGGTGGAAGCGGCGCGGTCCGTAGAGGGGCTGGGCGGGGCGCAAGCGGGGTCGTCGGTGCGCGAAGCGGTCGAATCGGCCGACGTCGTGATCTCAGCCGTCTCGTTCGGCCCCCAGCACCAGGCGCTCGACCCCGATTGGCTGACCGCCGACGTCCTCTTCGTGGCCGTGGACTACGACATGGAGGCTCCGTCCGCACTGGCCCGCGAAGCCCATTTCGTGGTGGACGAGCGCGACCAGTTCCTGGCGACCCGAGATGCGGGCGCCTACTTCGCCGGCTATCCGGACCCGGACGCAACCCTGGGCGAGGCGCTGCGGGGCGGACTCATACGAGGGGATGGCCGCGTTCTGGCCACCCATCTGGGCACCGGGCTTACCGACGTGGTCTTTGCGTCGGCCATCCTGCGCCGGGCCGAGCAGCTCGGCCTGGGAATGACGCTACCGCGCTAGGAGCCGCCCTCTGCCGCTCCGGCCGGGCCGACGGGGACCTCAACCAGCACCCGTCCGCCCTCGACTCGAGCCGGGTAGACGGCCAGGGGCAGCTCGGCCGGGGGGTCCAGGACCTCACCGTCCACCAGAGAGAAGCGGGCCTGGTGCAGCGCACACATGACCGTGTCGCCCACCAGGAAACCCTGGTCCAGCTCGGCGTACCGATGGGTGCAGACCCCAGCGGTGGCGTGAATGCGGCCGGCCACGTTCGCCACAAGGACAAGCTCGCCCTCGACGTCGAAGGACTTCATGGTGCCCGGCAAGACATCCTCGGTGGCGCACAGGTCCACGGTTCGGGATGCGGCGGGAGCGGTCGGGTCAACCACTTCAGGCCGCCTCGCCCCCGGCGACGCTGCCGCCGAGAGCCTCCCAGCGGGCCTCGAGCAGATCCCGCAACCGGTCCTGGGCCGAGGCCAGCGGCACGCGTGCCACGACCGGCTCGAGGTAGCCCAGGACGATGAACTTGCGAGCCTCGTCCGGGCCGATGCCGCGGCTCTCCAGGTAGAAGAGCTGGCTCTCGTCTATCGGGCCGACGGAACTGGCATGGGCCACGCGCCGGCAGTCTGGCTGGTCGATCTCCAGGCTCGGGATGGCGACCGAGCGGGCCTGTCTGGACAGCAGCAGGCCGAACTCGCCCAGGTAGCTGTCGGTGCCGATCGCAGATCGGTCGATGGTGGCCAGGCCCTTCATGTAGGCCCGCGAGCGCTCGGTCAGCACGCCCTTACTGAGCAGGTTGCCGGTGGTGTCGCGGCCGGTATGGTGCGTGTAGGACGTCAGGTCGAACAACTGGTCGGACAGACCGAAGACGATCTCGACCTGCTCCACCGTTGAGCCTTCCCCCTCCAGGGCATTGTCGATTCGGCTGCGAACGACCCGGCTGCCCAGCTGGGCCAGCGCCCAGCGGACGGTGGACGCCCTGCCCAGCACCGCCGAGCGGTGCTCAAAGGCGACCTGATCGAGGCCGAAATCCTGCAGGCCGGCGAAAGAGAGCGACGAACCGTCACCGAGCTTGACTTCGGTGGTGCCGGCGAAGAAGGCCTGGCCTCCGGTCCCGCCCGTTGCGGCGGCACCAGCGTCCGGCCCCCGCCCGGACTGCTCCTCGAGGATCGAGGCCTCCGCATCGGACCCGATGGAGACGATCGTCCGCGACAGCATCGCCCGATCCGGCTCGCCCATCGTCCAGCGCAGCACGATCGGCCGCTCCAGCCGGACGCCGTCCGGGACGTGGACGAACAGGCCGTGCGTCCACAGCGCCCTCGTCAGCTGGGCCAGCTTGTCGTTGTCCGGCAGCGCGTAACCGCCGTCCAGCAGGCGGCGGAGCAGTTTCGCGTCACGCGTGGCCAGCTGGGCCAGCGTCTCCACGACCACTCCCGCGGCCGCCGCTTCGGGCGAGACGGCGATGCCGACCACGCCGTCCTCGCAGTACTCCGCGTAGGCCGCCGCCCCTTCGGGGACGTCGGTCCGGCAAACGGCTCCGGCCGGCGCGGCCCCGGGCAAGTACTGCGTGGCCGCGCCCAGGCGGGCGTTGCGCAGGTCCACGTAGGTGGTGTACAGCGAGTTGGATTCGATCGGTAGGGCGTCGAAAGAGCGCAGGGCGGCCAGGCGGTCTGCCAGCAGCCAGGCGGGCTCGGAAGCCGCCGAGGCGATCGATCGAACGGACGGCTCGGAGGCGAAACCCAGAGTCAGATCGGACGGACCGTGACGGAGAGCGGCGGGCGAGATCATCCGAGCGAGCCTTCCATCTCCATCTTCACCAGGCGGTTGAACTCGATGGCGTACTCCATCGGCAGTTCTTTGGTGAAGACCTCCAGGAAGCCTTGGACCACCAGGTTGGTAGCCTCGTTCTCGGTCAGGCCGCGGCTCATGAGGTAGAAGACCTGGTCGGCGCTGATCTTTCCGACCGTGGCCTCGTGGGTCATGGTCGTGTCGTCTTCCTGTATGTCGATGTACGGGTACGTGTCGGAGCGGCTGCCCTCATCCAGGAGCAGGGCGTCGCAGCGCACGCTCGTCACCACGCCGGTGGCTCCGGGCACGACCTTAATCTGGCCACGATAGGTGGTCCGGCCGCCGTCTTTGGAGATGGACTTGCTGATGATCCGACTGCGGGTATTGGGAGCCAGATGGATGGCCTTGGCGCCGGTGTCCTGGTGCTGGCCCCGGCCTCCCACGGCCACCGAGATGACTTCGGCCGTGGCGCCCTCGCCGCGCAGGAAGATGCTGGGGTACTTCATCGTCCGCTTCGAGCCGGTGTTGGCGTCGACCCACTCAACCGTGGAGTGGGCGTGGGCGTGGGCCCGCTTGGTCACCAGGTTGTAGACGTCGTTCGACCAGTTCTGGATCGTGGTGTAGCGGACCTTGCTGCCCGGCAGAGCAATGACTTCCACGACTGCGGCGTGGAGCGCATCGGTGGTGTAGATGGGCGCCGTGCAGCCTTCGATGTAGTGGACCTTGGCGCCCTCGTCGACGATGATCAGCGTCCGCTCGAACTGGCCGGTGTTCTCGGCGTTGATCCGGAAGTAGGCCTGCAGGGGCAGCGGGACCTCGACGCCCTTGGGCACGTAGACGAACGATCCCCCGGACCAGACCGCGCTGTTGAGGGCCGCGAACTTGTTGTCCTCCGGCGGGACGACGGTGGCGAAGTGCTTGCGGAAGAGATCCGGGTACTCGCGCAAACCCTGGTCCGTGCCCATGAAGACGACACCCAGTTTGGACAGCTCCTCGCGCACCGAGTGGTAGACGACCTCGCTGTCATACTGCGCGCCGACTCCCGCCAGGAACTTGCGCTCGGCCTCAGGAATGCCGAGGCGCTCGAAGGTCTTCTTGATCTTGTCCGGGACGTCATCCCAGGACTTCTCCTCGCCCTCGGACGGCTTCCGGTAATAGACGATCTTGTCGAAGTCGATCTGCGACAGATCTGCGCCCCAATCGGGCATCGGGCGGGAGACAAAGTGGTCGTAGGAGCGAAGCCGGAAGTCGAGCATCCACTGCGGCTCGTCCTTGAAGCGGCTTATGGCTTCGACCGTGCCGCGGCTCAGACCATGACCGGTCTCCTCGAGGTACGAAACCTCGTCGTGGAAGCCGTACTGGTACTCGCTCGAGACGATCTGCGGGCCGCTCGCCATGGACGCTCCAATCTGCCGGCTAATTCCGACTCCTATTATCGGGATTAGTTGCCGCCACGTCAAACCACCAGCCCGGCCGGCGGTTCGGGACTGCCTCTCGCCAGGGCGTGTTATCCTGCGGCCGTCTGCATCGGGGCGCCACCACACGGCCACGAGGCAGAGTCCGCGCCAATCGCAGCGAGGACGCAAATGAGACACACACTCCACGGCGGCCTGGTTGCGGTCGCCGCCGTCACCCTCATGTCCGCCTCCGCCGCGGCCGCACTGCCCGACGTGGCAGCCGGATCGAGCGACGGCGACGGCCGTGAGCCCGGCGGAAGGACGGCTCTCGCGGCCGAGGGCGCATCCGTTATTCGGGGCGCGGCCACCTTGCTCGTGATCGTCGCCACGCCGACACCGACGCCCACCGCGACGCCGACCCCCTCTCCCACTCCCACTCCCACCCCGAAGCCCAAGCCCAAGCCCAAGCCCTACGTGGACAGCGTGGCCAACGCCAAGACCTATGCCCGCAATCGGCTGGGCGCCACGCAGTACGCCTGCCTGGACAAGGTCTTCTACTACGAGTCGAAGTGGAATCCGCTGGCCGAGAACCGCAACTCCGGCGCCTACGGCATCCCCCAGGCGCTGCCGGGCAGCAAGATGGCTGCCTTCGGGTCGAACTGGCGCACCAGCCCGTTGACGCAGGTGAAGTGGGGCATCTGGTACGTCAACGACCGCTACGGCTCGGCCTGCGCCGCCTGGGA
>CAZFLI010000137.1:0-5085 GCA_964519845.1 uncultured Anaerolineaceae bacterium | reverse complement strand
GTGGCGTTCTTCTCGGGCAGGATGCGGGCCAGCTTGTCGCGCAGGGCCTGGCCGTCCAGCAGGTCCTCCATTCGGATGCCGATGCGCCAGGCGCGGTCCGCATAAGCCGGGCCGATCCCCCGCCGTGTCGTCCCCACCGCGGCCTTGGCCAGGCGGGCCTCCATCGCCCCGTCCAGGGCGATGTGGTACGGCATGATCACGTGGGCGTGAGTGCTGACACGCACGCGAGCGACCTCGAGTCCACGACTGGCCAGCATGTCCAGCTCGGAGATGAGCGTCGCCGGGTTGACCACCACTCCGTTACCGATGATCGGGGTGATGTGCGGGTACAGCACGCCGCTCGGCACGAGGTGGAGCTTGAAGACCTGCTCGCCGAGCATGATCGTGTGGCCGGCGTTGTCGCCGCCCTGGTAGCGCACGACCGCGCTGACGTCCTCGGCCAGGAAGTCCGTTGTCTTGCCCTTGCCTTCGTCGCCCCACTGCAGGCCGACGACAACGGTGGCGGGCATCTATTCCTCTCCCTTGCGCTGAGCCCCGCGGCCGTCCGTGCCTGGCCCCTGGGAAATCAAAAGGCCCTCGACCTGCCGGTCGGGGACCTGGGTAGACTGCCCCTCCGGAGGAGCCGCCTCGGCTCCTGGGGGCGCGAAGGTGGTAGTTCGTCTCACGGGGCGAACGGCACGCCTTCCTGCGGCAACGCGCACTCCTCGGCAATCATCGATTGACGCGGGGTTTCCTCCTCTCCCGCGCCCGAAGTATAGCAGGCGGCCCGGGGCGGCCGGAGAACGGGCAGCCTTGCGGCCTCGACTGCTCCACGTCGCTCGCCTAGCGAGCGGCAGCTTCGGCCGCAGCCGGTCAGGCCTTCATCGCCGCCGCTACGGACTCGGGGCCGCGAGCCTGCCACTCGGCGCCGATGGCGGCCGTGGCGGTGGCGCCGACCCGGCACGCGCCGGCGGCCAGCATGGCCAGCATCGCGTCCAGGGTGCGGACGCCGCCGGCGGCCTTGACGCCCACGTTGTTGCCCACCACCCGGCGCATCAGCGCGATCTCGCCGACTTCGGCGCCGCGCGGCGAGTAGCCGGTCCCGTTCTTGACGAAGGCTGCTCGAGCCTCCAGGACGACGCCGCAGGCCGCCTCGACCTGCTCGGGCGTGAGGTAGGCCGTCTCGATGATCACCTTGACCGGCGTGGGCGCGACCGCGTAGACGATGCTCGCCAGCTCGTCGCGGGCGTAGCCCAGGTCGTCGTCGCGCAGGGCGCCGATGTTGGCCACCACGTCCAGCTCCACCGCACCCTGGTCCACCGCCACCAGCGCCTCGCGCTGCTTGATCGGCGAGACGTGCGCCCCGTGCGGGAAGCCGATGACCGTCGTTGGGCCGACGAGGGTCCGGCGGAGCCTCTTGACAACCAGCGGCAGATCGGCCGGACGGCAGCAGACGGTGGCCGTCTGCCACTCGATGGCGACGTCGACGGCCGCCTCGACCTCGGCCCGCGTCAGCTCGGGGCGCAGGACCGAATGATCGATGCAGCCCATCAGCGCTGCCAGATCCAACGCCCCCAGATCCAGCGGCGAGCGATTGGCGAGACGGGCTTTCATCTGGCGCATGACTACCTCTGGGCACTTGCTCCGGATCGCGCTTCCTGCGGGCCCTAGCGTAACCGCATTGTCAGGCTCCGGATGAGAAGACGCCCTTGATTGGGTCGTACCGATCCGCCCGGCCTGGGAAGACGCTGCCGCTGGTGCCTCCAACGACAAGAACCGAGCCGTCGAGGAGTGCGACCGCCGTGTGATCTGTCCGGCGCTGCGCCATCGAGCCGGTGAGCTTGAAGGTGCCGGTCTTGGGGTCGTACAGCTCGGCTGTGGCCAGGCACTTCGACCAGTCACTGGACGCCATGCCGCCTGCGACGAGCACTCTGCCGTCCGGCAGCACAGCGGCGGCGGCATCCGTCCTCCTGCTCTTCATCGAGCCGGTCGGGGTGAAGGTGCCGGTCTTCGGGTCGTACAGTTCGGCCGAGGAGAGGTGGCTACTCCCGCTCATGCCTCCTGCAACGAGTACGCGGCCGTCCGGGAGCAGAGTGGCGGTGTGGCCCGATCGCCAGCCGTTCATCGAGCCGGTGGCCGTGAAGGTGCCGGTCCATGGATCGTACAGCTCGGCCGAGACGCCTCCCACGACGAGCACTCGCCCGTCCGCCAGCAGAGTCGCCGAGCCGGCCCCCGACTTGTTGATCATCGAACCTATGGCCGCGAAGGTGCCCGCGACAGGGTCGTACAGTTCCGCCGAGTCGCCGCCCACGACGAGCACTCGCCCATCCGCGAGTAGCGTCGCCGGGCCGCCACCTTCCAGGCCGGTCATCGAACCTGTGGGCGTGAACCTGCCCGTCTCCGGGTCGTACAACTCGGCCGAGCTGAGAGCGCCGTGGTAGCCGTCGCCGCCCACGATGAGCACTCGCCCATCCGCGAGCAGCGCGGCCGAGTGCCATCTCCGGACGGTCGTCATCGAGCCCGTCGGCGTGAAGGTGCCCGTCTGCGGGTCGTATAGCACCGCCGACTTCTGGATCGACTCGGAGTTCTGACCCCCGGCAATCAGGACCCGTCCATCCTTCAGTACGGTGGCCGTGTGCCGATACCGTCCGACCATCGAGCTCGACGGCACCGCGCTGCCGTCCGGCGTCGGCCCGGCCGTGGCCCGGGATCCCGCCGGGGTCGGCGCCGGGATGCTCTCGGCAGTCGTGGCCGATGGCGCCGCCGTTGCCGCGGGCGGCGTGGACGGCGTCGGCGAGGGCGAAGCCGAGGTGCCGGCGAAGGCCAGCCCGCCAACGAAGGCGACCGTCAGCAGCGCCGCGCCCAGGGCGAGCAGCTTCTCCTGCCCGGCGACGGCCGCCCGACGCAAGCCGATCTGGCGAGCGCGCTCTGCCACCAGCGACGGGTCGTAGGCGAGGACGGCCACGCCGGCGCCCAATGCGGCGGCGATCGTCAGCACCGCCGGCAAGGGCAGGCCGCCTCCCGTGCCGGGCCCCCACGCCGTCAGGGCGGCGCCTACGGCCAACCCGCAGACCAGGGCGGCCACCACCAGCGCCGCGCCCGCGGCGAGCACGTTCTTGCGCCCGGCCACGGCTGCCCGCCAGCCGGCGGGCGGTCGGGCGAGGCTGCCCCTGAGACGCCCCAGGAGCCCGCGAGCGCGCCCCGCCACCAGCGATGGGCTGTAGGCGAGGACGGCCGCGCCAATGCCGATCACAACGGCGACGACGATCATGAGCGGCAATGGAAGGCCGCCGCCGCTGCCGCCTCCCGAGCTGCCGCTCGGCGCCGGGGAGGCGCTCGGGGTCGGGCTGGGCGTCGGCGTTGGAGTGGGCTCGGTCGTCGGCGGCACGGGCAGGCCTGGAGTCGCGAGCGATGAGAGCGCCGCCGGCCCCATGCCGATGGAGTTGCCGGCCGCGACCGCGAACTTGTACGCGGTGCCGTTCGTGAGCCCTTCGATCGTGCATTCCAGCGCCTCGGTCGTCACGCAGGACTCGCCCGTAGGCGCGGCCGTGACGGTGTAGCCGGTTATGGGAGCCGACCCGGGGTCCTCGGGGGGTGTCCAGGACACGGTGACGGCGCCGTCCGACGGCGTCGCGGTTACGCCCTGGGGAGCATCCGGCGCGAGCTTCCCAACAGCCAGGCTGTGCTTGAGCCCGGCCGCGATCCAGACGTAGTGCCCCTGGCCCCGGGAAGATGGAGTAGCCTGCCCGGCGTCATTGGCCCCCCAGCCGACGACGACGCCGTCCGTGCGCAGGGCCAGGCTGTGGGCCCCACCGGCCGCTACGGCCTTCGCGCCGTAGGCATTCGCGGGTACCGTCAGCTGCCCGCCGGAATTGTCGCCCCAGGCCGCGACCGAGCCGGTCGACCTCACGACCAGGGCGTGAGCCCAGCCCATCGACATGCCCACGGCGTCGGCCAAGCCGGCCGGCACGTTGCGCACGCTGGGCTGCGCCGCGCCCGTCCCGATGATGATTCCGTCGCCCCAGACACGGACCGTCCGGTCCTTCATGAGCGCGATGGTCGCGTTGCCGCCCGCCTCGACGTCCACGATGTCGTGCGAGTCGATGGACGTGGTCGAATCGGAATCGGAGGGCGTCACCTCGGCCTGGCCGGACGATGTGTCGCCCCAGACGTAGACGTCCACCGCGGACCGGGTGCGTGCCACGCCCACGCTGTGACTGCTGCCGGCTGCGATGTTCGTCCACTTGAAGCCGCGCGGGAGAGAGGGAACGTTCACCTGACCGTAGGAGTTGTCTCCCCAGGCGACGATGGTCCCGTTCGACTTGAGCGCCAGGCTGTGGTTGCAGCCGGCCACGATGCCGGCGACGCCGGACTGGGCCGCGACGGGGACATTCGTCTGGCCGTAGGTGTTGTCGCCCCAGGCGACCACGCGGCCGTCCGATCTGAGAGCCAGGCTGTGCGCGCAGCCCGCCGCGACCGAGATGACGCCCGACCGTGCGTCGGCGGGGACGATGGTCTGACCGGCCGATCCGTCACCCCAGGCCACCACCCCGCCGGTGGGATGCGTGACTGCCGCCGCAGTGGCGGGCGCGGCCACCCAGGCCGGGGCCAGCCCGGCCAGCGCCAGCGTCACGCCACCGATCAGGCGAGCGCTTCTCATTCGCAGACCTGGACCGACCGGGTACCGCCCCATCAGATGCCTCCTGCGCACGCCACTGCGGATCGAGCCGCCGGCCCCGGCGGCAAGGCTCCGCCAACTCGGCAGCCTACTCGACCCGTCTCGGCCCGGCCCTGTTACGCCGTCGGTCCTCTAGAACGGGCTGGGGCCGTCCCAGTTGTCTTCGCTCGGAGGTCCCTTGCGGGCCTTCGGACGCCGTGCGGCCTGGGGCCGAGGCGGACCGTCCGGCGGCGCTACGGCCGGCGGCGCTACGGCCGCGGCCTGCTGCCTGTCCCGTCCGCGTCTGCCCAGCATGAACGCCGCGCCGGCCAGGAGAGCCACGCCCAGGCCAATCAAGACGCCGAGAACGAGCATGAGGGTCGTGTCGGTGCCACCACCCCCGCCGCCGGTCCCGCCCGAGCCGGGGGTCTGCGAAGGCTCGGTGCTGG
>CAZFLI010000136.1:0-5300 GCA_964519845.1 uncultured Anaerolineaceae bacterium | reverse complement strand
CCGCGTCCTGGTCGACCAGGTAGTCGCCCCCCTTGACCGTGTCGAACATGTGCCACTCCCAGTGGTCCTCCTCGAGGTTCCCGAGCGCGGCGCAGACACCGCCCTGGGCGGTGCCGGTATGGGAGCGGGTGGGATAGAGCTTGGTGAGGACGGCGGTGCTGACGCCTTCGCGGGCCAGCTCGAGAGCCGCCCAAAGGCCGGCTCCGCCGGCCCCGACGACGATGGCATCGAACGACTGGTCCACCGTCAGCTCCTCGCCGGCAGCGTCGAGAAGACGACCACCGTGCCCATTACGAAGACAACCACGCCGGCCAGATAGAGCAGCGTCAGGGCGAAGGTGCGGCGGCCGCCCCGCAGGTAGTCCATGGTCACCGTCCGCATGCCCAGGAAGGCGTGCGAGAGAACCATCATCAGCAGCGTCCAGTCCAGGGCTCGCCAGAACAGGCTGTTCCAGCGCTGCTCGAAGATCCAGTTGCTGGTCTGCTCGGACGGGTCCGAGACGAAATGCTGCAGGCTGAAGTGGGTCAGGGCCAGGACGAACAGGGCCACGCCGGAGAGGCGCATGTAGTACCAGGCCGCCAGTTCGAAGCCGCCGCGCTGGGGCCGGGGGCGTCCGGATCGCGAATAGAGAGCCATCTCGCCGCCTCCCCTACAAGCCCAGCGCCGGGCGCATGATGATGAACGCGCCGGGAATGCCGGCCCCGAAGAAGATCACCCAGTTCGCGTACCAGATCTGCTTGTGGTACGCGGTCAGGCGGGGCCAGAAGTCCATCAGCAGGATCCGCACCCCATTGAGGGCGTGGTAGAGGATCGCCGCCCCCAGCAGGCACTCCATGATTCGACCCGGCGTGCTCGCGTAGAACTGCAGGATGTCGTTGTAGACCTCGGGGTTGCCGCCGGCCAGGTAGATGTCCAGCACGTGCAGCATGACGAAGGCCCAGATGGCCAGGCCCGAGATGCGGTGGAAGGCCCAGGCCACCATCCCTTCGGAGCCGCGGTAGCGAAACAGCATGCCTTCTCCCGACGGCGGCCGCGCGGCCGCGCTCTCTATGCTTGCAGGCGGGCGACGATTGCGTCCGCGAACTGGCTTGTCCCGGCCGAGCCACCCAGGTCGTACGTGACCGCCTTGCCCTCGGCGATGACGTCGCGGATCGCACCCTCGACGCGCTCGGCGGCCTTCTGCTCGCCGAGGTGGCGGAGTAGCAGCACCCCCGAGAGCATGAGGGCCGTGGGGTTGGCCTTGTTCTGGCCAGCGTACTTGGGAGCCGAGCCGTGGACGGCCTCGAAGACGGCCGCTTCGGGGCCGATATTGGCGCCGGGCGCCACGCCCAGCCCGCCCACCAGACCGGCCGCCAGGTCCGAGACGATGTCGCCGTAGAGGTTGGGCAGGACCAGGACGTCGTACAGCTCGGGCTTCTGGACGAGTTGCATGCACATGTTGTCGACGATGCGGTCCTCGAACTCGATCTTACCCTCGTAGCCGGCCGCCACCGTCCGGCAGCTCTCCAGGAAGAGGCCGTCCGAGAGCTTCATGATGTTGGCCTTGTGGACGGCCGTGACCTTGCGCCGGCCGTTGGCGACCGCGTAGTCGAAGGCGAAGCGGGCGATCCGCTCCGAGGCGGCGCGGGTGATGATCTTGATGCTCTCGGCCGCATCCGGGCCGACTCTGTGTTCGATGCCGGCGTACAGGTCCTCGGTGTTCTCGCGGACAATCACCAGGTCCACGTTGTCGTAACGGGTCCTCAGGCCGGGGATCGAGCGGACCGGCCGAAGGTTCGCGTAAAGGCCGAGGGTCTGGCGCAGGGCCACGTTGACCGAACGAAAGCCTTCGCCTACGGGCGTCGTGATCGGCCCCTTGATGGCCACCTTGTTGCGCAGGATCGAGTCCAGGACGTGCTGCGGGAGGGGTGTCCCCTCCTTCGCCATGACGGCCTCGCCGGCCTCGACAACCTCCCAATCGAGCTTGATGCCCGAAGCGTCGAGGACTCGCCTGGTTGCCTCGGCCAGTTCGGGGCCGATGCCGTCTCCCGGAATCAATGTCACTGTCTGAGCCATGGCGCGCATTCTAGCCGTCCGGTCGCAGGGACGGCGGGTGAGCGGCGCCGCGCCGGTCCTCGGAACCGATTCGAGACCGGTTCCGCTCCCGCCTGTTACGATCCGGGCAAAGACCGGGAGCCGCGTTCCCGCCCCCGCCCTCTGCCCTAACATCGGGAGTTGCCGGCGTGAAGATCCAGGAAGCAGACGCGAAGGCGCTACTACGCGCCCAGGGGCTGGCAGTGCCGCCCTGGGAGATCGCCAGAACCCCAGGCGAAGTCGAGACGATGGCCAAACGGCTGTTCGAGTCGGGCGCGTCGCAGGTCGTAGTGAAAGCCCAGGTCCTCGTCGGAGGGCGAGGCAAGGCCGGCGGGGTGAAGCTCGCGGCGACCCCGGAGGAGGCCCGCGACGTCGGCAGCCGGATCCTCGGCATGGAGATCAAGGGGATCACCGTCCGCAAGGTGATGGTGGCCGCAGCGATGGACATCCAGCGCGAGTACTACCTGGGCGCCATCCTCGATCGAGGTAGCCGGCGGGTCGTCCTGATGGCCTCCGCCGAAGGCGGCATCGATATCGAGGAGGTCGCCCGCGACAAGCCGGAGGCGATCCACCGCGTGGCCGCCGATCCGCTCCTCGGCCTGCATCCGTTCCAGGCGCGCCGGCTGGCCCTGGCGGTCGGCCTCCGAAACGGGCTGCTCAACCAGTTCACCGCGATCGCCCAGGGCATCTACGCCACGATGATGACCAACGACGCGGACCTGGTCGAGATCAACCCTCTGGCCGTCGTGAACGAGACAGTCGACGGAAAGCCCCAGGAGCGACTGGTGTGCCTGGACGCCAAGATCACCCTCGACGACTCCGGTCTGTCGCGCCACCCGGAACTCGAGGCGCTGCGCGACCTCGATGAGGAGCTCGCCACCGACGCTCGGGCTCGCAAGCTGGGCATCAACTACATCCACCTGGACGGCAACATCGGTTGCATGGTCAATGGGGCCGGCCTGGCGATGACGACCATGGACCTGGTCCAGCACTACGGCGGCAAGCCGGCCAACTTCCTCGACATCGGCGGCGGTGCCCGGCACGAGGTGGTCCGCGGGGCGATGGAACTGATCGTCGCCGATCCCAACGTGCAAGTCATCCTGGTCAACATATTCGGCGGCATCACCCGTGGCGACGAGGTCGCGGCCGGGCTCATCGAGGCCCACTCTCAGCAGGCGCGCGAGGTGCCGCTGGTCGTCCGGATCGTCGGCACCAACGCCGCGGAGGCGGCCCGGCTGCTCGAGGCATCCAAGTTCGAGACCGCGATCTCGCTCGACGAGGCGGCGGAGAAGGCAGTGGCACTGGCCAAGGGGACGGCACGATGAGCATCCTCGTCGGACGCGACACACGCCTGGTGGTCCAGGGAATCACCGGGCGAGAAGGTGAGTTCCACACCCGCGCCGCCCTCGAGTACGGCACCAAGGTCGTGGGCGGCACGCGCCCCGGCAAGGGCGGTCAGACGGCCATCGACGGGAAGGTGCCGATCTTCGACACAGTCTGGGAGGCCGTGGAGCAGGTCGGCGCCAACACGTCGGTGATCTTCATTCCGGCGACGGGCGCCCCGGACGCCATCCTCGAGGCCGTGGAGGCCGGCATCAAGACCATCGTCTGCATCACCGAAGGCATCCCTGCGCTCGACATGGTCCCTCTCGTCGAGGTCGTGTCGCGGGCCGGCGCCCGGCTCATCGGGCCCAACTGCCCCGGTCTCACCTCGCCCGGCCAGGCCAAGGTGGGCATCATTCCAGCCGCCATCCACAAGCCTGGGCACGTCGGCGTGGTCTCCCGGTCGGGCACCCTGACCTACGAAGCAGTCCAGGCCATGACCGACGCGGGGCTCGGCCAATCCACTTGCGTCGGAATCGGCGGCGATCCGATCATCGGCACCACCTTCCTCGACGTCCTGAAGCTCTTCCACGACGACCCCGAGACCGAGGCCATCGTGATGATCGGCGAGATCGGCGGTTCGGCCGAGGAAGAGGCCGCCGCCTACGCCGCGGAGAACTTGAAGGGTGTGCCGATGGCGGCCTTCATCGCCGGTCGCACTGCGCCCCCGGGCAGGCGCATGGGCCACGCCGGGGCAATCATCTCGGGCGGCTCGGGGACGGCCGAGGGCAAGATCGAAGCCCTGACCGCCGCCGGCGTTCGGGTGGCCGACTCGCCCATGCAGCTGCCGGCGCTCCTGCGCGAGGCCGGATACAAGGGCTAGCCTCGTCGGCCGGGATTAGGCCGGCCATACTCTCGATTATCGGTTCGGCGCGGCCCGCCGTGCCGCACGGCGGCACCCGGAGGGAGAAGCTTGGGCATCCTGGTTGATCTCGTGGCCGGCGATGCTCGGGAGATCCTGCTGGCGATCGGCGTCGAGGATTGGCCCGGGCTGCGCGACCCACGGCGGTTCGTGGCTCATCTGTCGCTGGGGGGAGTCGGCCACACCTGGCTGGACCTCTTCTCGGAGGCGGCACGGTGGGCCGGCGGCGGCGCAGCCCCGGAGGCCTTCGGGGGAAGCGTCTACCCCCTCGACAGCCGGCTGACCGCGGCCTCGGAGCGAACCGTCGAACGCGTATCCCCAGCCTGGGTGGCCGGAGTTGCGCAGCTGCCCGATCGGCGACTGGACGCCATCGCGGGGCGCTGGATCGAGCTGATCGAACGCTCGGGGTGCGACGTCGAGGCCGACGAGAAGCCGATGCTCCGTCAGCTGGCCGCCGAACTGGTGGACTTCTGCCGGCGCGCCGGTGATGCCGAAGACGTCCTCTTCGCCTGGTCGATCTAGTAGCCCAGCTTCGCCCAGGCCGGTCCGCCCCCGGCCTCGATGAGCTCCACCAGCACGCCGTGGCAGCTCTTGGGGTGGACGAAAGCCACCGGCCCCTCTCCTCCCTTGCGGGGAGTCGCGTCGATCAGCTGCAGCCCCGCCGCCGCCAGCCCGTCCAGGGCCGCCTGGATGTCCGGCACCTCGAAGCAGATGTGGTGGAAACCCTCTCCTTTGGCCTCGAGGAAGCGGGCGACCCCGGTCGTGTCGTCGGTCGGCTGAACCAGCTCGATCTTGACGCCGCCGACGGGCAGGAAGCCGATGGTCACATGGTCGTACTCCATGTCCATCACCTCGTCCACGCGCAGGCCGAGCTTGTCTCGGTAGAGCCCCAGCGCCGCATCCATGTCACGGACGACGAGCGCGACGTGGTCGATCTTCTCGATGCCGAGGCCTTCGGGGAGTACGGACTTGAGCTGCTCCA
>CAZFLI010000135.1:0-5314 GCA_964519845.1 uncultured Anaerolineaceae bacterium | reverse complement strand
TATACTCCGCTCCACCTCAGCGCTCGCCCAGGAGGCCGTTTCGCTTGGCAGGCCCGAGCATGCGAGAGACCAGCCCGCAGGGGAACGCGGCGGCGGGAACGAGCGGTGCCAGCACCTTCTCTCCGGCCATCGTCGTCCTCCTCCTGGTGGGATTGGCCCTCCGCCTCATCATCGCACACGTTCTGCTTCCGGGGTCCGGGTTCCCGAATGACCTGGGCGCGTTCCGGGGCTGGAGCGAATCGCTGGTGGCCGGCACGCCGATGGGCTTCTACGACCGGCCCGGCTTCCTCGACTACCCGCCCGTCTACCTGCTCCTTCTGTACCTTCAGGGCATTATCTTCCACTTGTTCGACCTCCTCCCTGGAGGACTTCCCTTCGCCGACGTGAGCGGTGTCGGCGGCGAGGCGATCAAGCTCATGCCGATCCTGGCGGACCTGGTCCTCGCCTACACCGTGTACGTCCTGTCGCAGGAGCTCGGCGCCTCGCGCCGGCGGGCCCTGATCGCGGCCGCGGTCGTAGTACTCAACCCCGTCACCTGGTTCAACAGCGCCATCTGGGGCCAGGCCGACGCCGTCGGTTCGGTCTTCCTGCTGCTGGGGCTCAGGGCGCTGCTCCAGGACCGCCGCGAGCTGGCCAGCGCCCTGGCCGTCCTCGCCGCCCTGACCAAGCTGCAGCTGGGGATCCTGGGCTTCCTGGTCGCGTTCGTGGTCCTGCGTCGGTCGCTCCGGCCCGCCCACGGGGAAGCCGATCCGGGGCGCGTCCTGACCTCGATCGCATCTGGCCTTGGGACGGCCGCTCTGCTCTGCCTGCCCTTCACAGGGCTGGACTTCCTGGGCCTGCCGGAGCGCTTGCTGACCGCCTCGTTCGGCCTGACCCTGCTGGCGGCCGTGGTCACCGGAGCGGGCGCCTTCCTGTGGGCGCGGCGGAACGTGATCGTGGAGGGGGTGGACCGGAGCCTGGTGGCCCTGCTGCTGGCCGTCCCGGTCGTCGTCGGCATGAGCGGGCAGGTCTTCGACGCCGTGGTCGAGCGCATGGCGAACACCTTCGGCGAGTACCCGTACCTAACGCTCAACGCCTACAACCCCTGGGCCCTGGCCCAGGACGAGAACGGCGCGAGCATGGCTCAGAACCTGGGCTGGGTGCGGGACGCGCCGTTCGTCGATGAGCTCGGCCGTACCTACTCCGGATTCCATCTGGGACCCTACCCGGCCGGGGCGATAGCCATCTCGGCCCTGATCGCCCTGCTGCTGGCCGGCCTGGCCCTGGTGGCCTGGCAGTGGGCCCGATCGCTCGAGTCCGAGTCTTCGGGTCTCGTCGTCGCCGACGACCGGCCGGACGGCCGGACCTCCGGTCTGCGCGGCGCGGCCGGAGCTTGCCTGACCGCGGCGGGGGTAGTGACCGCGGTTCTCGTCGGCCAGCTTGGCGGCCCGCTGCCGGCGGCGCTGGTCGGCGAGGGCCTGCTCCTGGCGACCATCGCCGGAGTTGCGCTGTGGGCGGCCTGGCGCGACGACCGGCTGTCCATCGTCGTCGCCGCGGCCATCCTGGCCATCGCCTTCTTCGTCCTGCCGACCCGCGCCCACGAGCGCTACCTCTTTCCATTCTTCGCCGTGGGGGCGATCCTGCTCGCCCTGTCGTGGCGCTGGGCCGTTGCCTACGCGATCCTGGCCGTGGTCAATTCGGCCAACCTGCTGGCCGTCCTGACGCAGTACTGCGGCATCCCCAGCAACGAGCCCTATTCGTGTCAGGGCAACGTCGTTCCCCAGACGGGCAGCCAGAACATCGCCGGGGTGATGATCGACTGGGGAGCCTTCCTGCGCGAGGCCAGGTTCGGCGACTACATCTGGCCGATCGCGGTGTCGGCGGTCGCCACCGGCCTGGTCATGCTGTGGGCGCTGTGGCAGATGCGCGGCCGGGCAGTCGAACGCCTGGCGGCGGAAGCGGACTTGGCGGGAGCCGAGCCCGCCGCGGCCGGGGAGGACTGGAGCGTCGAGGCGGCCGAGTGGGGGACGCCCGGGACCGGCGCCGCAGCGGCCTGGCGCGGCCAATTCCCGCCGCCTGCCGGATACGGTGAAGCTGCGCCCGATGGAGAGTGGCAGGGCGGCGAGTACGAGTACTACTACGGGGACGAGCGCCCCTATACGGACGACGACCCCGAGTTCGTGCCGCAGCGGATCCTGCGGGCATGGCGCTGGCTGTCCCGCCCGTCGCTGAGGGCGGACCGTTCGCCCGCCCTGGCTGCCGAGCCGCGGGGCCGCTTTGACAAGCTCGACCTGTGGATCGTGGTGGCCCTGATCGCCGTCGTCCTCTCGATGCGCGTCTACCGCCTGGACGAGCCGGCCCAGACCCACTTCGACGAGGTCTACCACGCCCGCACGGCCACCGAGTTCTTGCAGGACTGGCGCTACAACATCCCGCACGACATCTACGAGTGGACCCACCCCCACCTGGCCAAGTACGGCATCGCCGCGGGCATCACCATCTTCTCCGACTACAAGGTCACCGCCACGGGCGAGCTGGGGTTGACGGTCGAGGACGTGGCCATCCAGCCGCGGACGCCGCCGCCCACACCCAGCACCGTCGAGGAGCAGAGCGATCCGCGCTTCAACGCGGACGCGCGGCTGGGCGACCGCGTCTTCGTGGCCACGGGCGACGAGGTCCGCGTATACGACCTGCAGACCCGGGCGCTCGAGTGGACGTACGACATACCCCACGTGACGGCCGTGTCGATCGCCGCCCAGTCGGGCTACCTCTACGCCGGCACATCCGACGGCTTCCTGTGGCGCATCGGCATGGACTCGCTCGACTACTACCGGCTGGGCCAGGCGAAGCAGCCGGAGGCGCCGGTGAAGCTCGACGTGCAGACGGGCCTCGAGATCGACGCCGTCTACGCCGGCGCCCCCCCGACCGTTCTTGCCATTGCCGCCTCGGGCGACATCGTCTCGGTCGACGGCAAGGGCAGCATCATCGGCCGCGGGCACATCCCCGGCGCGGCCGATTTCGTCCGCCTCGGCAACAGCCCGGCTCAGGCCTCCATGATCCCAGATGAGGTCACCGATCCCGAGGCAGAGGCGAGCGTGCTGGCCGACGCCGTGGGCCTGGACCAGACCGTGGTCAAGGAGATGCTCAGCTCGCCCGCCACCGGTCAGACCGCCGTTCCGCTCGACCTTGGTCCGCTCGACGAAGCGATGGTGGCGACCATCCAGACCCGCATGCTGGAGGGAGCCCTGCCGGGCATCGACGTCACGACCGATTCGCCGCAGCTGCTCGTGGCCTACGAGGGCGGCATCGCCCTCATGGACGCCGCCAGCGTCACGATCACCGCCAACATCTACTCCGACGGCCCGGCGACGTCGCTGGCCGTGAACACCAACGCAGACCAGCCCTCATATGCCGCCGCCGGCAATTCGATCGTCCTGCTGCGCCTGGACCAGGCCAACGGCAGCGCCATGGTCGACGGCAACCAGGCACTCGGGCGGATGCCGGGGCCGGTCACGAAACTCGCCTTCGACGACGCCACGAAGATACTGCACGCCCTCGGCAAGACCCCCGATGGCAAGGGCTGGACGATCTACGCGATCGAGATCAACGGCAACGCCGTGTTCGCCGATGCCGTCCTGCCCTTCGAGCCGGCCGCGATCGCCCTCGATTCGAGTCCCCAGCTGCCGGGCTTCGATCGTCACGAGATGCTCGTGTTCGGCGCGGATGGATCGATGGCGACCGTCGACGTGGGGCAGTTCGCCTTCTCCTGGCGAATCGTGGGCGTGCTGTTCGGGACGCTGATGGCCGTCTGCCTGTATCTGCTGACCAGACTCCTCTTCCGGCGCCGCGGGGTGGCCCTCCTGGCCGCCTTCTTCACCGCCTTCGACGGCATGCTCTTCGTCCAGTCCCGCATCGCCATGAACGACACCTACGTCGGCGGGCTGCTGCTGTTGGCCTATCTGATCTTCGTCGCCATGTGGCTGCACGGCGATCGCGGCAGCCGGCGGTCCTGGATCGGCTTCTGGCTGGGGATGCCGCTGCTGGGCCTGACTCTGGGCCTGGCCCTGTCCGCCAAGTGGGTGGCGATGTACGCCATCGCCAGCATCGGAGTCCTGATCCTGGTGCGTTCCGCGCTGGGCCGGGCGATCGCCATCCTGGCGCTCGCGGCCGGCACCGGGATGCTGGGCTGGGTGGCCATCGACGGCATGCACTACGCCCCGGGCAAGGGGGACATCGGTGGCACGGTGGTGCTGCTCTTCCTGGCTCTGGGGGTGGCCGGGCTCGGCGCCTACCTGACAGTCAATCGCGCCCGGACCCGGCCGGACAGGTGGCTGTTCGGGATCCTGACCGGCCTGACGACGGCCGCTGTGCTGGCCGCCTCGCTGTTCGCCTATCCGCCGGCCGACCAGAACGGCAGCCCCAACTACACCTTCTTCTTGATATTGCTCGCCATCACTGCCGTCGCCGCGGCCGCCGCCGCCTACCACCCGATCGCCTGGACGCGGCAGGAAGCGCAGTTTGCCGTGGTCGCCCCGATCGTCCTGGGTGCGCTGGTTCTGGCGGGCAGCCGGATGATGGGCAGCCAGCTGGCCATCGGACATCTGAGCCTGACCAGCGACATGCTGCTGAAGGCCGGCCTGGGCATGATTGCCGCCGGGCCGGCGCTGGGCGGCCTGATCTGGCTCGCCGGACAGGCCGGCGTCGGGCCGCTGGCCGCTCCGCCCCCGCCTGATGATCCCGCGTCATTCGCCGAGCCGCCCTCCCCCGCGCCGACCGGATGGCTGCGGCTGGGCTCCGGCTTCGGCCTGCCGGCTCTGTGGATGGCCGCCTGCCTGCTGGTCCTGCCGATCGCCGTCTACATGGCCTCGTACGTCCCCTGGTCGATGCCCTGGCAGGCCCAGACGGCGGAAACGGGCGCCCTGCCCATCCTGTACTGCTTCGAGACCAACGACGCGGGGCAGTGCCTGAACGCCTTCCCCTCCGGCCACACGGGGCAGACCCTGATGGACCTGACGGTCAGCATGTACAACTACCACAACGACCTCCGGGCGTCGCACGCCGCCAGCTCGCCGTGGTGGGCCTGGCCGCTTGATCTGAAACCCGTCTGGTTCCACAGCGACCACTACGCCCTGTCCCAGGGCTCGATGATCTACGACGGCGGCAACCCCGTCACCTGGTGGCTGGCCATCTTCGCCATGGGCTTCGTCTGCTGGCAGGCATTCAAGCGGCGCAGCCTGGGCCTGATGCTGATCGCGGTGGCGTTCTTCTGGCAGTGGCTGGCCTGGGCCCGCATTGACCGGGCCGCGTTCCAGTACCACTTCTACACCGCCCTGCC
>CAZFLI010000134.1:0-5320 GCA_964519845.1 uncultured Anaerolineaceae bacterium | reverse complement strand
TGGCCAGCTTGGCGAAGTCGAGCGCCAGGGCCACCGGCTCGCCGTGGAAGTTGCCGCCGTTTATGACCAGCCCGCCGCCGGTGGCGGTTGCCGTGGCGTCCGCACCTCCGCCTTGGGGAAAGACGAGTGGGTTGTCCGTGGCCGAGTTCAGTTCCACGTCCAGCACGCCGCGCAGGTAGTCCAGGGCATCGCGGACGGCACCGTGGACCTGCGGCACGCAGCGCAGTGAGTAGGGATCCTGGACCTTGTGGGTTGAGGGATGATGGGCCGCCATCAGGGTTGAGTGGCGGAGCAAGTGACGCAGCTCCGCCGCCACGGCCACCTGGCCGGGATGCGGTCGCGCCAGCTGGTAGGCGGCGGCGTAGGCCACATCCGTGCCGAGCAGGGCCTCGCAGCTCAGGGCCGCGGCGACACTGGCGGTCCGGGACAGACGACCGGCGTCGGCCGCCACCAGGGCGCCGATGGCCGACATCATCTGGGTGCCGTTGAGCAGGGCCAGGCCCTCCTTGGCCTGTAGCTTGATCGGCTCGAGACCGGCGCTCTGCAGAGCCTCCACCGCCGGCATGACGCGACCGCCCATCTCCACGTCGCCGCGGCCGATCACGGGCAGGGCGAGATGGGCCAGCGGGGCCAGATCACCCGAAGCGCCGACGGAGCCCTGGCACGGCACGACCGGGTGGATGCCCAGCCGGAGGAAGTCGCATAGCCGATCGGCCAGCAGCGGCCGGCAGCCCGAGTGGCCCAGGGCCAGGGTGTTGGCCCGCAGCAGGAGCATCGCCCGGACCACGTCCCGCGGCAGCGGGTCGCCCACACCCACGGCATGGGAGAGCAGCAAGTTCTCCTGAAGCTGCTCGGAGTCCGCGGCCGAGACGACGGTCGTGGCCAGATCGCCGAATCCGGTGCTGACTCCGTAGACGATCTCGCCCGCGGCGACCAGCCGCTCGACCACCGCCCGAGCCTCCGCCATGCGGTCCCGGGCCGCGTCTCCCAGCCGAACCGGCGCGCCCGCGCGGGCCGCGTCCTCCACGGCGGCTATGGACAGATCGGCCCCGGAGAGGACTATCTCCGAGCCGGGCGCGCGCGGGAGCCGCAGGGCCGGGGAATCAGGCAGATGGCGGTGCGATCCCGTGTCGCTCACGCCGCTGAGCATAGCGGCCGTGGGCGGCGAAGGCTTGTCTCGGTTATCCTCCGCGCAGTTTCGCCGGCCGACACGACACGCCTCATGCCACCACGAGAGGGTCGCCAGTGCTCACCTTCGTCGACCAGTTCGTCATCCCGTTCCTGGACCAGCTGTACGCGGCCCTGGGCTACGGGGGCGTGTTCGTGGCCATGACGATCGAGTCCATGCTCGTGCCGCTGCCGTCCGAGCTGATCCTGCCCTTCGCCGGCTTCCTGGTCAGCGATTCGAGCAAGATCGAGCCGCTCACCAACGCCCCCTGGAGCTTCTGGATCGTGGTGGCGGTGGGCGTCGGGGGCAACACCACCGGATCCCTGCTCGGCTACGCGCTGGGGGCCAGGCTCGGCCGGCCCTTCCTCGAGCGCTGGGGCTGGCTGTTCCTGATCCGCAAGCACGAGGTCGAGCAGGTCGAGCACTTCTTCGCCCGTTGGGGCTCGCCGACCGCCTTCTTCACCCGCCTTCTGCCCGGGATCCGGACGATCATCAGTTTCGTCGCCGGCGTCGGGCGCATGCCGCTCGGGCGCTTCATCGTGTACTCCACCCTGGGCGCAGTCCCCTGGACGATCGCCCTCGTCTACACCGGCACCGTCCTGGGCGAGAACTGGCTGGAGATACGCGACGCCCTGAAGCCCTTCGACCTGCTCATCGCGGTGCTCTGCGTCGCCTTCGTGGCAGGCTTCGTGTGGTGGCGGCTGGGCATGCCCGGTTGGCGGAAACCGGCCGAAGAGGGGTAGGCTGACGGCATGAGCAGCGTCCGGGGTCGGAAGGATGGAGCCCCCTCCATCCGCCACCGCGCCGCCGGCTCCTCGAGGGATGGGGCTGGGGACTGGCTGGCGCAGGCTGGATCCGATGCGCCCTCCCTCAACCCGCGCGCCAGGAAGCGCCGCCCCGCGGTTGAGCGACACCGCCTGGGTCTGTGGGACCTGCTGCGGGCCATGTTCTTCCTGCCGGCCGGGCCGGCGCGCATGGCCCATCCCGATCCGCACTCGGCCGAGCCGGGCCGCAACATGGCCCGCCACCAGGCCGCGGCGGCCGAGATCGCCGGCGGTCTCTACCAGAGCCCCATCCCACGGCCTGGCGAGGCCGACGGCGCGCCTCCGAGGCGCCGCTTGCCGGCGGGCGAGCAGCGGCGGCGTGAGGCCGTGGCCGTGATGGGCCTGTTGCTGGTCGCGTCCGCCTTTTCGATTGCCGGGCCCGTGACCGGTCTGGGTACCGAGCCCGATCCCACGCCCATCTACATCATGGCCGACGGCACCGACGATCCAGCCTACGTGCCCCCGGCCATCACTGAGGCCCCGACGCCCACGGACTCGCCGACCCCGGAGCCCACCGACGCGCCGGCGGCCTCGACACAGCCCACCAAGAAGCCCACACCGCGCCCGGTGGTCGTTCGCAAGTTCGCCGCCCTGGGCGATTCACTCACGGCCTGGCCCGCCTCCAACCCGTGGCCCACTCGACTTGACGCCCAGGACGCCGTCCTGCGGCTGGTCAAGAACGCCGGCGTGCCCGGCAACACCACCTCGCAGATGCGGGCCCGCCTGGCCAAGGACATCTACCCCTACAAGCCGGCGGTGCTCCTCGTTCTAGGTGGGACCAACGACCTCGGCTACGGCATCAGCGAGAGCGCCATCATTGCCAACCTGAGGGCCATCATCGTCGACGCCAGGGCCCACAAGGTCACGCCAATCCTGATCAACGTGCCGCCCGACTCGTATCCGAGCATGGCCTCCAAGATCAAGTCGCTCAACGCGGCCATCCTGAGGCTCGCCAACTTGCAGAAGATCCACGTCGTCGATCTGTACAGCGCGCTGGCCACCAAGGACGGGCTCATCCAGCCCAAGTACACCTCCGACGGGCTGCACTTCAGCGAGCTCGGCTGCCAGGCGGCGGCCAACCAGATCAGGGCGCAACTCAGGCGGCTGGGCCTGTAGATCCCTCCGCGACGGCGGCCGGAGCCGCGTCCCAGGCAGCCTCGGTGTTCTCTGGGGCCGCGGCTCGGGACCTTGCCACCGGGAGGACCGCGGCCGCAATCAGCACCGCTCCCCCGATGCCCAGACAGACCGACACCGCGTACAGGCCGCGGATCGTCAGCAGCCCGGCCAGCTGCCCGCCCAGGCCCACACCCACGATCGCGGCCATGCTACCGGCGACGGCATTGAAGATGCCCTGGGCCGTGGCCGCCGTGCCCCGCGGCGCCTGGTGCGACATGAACGTGATCGACCCGATCAGCAGGAACGAGTAGCCGATCCCCTGGACCAGCGAGAAGCCGATCAGCACCAGCGGCTCGGTGAAGACCACGTTGGCCAGCTGGCGCACGATGAGCAGAGCCGCGCCCAGGACGATAAGCCGTTCCACGCCGAATCGGCGGGCCAGCGCCGGGAAGAGGAACATGGCCGGCACCTCGAGCAGGGCGGCGACCGACCAGGCCATCCCGGCCAGCTGCGTCGACGCACCCAGCTGGATCAGGTAGATGGTGAAGAAGGCGTTCTGAGACGCGACCGCGGCCCAGGCGAGAAAGCCGCCCAACAGGTAGAGGGCGATGGGGGGTTGGCGCAGGACGGCCATCGGGGCGCGGCGCATGCTCGTGGCTCGGACGGCATGGTCCCGGCCGGGCAGCGTCGCGCACGCCAGGCCGCCCAGCAGCAGGGCCGGGATCATGACCCAGAACAGTGCCTCCAGGCCGTGAGCGACGGTCAGGGCGCCGACGAGCGGCGCCAGGATGATGAAGCTGATGGAACCCCAGACGCGCACCCGCGCATAGCGGGTACGGTCGACCGAGACCATCTCCAGGACCCGGACGTCCATCATCGGCAGCAGGCCGGAGATGCCCAAAGCGAAGGCCGCTGCCGCGAACGGAAGCAGGGGCGTGGCGCCGGCGGCCAGCAGCCCGAACGCCCCCAAAGCCGCGATGCCCGCCGCGATCGGCAGCAGCAGCCTGGAGCCGGGGTTTCGGTCGTGGAGCGTGCCCCAAACGGGCGCGCAGACAAGCGAGACCATCGAGGTCATGGCCATCAGCAGGCCCACCAGCCCGAGCGAGATTCCCAGGCCCCTGTTGTAGTAGGCGGAGAGGTATGGCGCCCAGGCCGCGATCGCGCCGTAGACGATGATGTAGGTGCCAACAGCGCGGTACACGGGGATCCCTCATGGCGGCCGGCCGGGTGTGAGGGCGTCAGTCTGCCATCAGTGCCCGAATAGCGCATGCGGCGGCCGGTGTGAATGCGGAGGCGGGGGCCGCGGCTGCCTTCGTGACGCTCAGCCCCAGGGCGCCTCGCCGGGGGCGCGAAGGTGAGCCACGTCGTTGGCCAGGACGAGTTGCGCGCCGTCCGGGCCGTCGCCGCGCTCGTAGCGCAGGACGGTGAGGGCGGCCCGATCGACGATGAAGCGGCGGCGGTAGTCGCGGATCGGTGAGCCCAGAGCCACGGAGATCAGGATGCGGCCGAGGGTCCCGTGAGCTGCCACGAGGACGCGGCGCTCGCCCTCGGCTTCGGCCCGCTGCTCCGAGACGGCACCGCGCGAGCCGCCCGGGTCCGGCGGGCGGTGATGTGAGGCCTCGACCGGTTGGGCCGGTGGTCCGGCCGCGAGTTCGGCCCCCAGCACGGCGCCGAGTTCGCCCGCCAGCAGATCGGCCAGAAAGCTGCGCGCCCGGGCCGCCACGTCGTCGCCGCATTCGCCGCCGGGGGCATGGGTGGTCGCCGGGTCTGCCTCCCAACGGGCGCGAAGTTCGGGATCGCGGGCCTCGATCTCGGTCGCCGTCAGGCCCTCCCATCTCCCGTAATCCTGCTCGCGAAGGCGCTCGTCGATCTCGATCGGCCGGCCGCGGGCGATCACCTGGGCGGTCTCGAGCGCACGAGCCATGGGGCTGGAGATGATGCGGTCGATTCGAACACCGGCCAGCCTGGCCGCCAGCGCCTCCGCTTCCGCGCGCCCCTTCTCATTGAGCGGCACGTCCAGCTGCCCGCCCAGCATCACGTCCGGCGCCGCGGCGTTCCCGTGTCGGGTCAGCAGCAGGTTGAGCATGGACGAAGTCGCCACGCCCTGGGCCTAGAACAGGCCGACGATGTTGCCGTCGGCGTCGATGTCGATCGATTCGCCGGCGGGATGCGAGGGCAGGCCGGGCATGGTGCGCATCTCGCCCAGCAGAGG
>CAZFLI010000133.1:0-5322 GCA_964519845.1 uncultured Anaerolineaceae bacterium | reverse complement strand
TGGCCCGGATGATCGGCATGTCGATCGGCATGGCCGCCCTGACGGCCTACGGCTCGACCACCATCACCCGCGTCTCCAACGAGGTCTACGGTCCGGGTGACGTCTACAAGCAGTACATCCCCGAGTACCTGTGGGACCGCGGCCTCCACGACGGCCTGGTCGTCGACGCGCTGGAGAATTGGGCCGCCAGCAAGGCCGCCTCGATCATGGTCGGCATCTTCCTGGCGGCGGCGTTCGTGACCCTGGCGGCGGTTGTCCCGGCGCTGGTCCTGCACGTCAGGGCGCGCGGGGGCGGAGCAGACGGGGGTCCAGGCGTGGATGATTCGGGCCATGACGACGACGCTGCTGTCTGAGACGCCCGGCCCGGACGGGAAGGCCGACTCGCCCGGCGAGATCCGCGTCCTGAGCGTTCGGGGCCGCATCTCGAAGGACCTGCAGGGAGCTGCCGCGCTGGACGAGCTGCGGCGGGCCGTGCGATCCCGCGACACCCGGACCTGGGTCGACCTGTGCGGTGCGGCGCCCTCGCTGGTGATCCAGGTCGGCGAGATCCTGGGGCTGCATCCTCTATTGATCGAGGATATGTGCGAGCGCGACCAGCGGGCGAAGATCGAGCAAATGGACGACACCCTGCATCTGGTCGTCTTCTCGCTCGGCTACGACGACGGCGTCATCTTCGATCGCGAGCTCGACTTCGTGCTGGGCTGCCGCTTCCTGCTCAGCAGCCACAGCCGGTGGTGGGATCCTCGGGCCACCCGGCTCGTGCGGGCCGGGCCGGCGGCGACCCTGAGCCAGGGCCTGGACTACCTGCTGTGGGCCCTGTGCGACGACACCATCGACGCCTACTTCCCGCTGCTGGACCGGCTCGGGGACGAGATCGATGCTCTCGAGGACGAGGTCGTCGGCCACCCGGACCGGGAGCTGCTCGAGCGGCTGTTCGAGCTCAAGCGGAACCTCATCCAGATCCGGCGCGTCACCGCTCCCCAGAGGGAGATGTTCAACATCCTGTCGAGCCGCGACCAGAAGATGATCGAGTCCGAGCGGCGGCTCTATTTCCGCGACTCCTACGATCACCTGATCCGGCTGACGGACGAGCTCGACTCCTATCGCGAACTGGCTTCGGCCACGCTGGAGACGTACCTCTCGACGGTCAACAACAACCTGTCTGAGATCATGAAGCGCCTGACCGGCGTGACGGTGGTGGTGGCCGGGGTGGGCGCCCTGGCCGGCATCTTCGGCATGAGCGAGGCCCAGAGCGCCTTCCGGGCCGAAGAGGGGCCCGGCTTCTGGATCGTCACCGTGGTCTGCCTGGCGGCTGCGGCGGCCTGCGCCGCCGTGCTCCGCCGGATCCACTGGATCTAGGCGGGCTACTTGGGGCGGCAGCCTGTCTGATCAGCCGACTCGCAGACGGGAGCGTCGGGGCAGACGTTACCGGTGCCGGTCGGGTGGGCGTCCGCGGCCGAAGCCGCGGCGACAACGCCCACCGGCATGGCCACGATCTGCAGCTTGGACGACGTGTCGGCGTGACCCTCGGACGTCTGGAGCCACAGCTGATCCGTGGTCGCGGCCATGACCTCAGCCAGGAAGGCCGGGGAGTTGGGTACGTGGCGGAGGACCCGGGTGATCTCGTAGACGTGGCGCTGGTTGTCCGCGCTGTATAGCTCCACCCACATCCCTATGAGCGCGGCCCCGTCGTCCACTTTCGAGGCCTGGAGCAGCGGCCCGAACATCTTGTCTCGGGCGTGGGAGTAGAGGTAGGTGGGCTGGGCGGCGCCGGGGTAGGCATAGGCGCGGTCGGCCATCAGCCACTCGGCAACGTCGCACAGCGGGTAGCGCTCGTTGGGCGGCGAAGCGACGACCGGCAGATCGATGTTGAGAGCGGCGATGACCAGGCGCGTGGCGACCGCCCCGGGTCCCTCGGAGGGTTCGATCGAGGGGCTGTCGGTGGCGAGCGGGGGCAACGTGAACGGGGCCGAAGTGGCCGCCGTGCTGGTCGTTGGGGAGGGAGTGGCGTCGGGGCTCGGGCCGAAGTAGTTGAACAGGCCGGCCACGATCACGAACACGCCGGCCCCCACCAGCAGGGCGGGCAGCAAGGCGGCGCCCTCGCGAAGGCGCCGGTTCGGGGTGGGGATGCGGGCCCCGATCGCGCGGAAGAAGCGGGCCGTGCGGCGCCTCGCCGAGGCGGCCGCGCCCGTGACCTTGCCGGCTACTGAAGCTCGAAGGCTCATCGGCGGGCATCCTAGCAGGCGGGTGGCCCGCCTGCCGCACCTCCAGCCCCGCGACCCGCCGGCCGGCTCGGCTGGGCCGCGACCCGCCGCCGGCTCCCCGCAGGCCGGCATTTCGCCGGTCCGGCCGATTCCTGCTAACCTCCCGCTCATGGCACAGCGGTACAGCCTGCTTTTCTCTTCACTGGCCGGCGCGGGGGCGGCCTTGCTGCTCCTGATCGTCGTGGCAGTGGTCGCGCCGCCGTACAACAGCGCCTTGCCGGCCAAGCCCACCTACGTGGACCTGCCGACGGCCAGCCCGACACCCCTGCCGATAATCACGCCCTCGCCCACGCCGGGCGAGCAGGGTGACATTCCCGCGAGCATCGCGCCCTTCGGCGACGGCTAGCACCCGCGGGACGGCCAGCACCGGATCGAACGCCTGATTCGCCGCGCCCGCCGCGCCCGAGAAGCGGCTCGAAGCGCCCAGGACCTCCGCGGGCCCGGCTCCGGCCCTAGCCCAGCAGGACGAGCGCCGCGTTGCCCACCGCGGTGAGGACCGCCGGGAATAGCCCAAAGGCTAGCGTCCCGATCGTGGCCGCGGCCAGTCCCGTCCGGAAGAGCGGCCCCGGCGCCGCGGCGCGCCCCTCGATCGCCGGCTCGCGCATGTACATGTAGACGACCACGCGCAGGTAGTAGAAGGCGGCCGCGGCCGCGTTCAGCATTGCCAGCACGGCCAGGGCAGCCGGCCAGCCGCCGGCTTCGACGGCCGCCACGATCACGTAGGCCTTGGCCCAGAAGCCGGCCAGCGGCGGGATGCCGGTCAGCGACAGCAGGAAGAGCGCCATCAGGGCGCCCAGCCAGGGATCGCGCCGACCCAGTCCGGCGAATGTGGCGATGTCGGACGAGACACCCGGCCTGCGCTGCAGGGCCGTCACGACGGCGAAGGCGCCCATGTTCATGAAGGTGTAGGCGGCCAGGTAGAAGAGAATGGCCCACAGGCCCTCGTCGCGGCCGCCGGCATAGGCCGCCAGGCCCACCAGGATGTAGCCGGTGTGGGCGATCGAAGAGTAGGCCAGCATCCGCTTGACGTTGTCCTGGGCGATCGCGACCAGGTTGCCGAGGGTCATCGTGACCGCCGCCAGGACGACCACCACCGGCAGCCAGTCCTCCTTGATCGGCCCCAGCGCCGCGACCAGAAGGCGGAGGGCGATAGCGAAGGCGCCGATCTTGGGTCCCACCGAGAGGTAGGCCGTGACCGGCGTGGGCGAGCCCTGGTATGCGTCCGGGGTCCAGTAGTGGAACGGCACCGCGGCCATCTTGAAGGCCACTCCGGTGGTGACGAAGGCCAGCCCCAGGGCCAGGCCGGGGGCGATCCTGCCGGTGGCGGCCACATCGGCCATGGCGGCCGCCACGGCATCGACGCGCGTGCTGCCGGTCATGCCCCACACGTAGGCCAGGCCGAATAGCAGGATGGCGCTGGAGAACGAGCCGAGCAGGAAGTATTTGATAGCGCCTTCGGTCGAATAGGGGTCTCGCCGGGCGAAGCCGGCCAGTACGTAGCCCGGCAGGACCATCAGCTCCAGGCCGACGAACAGCAGCAGCAGGTCGGCCGCTCCGGCAATCAGCATCGCCCCGGCGATGGCGAAGAGCAGGATGGCCGCGAACTCCGCCATCGGCAGTCCCCGTGTCTCCAGGTAGTCGCCGGCGAACAGAATCGTAAGGGTGGCCACGATGACCAACAGCGCGTCGAGGAAGATGGTCAGGTCGTCCAGCCGGTAGGCGCCGGCGAAGGCCGTCTCGGTGCGCCCGGCCAGGGCCAGCACCGTCAGAGCCACGGCTCCCAGCCCCGCCAGCGCCGCGACCACGGCCGTGGAGCGGCGTCCCGGGGCGGCCATGTCGACCAGCAGAACGGCCGCGGCGGCCAGGATCGCCACAACGACCGGGGCCAGGCTGACGAGATCCGGCCAGCTCACTGCGCTACTCCTCTCGGATCCATGGTCATGTGCCGGCCGCGACCCCGGCGGCAGCCAGGAAAGCCTGAGCGGGGCCGCTGAGGAAGTCGAGAATGAGGCCCGGGAACAGGCCGAAGACGACGATCAGGATGACCAGCGGCGCCACCGTGACCATTTCGGTGCGGGTCATGTCGGTCATGTGGCTGCCCAGTCCGGCGATGAACTCCGAGACGGGCCCGAAGCCGACGCGCTGGAACATCCACAGCAGATAGGTCGCGGCCAGGACCATGGCCACGATGGCCGACACGGCGATCCCCGGCGCGTACATGAACGAGCCGACGAAGACCAGGAACTCGCCCACGAAGCCGGACAGGCCCGGCAGCCCGGCGCTGGCCAGAATGAAGAAGCCGAAGGCCGTCGACCAGATCGGCAGCACCCCCGCCAGGCCCCCCATCTTGGCAATCGTGCGGTCGTGGGTGCGCTCGTACACGATGCCCACCAGAAGGAAGAGCCCGCCGGTGATCAGGCCGTGGTTGAGGACCTGCAGCACCGCGCCCTGATAGGCCGTGGCGGTGAAGACGAAGATGCCCAGCGTGACGAAGCCCATGTGGCTGACCGAGCTGTAGGCGATAAGGCGCTTCAGGTCGGGCTGGACGATCGAGACGACGGCGCCGTAGACGATGGCCACCACGCTGAGCACGATGATCGGCCAGGCGAAGGCGTGGGCCGCCTCCGGATAGAGGGGGACGGCAAAGCGGATCAGCCCGTACGCGCCCAGCTTCAACAGGACACCGGCGAGGATCACCGAGCCGGCCGTCGGCGCCTCGGTGTGGGCATCCGGCAGCCAGGTGTGGAAGGGGAACATCGGCACCTTGATGGCGAAGGCGAGGAACAGCGCCAGGAAGGCCAGGATCTGGAAGTCGCGCCCGAACGAGCCGGCCGCCGCGAACGCCTGCAGCGTCTGGTAGTCGAAGGCGCCGACCCAGGATCCGGTGGCCGTCTGGTGGGCCCAGGCCGTGGCCAGGATCGCGACCAGCATCAGCAGCGACCCGACCAGGGTGTACAGCACGAACTTCATGGTGGCGTAGATGCGGTTGGCGCCGCCCCAGACGCCGATGATCAGGTACATCGGCACCAGGACCAGCTCCCAGAAGATGTAGAACAGG
>CAZFLI010000132.1:0-5410 GCA_964519845.1 uncultured Anaerolineaceae bacterium | reverse complement strand
AGTAGGCCGCCCGTTCCACGGCATGGGGCTGGCGTTCGCCGGCCGGCAGGGTGCTCTCGACCATCGTCGGCACCGGGCAGCGCCCCGCGATCGAGCCGAGAGCCGCGACCAGGCCACGGTCGAGCAGGATCGATGGGGCCGAGCCCCGGACGAGATCGCGCAGCTCGGCCAGCGCCTGGCGGGCCTGCTCGCGGGCGTCGTTCATCAGAGCCTTGGCCGCCTTGGGGTCCTTGTCCACCTTGTCGGCCGCCAGGCTGAGGTCGATGGCCAGCATGACCAGCCGCTGCTGGGCCCCGTCGTGCAGATCTCGCTCGATGCGCCGCAGCTCGCTGGCCTCGACCTGGAGCATTGCCGAGCGGCTGTCGCGCAGGGTCTCGACGCGATGGCGGAGCTCATCCCGCTCGCTGGCGCACAGCAGGGCCTCGGCCAGGGCCCGGTGCATGACCATCAGGCCGCGCGAAACCGAAGCCGCCACCGGGAGGAGCGTCAGGCCGACCACCAGGCAGGTCGCCACGATCGCCGGCATCACCTGCTCCACCGAGGCCGGGAACTGCCCGTGCGCCTTGTCCTTGATCACGTACAGAATGGCCGGCGCGAACAGGGCGCCCAGGGACATGGACCACAGCACAACCGCCAGGGTCCACTCCAGGATGGCCAGCGGGAACGCCACCACCAGGTAGATGACGTCGCGCCAGCGACTCTCGTCCATGAAGATCGCTTCGGCGAGGGCGCGGGGCCCCTGGCGGACGGGTCGGTAGGCGTGAGGCCGCAGGGGCCGCGGGTCGGCCAGCGTCATCCGCCAGCGCTCGAAGCGGGCCACGACGCGGGCCCACTCGATGCCGATGCCGATGATCGGCACGCCTACCAGCACGATCAGCATCGATCCGCCCGTGGAGAAGATCGTGGCCAGGATGGCGAAGGCAAAGACCAGGGCAAAGAAGCCCAGGGTCATCGACCCGAACGCCCGCCAGGACCGCATGTCGAAGGGCGACAGCAGGAAATCGCGCACCAGCGAGAAGGTGCGGTCCGGTGCTCTTGCCAGGGCGGGCGGGAAGCTGGCGCTCATGCGCACAAGGTACCCTCGCCCGCTCCGGCCGGCCAGCCGGGCAGCCCGCGTCTCTCGCCGGGGGGAGGCCCCACCCGGCAGGCCCGCTGTCCCCAGGGCAGGCGTGGCAGAATCGCCGTGCGCGCCGCGGCCGGGCAGCCGGCGCGTCAGCTGGAGGAGATGACCCGGCGGAGGCAGCGGGCATGGCGCAGGCGTCGCCGGGGCGATCGAGCCCGGCACCGCAACCGGAAGCCCCGGCACCGCCGCCGGCAGACACGGCCGCCGGGGCCGACGATCGGTCGAGCGCCGCCTACCTGGCCGGCCTCCAGATCGTGGCTTCGGCCTGCCTCGTGGCCGCCATGTCCCTGCCCTGGCTGCGCTGGCGCCTGGGGGCCTCGGACTACGGCTACACCCAGCTGCGGAGCCTCTGGTCGGTCCTGAACGAATCAATCGGCGCGCCGAGCGCCTGGATGGCCATCTTCGTCGTTGGGGTAGCCGTGGCCGGCGTCAGCTCCATCTACGAGCTGGTCAAGCGCCCCATGGGCTACCCCGCCAGAACGGCTGCTCTGGCCGGCTTCGCCCTGGCCCTGTTCGGCGCCGCGCTGGGCCTCGTCGTCGGCAGCGCCACGATGGGGTCGTACGATCTTCCAGATGTCGAGGATCACACCACCCTCGAGCTGGGATTCTGGCTGGGGCTGGGGCTGTCCGGGATCGGGGCGCTGATCGCGGCCCTCGCGCGGCGCATGCCGCCCAACCCGCCACGTCACGCCGTGCACATCGTCCCACTGTCGCCGGCGCCGCCGTTCTCGACCGCGACCGGCCCGGTATCGCCGGACTACATGGACCACTCCCACTACCCCGAGCACGTCGGATCCGCCTCGACGTCGATCGGGCCGGCCGTCTACCCTGCGCCGGGCCATCTCACCCCGGCTTATCCGCGGCGCGGCCGAGCGGGGCAGCCGGGTTCGCCGGCAGCAGAGTGGGAGGCCGGACCGGCCCCGTCGGCGCCCCTACCCGCTTCGGGCCAGGGCAGGTCCGCCGGCCACCTGGTCGTCATGGAGGCCGGGCATTCCACCTCCATCGTCGTCCAGCCCGGCCAGCGGCTACTCATCGGCCGGGACGAGGACGCTCAGATCCGCGTCTCCGATCTGGGTGTCAGCTTCCGCCACGCCACCATCGAGCGGCGGGGGCACGAGTGGGTCGTCCAGGACGTGGATGCGATCAACCCCACTCGCCTCCTCGATGAGTGGGGGACCAGCCGGCCGGTCCACGGCGAGACCGCCGTCGCCTCGGCGCAACTCGAGGTCGGGGGCGTCCGCGTCGCTCTCTACCCGAGCCGCCCGGAGGGCTAGAGGGGCCACGACCGCCTCGCAGGGAGACGCGCCGAAACCGCGAGCTGCTGGAGGGCCGTGTGGGATTCGAACCCACGACCAGCCGATTAAAAGTCGGCGGCTCTACCGCTGAGCTAACGGCCCGGAGAGGCGATAGTAGCCTACGCTCGCTCAGTGGCCCAGCAGTTCCACCGCCTTCAGCAGCTGGGCGTCGCCCGATGCCTCGAGCTGGACCGCGCTCGTGACCGGTAGGTCGTACGGGTCGAACGGCAGGGCGCCGGTCGGCATTGCCACCATCGTGTCGGGCGCGATGCCGGCGCCGAAGATCCGGTTGCCCTTGGGCGTCAGCCAGTCGGAAACGCCCAGCAGGAGCACCGAGCCGTCGGACAGCTGGAAGGGCATCAGGATCGTGCCGGTCCCGACGGTGTTCATGCCGACGATCATGGCCCGACCCGAATCCTGGAGGCAGCCGGCCACGACCTCGGCGGCGCTGGCCGTGTAGCCGTCCACCAGCACCACCATCGGCAGCGTCGTCTGGCTCGACCCGGCCTCAACCATGACCTCATCCCGGTTGCCGTTCGCATCCTCCTCGATGTAGGCCACGCCACCCGAAAGGAATTGACCGAGCACGGCGGTCGCCTGGGCGGCGTACCCGCCCGGGTTGCCGCGCAGGTCGAGAACGATCGCAGTGGCGCCCTTCGCCTCGGCCGCCGTGATGGCCTTGGCCAGTTGACTTGAGGCTCCGTCGGAGAACTCGTAGAGGGCGATGTCGGCGATGGTCGTGCCGGGGATCATGCCCCAGTCCACCAGCGGCATGGCCACCTCAGCCCGTGTCAACTCGTACTCGACCGGCGTCGTCGAACCGGCGTGGACGACGGTCACGGTGACGCTCGTGCCGACATCGCCGCGGACCAGCGCTGCCAGGCCGTCGAAGTCCAGGCCGGTGACGGACGTACCATCGACGGCCGTGATGCGGTCCCCGGACACGAGGCCGGCCTTGTCCGCCGGCGAGTCGCGGACGACGCGTTCGATGACGAAGGCGCCGTTGTCCTCGACGATCAGGACGCCGATGCCGGCGACCGAACCGCTGAGCTGGTTCTGGAAATCGGCGTACTCCGCGGGCGTCAGGAAGGTTGTGTGGTTGTAGTCGCCCAGGCTGTCAACCATGCCCCTGATCGAGCCGTAGAGGAGCTGCTCGTCGGTCAGCGAGTCGCGACCGACGAAGTTCTCGCGGATGTCCTGCAGGGCCTGCTCGTAGACGGCGAAGCCCTCGAGCGGAGCCTCCTGCTGCGGCTGCTGAGCCGGCGGCGGCGCGGCCAGATGCTCGACGACCATGCCGGCCGAGAAGGCAATCAGCGCGGCGGCCACGACCGACAGGACGGCGGGCAGCCGGGACGGGCGGGAAGGTGCCGCGGGTTGCCAGCTGGGCGGCGCGGGCGGAGCGGGAGCCCAACCCTCGGGCTGCGGGTATTGCGGCTGGGCCGGCGGCCAACCCTGAGGCTGAGGGTACTGCGGCTGGGCCGGCGGCCAACCCTGAGCCGGCGGCCAGGCGGACTGAGGCTGCGGCCAGGCGGACTGAGGCTGCGGAGGCCAGGCCGACTGAGGCTGCGGAGGCCAGCCCGACTGAGGCTGAGGAGGCCAGCCCGGCGCGCCCTCCGCTGAAGACGACCCGAATCCGCTCTCGCCCTCGGGCCGTTTGACCTGATCGTCCGCCTGCCGCCCGCCGTCGTCGTGCGCCATTCCATGCCTCCGCTGATGTGATGAGCACATGATGGCGCACGCCGGCGGGCGTGTCGGGACGAGCGGCTTTGGGTGCGCTCGCCGAAGCGGCCGGCGGGGGCGCTACGATGGGCGTGAAGGAGCACCGTCCGTGGCCGATCGTCAGTCCAAGCCGAATCGCGACCACGCGGCCGCAGCCGGTGTTGGGGGTGCGCCCGCGGCCGGCCACCGGTCGTCGTGGCGGGAGCACCCGGACCTGGTCCGGCCGACCGTCCTGATCGTGGGCGGCTTCCTCACCCTGCCGCCGCTCTATCGCGGCCTGGCCACGCGGCTGCTGGCACGCGGCGCTGCCGGTGTCGTGGTGGCCCGCGTCTGGACCCCGGACTGGATGCTGTTGACCGTCCGCGGACCGGCGGCCATCGCCACTCGCGCCGGCCGGGCGCTGCTGGAGGCCGGCCGACTGGCGGCCGACGTTTCAGAGGGGGCCCCCGTGCTGGCAGTGGGCCACTCCGCCGGCGGGCTGATCGCGCGCCTCCTCACAGCCCCCGAGCCGGTGAGCGGCCGGCGGTTTGCGGCCGCCGGGAGGATCGCCGCCGTCGTCACGCTGGGCACTCCACACGCCCTCTCGAGCGGCGCCGGGATCGGCAGGCAGCTGCGGGACAACCTGGCGACGGTGGTGGATGAGGCCGCGCCCGGAACGCTCTACTCCCCGAGGGTCGGGTACGTGTCGGTCGCCTCGCGGGCAGTTCGCAGCGATCCGGCGGGTCCCACTCGCGAGCGAGTGGCGCACCTCCTGTACCGCTCCGTTGTGGGTCGGGCCGCGGTCCCGGGCATCGAGGGCGACGGCCTGGTGCCGGTCCCCTCGGCCGTGCTGCCGGGCTCGCGGACGGTCATCCTGGACGGCGTCCTCCACGGCCCGTCTGTCGGCGTTGCCTGGTACGGCAGCGACGAGGCTTTGGACTCCTGGTGGCCCGAGGCCCTGGCCGCCTGGCACGAAGCCCTGGCGGTTCGCGCGTCCGGCGTTTGACCAAATGGGGGTGCGAGCCTAGACTTCCCGACGCGGGGTGGAGCAGCGGCAGCTCGTCGGGCTCATAACCCGAAGGTCGGCGGTTCGAATCCGTCCCCCGCAACCAACGCTCCAAACGTGAAGCCCGGCCGAGAGGCCGGGTTTCGTCGTTTCAGGCGCGGTCTCCCGGCGCCCGGTAGCATGGCTCCATGCCTTCCGAACCCATCCGCGTCCTGTTTCTCTGCACCGGCAATTCGGCTCGCAGCCAGATGGCCGAGGCCTTGCTGGGCACCCTCGGCGGAGCCGACT
>CAZFLI010000131.1:0-5444 GCA_964519845.1 uncultured Anaerolineaceae bacterium | reverse complement strand
CCGCCGGATCCGATTCTCGGTCTGACGGAGACATTCCGAGCCGACCCGCGGCCCAACAAGGTCAATCTCTCGGTCGGCGTATACGTCGATGACAAGGGCGTGACGCCGGTCCTGTCGACGGTGCTCGAAGCCGAGCGGAGTCTGTTGGAGGCGGCCGGGCCCAAGGGTTATCTGCCGATCGACGGCCGGCCGGCCTACAAGAACGCGGTCCGAGACCTGATCTTCGGCCCGGACCACGAGATCGTGACCACGGCGCGTTCGGCCACGATTCAGACCCCCGGCGGCACCGGCGCCCTGCGCGTAGCCGCGGACTTCCTGGTCCAGACCGGTGCCTGCCGAACGGTCTGGCTGAGCGAGCCTACCTGGCCGAATCACCCGCAGCTCTTCACCCTGGCCGGCTGCTCGATCCGCCAGTACCCGTACCTCGACGAGTCCGGCCGAAGCATCGACGTCGGCAAGATGCTGGGCGCCCTGCGCTCTGCGGCGCGTGGCGACGTGGTCGTTCTCCACGGCTCGTGCCACAACCCGAGCGGCGTCGATCCGGACGCCGATACCTGGTCGGCCATCGCCGAAGTCGCCGTCGAGAACCAGCTCGTCCCGGTCATCGACTTCGCCTACCAGGGCTTCGGCTTCGGGCTGCGCGAGGACGCCGACTGGCTGGCCGGCCTGGCCCGCCCGGGCCTGGAGTTCCTGGTCTGCTCGAGCTACTCCAAGAACTTCTCTCTCTACAACGAGCGAGTTGGGGCGCTGACCGTGGTCGCCGCCGATGCCGAGCGAGCCGTCGCGGCCCTGAGCCACGTCAAGATCGCCGTCCGCTCCAACTACTCCAATCCGCCGGCCCACGGGGCGGATGTCGTGGCCACGATTCTGGCCGACCCGGACCTGAGAGCCCGCTGGGAGGTGGAGCTGGCCCAAATGCGAGACCGCATCCTGGGCAACCGGAACAAGCTGGTCGGCGCCCTCACGGCGGCCGGCGTGCCGGGCAACTGGGAGCCGATCGGGCAGCAGCGCGGCATGTTCGCCCTGCTCGGGCTGTCCTCTGAGCAGGTGGCGCGCCTGCGGGACGAGTTTGCCGTCTACGTCGTGGGCCGGGGCCGCATCAACGTCGCCGGCCTGACGCCGTCCAACCTGGACACCGTCGTGGCCGCGGTCAAGGCCGTCATCACCGACTAGCCCCGGCGCCGGAGCGCCCGCCCTCTCGCCCGGCGGCTGGGGAACCTCCGCCGCCGCGGCCGCGTCTGGGGATCGAACGATCCAGTCGCAAGAGAGGGAGAGCACATGAGTCCGTCCGCCACCCGCTCGCCTCGCGCGCTGCTCATCGGCGCCCTGGCCGCCTCCATGCTGGTCGCCGGCTGCGTCAGGAGCGGCGGCGGGCAGGCCACGCCCACGCCCAGCCCATCGCCCATCCCAAGCGACTCCACGCCGGCCGCCTTCTACATGCGGGCCTGGCAGACGCAGGCCCTGTCGCCGGAATACACCTTCGGCTGGTTGCCGGTGGCGACCGTGGCCGACGGCTACTACATCGACGGCCTCGTGGCGGTCCCGGCCATCTACCCGGGCCCTCTCTGGATCGGGCCCTCCGCGTCGCCGATCACCCAGCAGGGGATCGCCATGATCGTGGCTGAGGCTCGCCGGATGGGCATGCTCGGCGACGACGGCGACTTCGCGGGCGACATCGCGCCCGGCTCGATACTGGGACACATTGAGATCGCCGTCGACGGCACGGTCTACGAGCTTGTCGGCGACCCGAGCAGACTGCTCCGCTGCCGCTGCATACCCGATCCGGGCACGCCGGCCGCCTTCGCCTCATTCTGGCAGCAGGTGAGCCAGCTCGGCGTCTGGCTGGCCGGCGAGCTCGGCCCGTCGCGGCCGTACGATCCCGAGCGCCTGGCCGTGCTGATCAGGCCGCCGGTCGAAGCGTCGAACGGCATCGTGCCCACCGAGACGGCCTGGCCGCTGCCCGCCCCGTTCGACGAGTTCGGCGTCGCGTTCGGCTCCAGGATGCGCTGTGGCGTGGTCCGCGGGGCGGACCTGGCGGGGGTCGCGCCGGTTGTCAGAGAGTCGAACCAGATCACCCGCTTCATCGACTCCGCGGGGGCCGCCGGGTCGCTCCAGGCAAGGATCCTGGTTCCGGGCGAGCCCGACCCCTGCACCTAGCGGACGCAATCCTCGGGTCACCTCCACTTGGGGCCGAAGGAACGTTGCGCCCGCCCGGTCGCGGTCCGATGCTGGAGCGCATGACACAGTCCACCCACCCGCTCAGATCGCTGCGCCCAATGGGAACGCAACGCATCCCGCACTTCGGCTCCGGTCTGTTGGAGAGGCCTCTCCTCAACAAGGACGCCGGCTTCGACGACCGCGAGAGGGATGCCTTCGGACTGCGCGGCCTGCTGCCGGCCCAGGTCGAGACCATCGAGGAGCAGGTCTCGCTGGAGCTGGAGCACCTTCGCCGCAAGAACGACGATCTGGAGCGTTACATCGGCCTGTCATCACTGCAGGACCGCAACGAGACGCTCTTCTATCGGGTCCTCCTGGACAACCTGGAGGAGCTCATGCCGATCGTCTACACGCCCACAGTGGGGCGGGCCTGCCAGACCTTCAGCCACATCATGCGCCGGCCCCGAGGGCTGTGGATCACACCGTCCGACAAGGACCGCGTCCCGACTCTCCTGCGCAACGCCAGGCCCGAGGCTTCGTCTACGGGCGTGGGCAGGGAGGACGTGCGGCTCATCGTAGCCACGGACAACGAGCGAATCCTCGGCCTGGGCGATCAGGGCGCCGGCGGCATGGGCATCCCCATCGGCAAGCTGGCCCTGTACACCGCCGGGGCGGGGATCTATCCGGCCCACACGCTTCCGATCTCGCTGGACGTCGGCACGGACAACGAGGAGCTGCTGGCCGATCCTCTGTATCTCGGCTACCGCCAGCCGCGCCTTCGGGGAGCCGACTACGACGAGTTCCTGGAGGCCTTCGTCGACGCCATCCTCGATGTCTTCCCGCGCGCCATCCTGCAGTGGGAGGACTTCAAGCAGCACAACGCCATTCGCGTCCTGGATCGGTATCGCCGCCGCATAACCAGCTTCAACGACGACATCCAGGGCACGGGCGCGGTGGTGCTGGCCGGGATCTTGGCCGCGGCGCGGGCTCTCGGCCGGCCTACGAGCGAGCAGCGTCTGGTCTTCCTGGGGTCCGGCGCGGCCGGCACCGGCATCGCCCGGCTGGTGCGGGCCCAGATGATGTCCGAGGGGGCCAGCGCGGACGATGCCCACCGGGCCATCGTCATGGTCGACACCAAGGGCCTCGTCTTCGACGGCCGGGACGAACTCGACCAGGACAAGCGCGAGCTGGCTCTGGGCGCCGCCGAGTTGGCCTCCTACGGCCTCGGCGACATCGCGCCTTCGACGCGGCTCGACCTCGAGGCCGTCGTAGCCGCGGTGAAGCCGACGATGCTGATCGGAACGAGCGGCGCGCCGGGCGCCTTCACCGAGAAGGCCATCCGCGAGATGGCCGAGCACGTCGAGAGGCCGATCGTCTTCCCGCTGTCAAACCCAACCGCCAAGAGCGAGGCCGTGCCGGCCGACATCATGGCCTGGACGGGTGGGCGGGCCCTGGTCGCGACGGGCAGCCCCTTTGGGCCGGTAGTAGTCGACGGGCGCGAGCGCCTCGTGGGACAGGCGAACAACGTCTTCATCTTCCCCGGCATGGGCCTGGGCGCCATTGTGGCCGAGGCTCGTGAGATCACCGACGAGATGTTCCTGCTGGCGGCCCAGACCCTGGCCGCGCTGGTGCCCGAGGAGCGGCTTGCCGCCGGCGCGCTGTACCCACCCGTGCGCGACCTGCGGCACGTCTCGCGTGAGATAGCGGCCCGGGTCGTCTGCCAGAGCCGTGACTGCGGAGTCGGCCGGCTCTACCACGACGACGAGGTCTACGAGGCCGTCGACGCCGCCATGTGGGAGCCCGCCTACCTGCCTTTCGAGCCGGCCGAGCGAGCCTGACGGCACCAGATCGTCCCCGCTGCGCCCGTGCAGCTGGCATGTGAGGCCGGCTACGTAGTCCCAAGGGACCATCAAGGGCTATCCCCAGCAGGACCTAAGGTGTATGGGATTCCGGCGCCCAATACGTCAATGTACCTATCAGACGCCGAACCCCAAGGCGGGGCCCGGAAGGCCCATCAGACAAGGCCCACTCCGCCCGACCGTCTCAGGCCGTAATTGTGAGACGCATCCCCGGCGGGCCAAAGGAGTACAACCATGGCCGTTGGAGCGCTGAACCCGGCGATGCCGGTCACAAGCCATGTCCCCATCAAGAAGCGCCCCGGCCATTTCGTGGCACTCACCGAAGATGGCCGCATCGATGCCGTGCTCGCGCAGAACGGCGCCAAGCTTGGCCCGCAGCTCGAGAAGCGCACCCCAATCACCATCAACACGATTCTCCGCGGCCCCAGCGACGGCACCAACATGGCGCCGGTTGCGGGCACCAACAGCGTCGACCCGTACGACATCACTATCGTCATGCCGGCTGCCGACGGCGACCCGGTCGTCAGCGCCGCCGACAAGGATGCCTGGGAGAGGTTCCGGGTGGCCTACGATGTGTCGCTCGAGGCAACGCCGTTCCGGGTGACCGGCGTGCTGTACCTGCTGCCGTCCCAGGAGCTGATGGCCATCACGGAGCGCGCCTCCGAGCTGTTCATTCCGCTCTTCGAGCCGATGGTGCAGTACGGCGCCATGACCCTCGTGGACGTGCCCCACGATGCGATCCTCGTCAACCGCTCGCACATTCGCAAGGTGACCGGCACGATGCGGCGCTAGCCGAAACCGGTGCCGATCAGCTGACCTTTCACGCGCAGAACGGTGCGGCTCTGGGCCAGTCGCGCCGCTTCTGCGCGTTCCGGCTCAGGTGCGAGAATGCAGGTAACGGAGCCGGGCGTGCAGACGGCACGGCAGCCGCGTGACTGCACAGCGCCGAGCCCGGGAGGTCGAGATGATCGTCGGCGTACCCACCGAGGTCAAGGACAACGAGTTCCGCGTCGGCCTGACGCCAAGCGCGGTTCGCGAACTGGCTGCGCACGGCCACCAGGTGGTCGTCCAGTCTGGTGCGGGCGAGTCGATCGACCTGGACGATGATCGCTACCGGGCGGCCGGGGCCGAGATAGTCCCGCAGGCGGCCGAGGTGTTCGATCGGGCCGACCTGGTGGTCAAGGTCAAAGAGCCGCAGCCGCAGGAGATCGGGATGCTGCGCGAGGGGCAGATCCTCTTCACCTACCTGCACCTGGCACCTGATCTGGCCCAGACCAAGCGCCTGCTGGAGACCGGCTGCGTGGCCGTCGCCTACGAGACGGTCAGCGACGATCGCGGCGGCTTGCCTCTGCTGGCGCCCATGAGCGAGGTCGCCGGCCGGATGTCGATCCAGGCGGGAGCCCACGCCCTGGAGAAGGAGGCCGGCGG
>CAZFLI010000130.1:0-5484 GCA_964519845.1 uncultured Anaerolineaceae bacterium | reverse complement strand
CTGCCACCCTGGCCGCCGGTGTCGCCGCCGGCAACGCCATGGCCGTGGAGGTCAAGCGGAAGGCTGAGTTCCCGGGAGCCGCGTAGGGGGCGGGCCGGCTCCGCGGCGCTTCACTCCTCCAGCATCGGGATGTGGACGCCCCGCTCGCGGGCAACCTCGATCGCGCGCTCGTAGCCGGCGTCGGCGTGGCGCATTACCCCGGTGCCGGGGTCCGTGGTGAGGACCCGCTCCAGCTTCTGGGCGGCCAGATCGGTGCCGTCGGCGACCACCACCATGCCGGCGTGCTGCGAGTAGCCGATCCCGGTTCCGCCGCCGTGGTGGATCGAGACCCAGCCGGCCCCCGCGGCGGTGTTCACCAGAGCGTTGAGGAGTGGCCAATCCGCGATCGCGTCCGAGCCGTCGCGCATCGACTCGGTCTCGCGGTTGGGTGAGGCGACCGAGCCCGAATCGAGATGGTCGCGGCCGATGACGATCGGGGCCGAGACGGCCCCCGACCGAACCAGCTCGTTGAAGGCCAGGCCGGCCTTCGCCCGCTCGCCGTAGCCGAGCCAGCAGATTCGGGCCGGCAGCCCCTGGAAGGGCACCTTTGCCTCCGCCATCTCGATCCAGCGCCGCAGCGACTCGTTGTTCGGGAACAGCTCCAGGAGGGCCTCGTCCGTGGCCAGGATGTCCGCCGGGTCGCCGGACAGCGCGACCCACCTGAAGGGGCCTTTGCCTTCGCAGAAGAGCGGCCTGATGAAGGCGGGCACAAAGCCGGGGAAGTCGAAAGCGTCGGCCACGCCGGCGGCCTGAGCCTGGGCCCGGATGTTGTTGCCGTAGTCGAAGGTGATCGCGCCGGCCTTCTGGAAAGCCAGCATCGCCCGGACATGCTCGGCCATCGAGGCCATCGAGCGGCGGACGTAGCCGGCCGGGTCACGACCCCGCAGCTCGGCCGCCTCCGCCACCGTGACGCCCGCCGGCAGGTAGCCGTTCAGCGCGTCGTGGGCGCTGGTCTGGTCCGTGACCGCATCGAAACGCTCCCCCCGGCGCACCAGCTCCGGCTCGATCTCCGCCGCGTTGCCCACCAGCGCGATCGAGGTCGCCCGGCCCTCGGTCGCCGCCGCCCGTGCCCATTCGAGAGCCTCGTCCAGCGAGTGGGTCAGCATGTCCACGTAGCCGATCTCGAGGCGCCGTTTCGCCCGGGCCTCGTCCACCTCCACGACCAGCGCGACGCCCTCGTTCATCGTCACGGCCAGCGGCTGAGCCCCGCCCATTCCGCCCAGGCCGGCCGTCAGCACCACCCGCCCGCGCAGCGACCCGCCGAAGTGCTGGCGCGCCAGCTCGGCGAAGGTCTCGTAGGTGCCCTGCAGGATGCCCTGGGTGCCGATGTAGATCCACGAGCCGGCCGTCATCTGACCGTACATCGTCAGACCGGCCCGCTCGAGCTCGCGGAAGGTGTCCCAGTTGGCCCACTTGCCGACGAGGTTCGAATTGGCGATCAGGACCCGCGGCGCCCACTCGTTCGTGCGGAAGACGCCCACCGGCTTGCCCGACTGGACGAGGAGCGTCTGGTCGTTCTCCAGGTGGCGCAGCTCGCGGACGATCGCCTCGAAGGCGTCCCATGAGCGGGCGGCCTTGCCGGTCCCACCGTAGACGACCAGATCGTCCGGGCGTTCGGCCACCTCGGGGTCCAGGTTGTTCATCAGCATCCGCAGCGCCGCTTCCTGGACCCAGCCCTTGCAGCTGCGCTGCGTCCCGCGCGGCGCCCGGACCGGTCGCGGCCGGGCTGCCTTGCGGGCGGTGGTGCGGGTGGCGGCGCTCAATGTCGAGACCTCCTGAGATCGCCCCGTGGCCGGTTCGGCTATGGAATGCCCTGGATCAGCTGGCGGCCCAGGCGGCGCGGTCCGAGGTCCATCGCCGACACCAGGACGCCGTTGTCGAGCGCCAGCACGTAGGCCGTGACGCCGCCGTTGCAGGCACCGATGTCCACCTGCCAGCCGTTGATCGACTCGACCGAGGCGGAGTCCAGCCCTCCGGCCTGGGAGCAGGCGACCCCGAACCAGCCGTCCCGCCACTGAGCGTAGAACTCCTCGTTCTGGGCATCCGGCCGGCGCTCCTCGAGCGTCACCAGCAGCCAGTTGGGGCTGGCTATGTCGTTGATCCGGGCCGCGTAGTAGGAAATGAACGCGGTGGAGTAGGCGGGATCGTCCAGCGCCTGCAGCTCCTGGATCACGTCTTCGATGAGCGGCGAGCCGCCCACGTTGATCGGCACATTGGCCAGCAGGCTGGGGTTGATGCGCAGGCCCGAGGCGCCAACGGTTCCGTTGGGCCAGGGCGTGGGCGCGATGGGGTAGTCGTAGGACGTGGGCGCGGACTGCGTCACCGTCACGGTGTAGGTGCAGCCGGCCAGGGCGATGGCAACGGCGGCCAGGGCGGCGAGCCTGGCGCGGCCGGCGAGTTTGGCGCGCACTAGAGATCCTTGCGCATGACGGGGTAGCGCTCGTCGTCGACGGCCAGCGTGAAGCCGGCCCGGACCCAGAAATCGGGGCGCGCGGCGGGCGTGGCATTCTCGGCGGCGTGCGCTTCCGGGTAGGCCTCCACGGCGGCGAAGCCGCGACCGGCCAGGTCGGCGCAGACTTCCTCGACCAGGCGCAGGGCGTGACCGCCGCGTCGGGCCTCGGCGGTGGTGGCCAGGCAGGTGATCACCGCGGGCAGCGGCGCGGCGGGTAGCTGCGGGTACAGGTCCCGCAGGCGCAGCGCCCGCGGGTACGCGGACAGCGGCCCGAACTGGCAGTAGGCGGCCGGCAGGCCGTCGATGAGCAGGACCCTGGCGTAGCTGCCGAAGACGCCCAGCCCTCGCCCCAGCAACCGCAGCTTGCGGGGGGCGTCGGCGGAGACCGTGGGGCGGCTCGGGCGGCCGGGGGCGAAGGGGTTGTCGGCCACCGGCGTGCGCCCGCCCTCCAGGAATGGATTCAGCTCGGGCGGCCGGCGGGAGGCCGGCGCGAACGGGTTGAAGTCGGCCTTCGGCGGTGGAGCGAATGGGTTGACTGAAGGTTCGGCCGGCGCGGGAGCCCGGTCTTCGGGGCTCGACCCGGCGGCAGGCAGCCAGCTCGGCCGGCTTGCCTTCGACCCCCTGTCGGCATCCTCCCAGTAGTCGCAGGTCCGGTGGTCGAAGGATGGATCGGCGCAGGGCGGGATCAGCCCGAATGCCGCTTCATCGGTGACGTCGCGAATCTCGATCGTCGTCATGGCCAGCCAACTGTACGACGTTCCGGGTGGCGGGGCCCGAGCTAGCTGAGGAGCGCGGCCACATCGACGATTTCGCCGCTGCCCGCGTCGACCCAGACCCGCCAATCGCCGCTGCCTCCCTTGGGCCCCACGATCCAGCACAGGACCAGCGGCTCATCGGCCGCTCCGGTCGAGGGCAGGTGCCAGACGAGGCTGGCCTCGCAGGCGACCCCGCCCTGGCAGTCCTCGACCGCCTTGATCGCCTGTTCGGGCGAGATCACCCACGGTCTGGGTCCCAGCTCGTTCCAATTGAACGTGTACTGGAGGAACGTGCCGTCGTCGTTGACCCAGAATCGGGTGCCGTTCTCCTCGACCGGCACCCCGTCCTCGACCCGCGGCCAGGCGGCCATCCAGGCCCCCTCCTGGTCAACCAGCTCCTGGAGCGGGCTGATGGTCAGGTGCAGCGCGGCCACGAATGCGCCGACCCGGGTGCGGATCTCGGCCTCGGTCAGGACCGCGGACGGCGGCGGCGTCGTGCCGTCGGTGAATTGCTCCCAGAACACATGGCGCAGCACGCCCTTGGAATCCCAGGCCAGCTGCCAGTCGCCCAGGGCGACGTGGACACTCGGCGAACCCCCGATCGATTCACCGTAGGTGACGGTCGCCGTGGCGCCGGCCGGGATCGTGCCGCCCAGGGCCTCGATGATGGCGGCCGCGGCGGCGTCGTACTCGGAGGTGGGCGAGGGCTCGGCGGTGGGCGGGGCCGATGCGGTGGCCGAAGGCTCGGCGGTGGCCGGCGAGGGGCTGGGCGTGGCGTCGGCTCCGCCGCAGGCGGCGGCCAGCAGCACGGCAGCCATCGACACGGCAACGAGCGCCGGGGCAGCGCCCGGTGTCCGGGACTTGCGACTCCCCATGGTCACGTTCTCCCTGCCAGTGGCGGCCCATCTCCGCAAGCCGGACGGCTCGGCCGCGTTCGCCTACCTTACGCCACCAGGAGGCGGCACGGGGGACCGGCGATGCGTGGAGCGGCACGGATCGATGCGCTGCCGCGCCGCGCGTTCCCCCACGCGCGACTTCGTCACGCCGCGCCGCCGTCGGACTAAGGTAGGGGCGAAGCTCCCACACGCTGCCCCCTCCGCAAACCCGCACGAGGTCCGCATGACCGCTCTGGAAACACGTATCCAGGCCGCCCTGGCCGCGCTGGCCGAGGATCTCCGCTGGGAGCTGATCGGCGGGATCCTCGACGAGTGCCCGGACGACGTGCTGGCCGCCGGGCGCCGGCTGATCGCCGACGCCCGCCCGCGCGCTCGGGCCCTGGGGAGCGACATCATGGGCCGCCTGGCGATCGCGGATCCGGGAGCCAGGCCGGCCATCGTGGCGGCGCTGCTCGACCGGCTGGCGGTAGAACGGGACCCGGCCGCCGTGGCCTCGGCAGTGGCCGCCCTGGGCCACGCAGCCGACCCCTCGCCGCTGCCCGAGGTTGTCGCCCTGGCCGGGCACCAGGACGCCGCGGTGCGACTGGCGGTGGCCTATGCCGTGGCCGCCATCGGACCGGAGCCGCTGCCCAATGAAGCGCGCCGTGCCTTGATCAGGCTCTCCACCGACATCGAGCCGGAGGTCCGCGACTGGGCCACTTTTGGGCTGGGCACGCTGTCGGCCGACGACGGCCCGGAGGTTCGGGCGGCGCTGCTGGCCCGCGCTCAAGACCCCTGCCGGACGGCTCGGGCCGAGGCGCTCTTTGGGCTGGCCGTGCGGCGCGATCCTCGCGCGGTGCCCCATCTTATCCAGGCTCTGGAGTCGCCGGCGGTGGACCGTCTGGAGCTGGATGCGGCGGCGGAGGCCGCCGACCCGCGGCTGCTGCCGGCGCTGTGGGCGCTCCAGCGCTCGGGATTGGGTGACAGAGCCAGGGTCAGACGAGCCATCGACCGCTGCTCCGGAAGCGAGAGCAGGGCCACGGACGCCTGGCGGGCCGCGGACGCCTAGCCGGCAACCAGGTCCACCAACGCGCCGTCACCAACCAGTTTCGTCGCGGCCGCCAGGTCGGCCGTTTGCAGACGGTCGTGGTCCAGGTGCGGCACGACCGATCGGATCCGCCGCTGGGCCTCGGCGACGCCCTCGCCGGGGCGTGCCTCAGAGCGGACCAGCCGAAGATCGAGCGCCTGGGCGCCCACCAGCAATTCGATGGCCAGGATGCGCTGGACGTTGGCGACCACCGCCAGAGCGTGGCGGGCCGCGATCGAGCCCATCGAGACGTGGTCTTCCTGGTTGGCCGAGGTG
>CAZFLI010000129.1:0-5486 GCA_964519845.1 uncultured Anaerolineaceae bacterium | reverse complement strand
GCGGCCCGGCCGGACAGCCGGCGCCGCAGTTCCGCGGCTCCGTCCTGGGGCACGAGGAACTCGCTGGCCGGGAGGAGCGCCACTTCATCGGCTGGCCCGATGCTGCGCTGGTCGGTCGGGTCGAAGACCCGCAGGCTGTCGATCTCGTCGCCGAATAGCTCGATGCGCACCGGGAGCGGCGCCGCGGATGGGAAGACATCGACCAGGCCGCCGCGGCGCGCGAATTCGCCGCGGCCGGCGACCTCCAGCACGGGCTCGTAGCCCAGGACAAGCAGCTCGCGCAGCAGTTCCTCCTGCCGGATTCGCATGCCCGTGCGCAGCCTTATCGGATCGGCCGGGACTTCGGCCGGGTCGAGAGTGTGCTGCAGCAGCGCCTGGACGCTGGCCACCAGGACGCGCGCCCGGCCGGAGTGCCAGTGGGCCAGGGCGGCGACGCGAGCCGCCGTCTCGTCCCGCACCAGCTCGCTTCGCTCGTAGGCCAGCGCGGTGCGTGGCTCCAGCACGGCCACGGCCTCCGGATCGCCCAGCCAGGACTGCAGCTCCTCGGCCACGCGGTCGCCTATCTCGGCGTCGCGGGCCACCCAGCACAGCCGCCCCGCCGGAGTGGCTCCGGCCGCTGCATCGCCGCTGCCGGACACCAGGGCCGCGGCCAGGAAGGTCTTGGCCCCGTGCGGCACCGAGGACAGCGCGGCGTGCCGGCCGGCGCCGGGGAGCGGCTCGCTCTCCTCACCGAGCCGCGCGCGCAGGGCCGTGAAGGCGGCGCTTCCATGCAGCAACGGCGGCAGGACGCGCAGGTCGGGCAGGCGCCGAGCGGTCGACCCGGCCGCGCCACTCCCGGGGCCACTCCCCGCGCCACTCCCGGAGCCACTCGCCGCGGCTCGGGCGGCCAGGTATGCCTCCCGAATCGCCTCGTCGACGTGACGCTCTCGGCCGCGCTTGCCCCGCCGTACCGCCCCCGCGCCGGTCTGCTCCGGGTCCGCTCCGGCGCCCTGCCCCGCATCCGACGCCTCTCGGTCGGCCGGCCCCAACCCGTCCTCGCCCAGCGGATCCGCCTCGCCGCTCAGAGCAGCCTCGATCTGGCGGCGCAGCGGCCGGCCGCCGCGAGGGCTCACGCGCTGCCTTCGGGAGGCTTCGCCTTCCGCCAGCCGGTCCTGGTGCGACGGATGCCGTCGGGCCCGGGCGGTCCGTCCACCTCGCCCGGCGGCGCCAGGCGCTGCTCGTCGTCGGGCCGCAGCTCGAAGGCGTTGTAGTGGTTGGCGGCCTTGTTCGTGCCCGTGCGAGCCCAGGCCTCGACCGCGTCCGCCGCCGCGTCCAGGAGCTCGCCGAGGCGCTGCCGCTCGCCCGGGCCGAACTCGCTGAGGACGTGGTCCACCGCGGCCCGCCCCGGATCGCCGATTCCCACCCGGAGCCGGCTGAACTTCTCCGTCTCGAGCTCCTCGATGATCGAGCGCAGGCCGTTGTGACCACCCGCGCTGCCGCCCTCACGGAAGCGCAGCTTGCCGAAGGGCAAGGCAAAGTCGTCGGCTACGACCAGCAGCTCCCCCAGCGGGGCGCGCTGGCGAGCCAGCACCTTGCGCACCGCCAGACCCGATTCGTTCATGAAGGTCAGCGGCTTGACCAGAACCAGGTCCAGGCCGCTATAGCGGCCGGTCACGACCGCCGCGGCGTCCCGCGTTCGGCCGCGCCCCGACCAGCCGGCCCTGTCGGCCAGCCGATCCAGGACCATCCAGCCGATGTTGTGCCGCGTCTTCGAATACTGGGGGCCGGGATTGCCCAGACCCACGACGATCTTCACGGCCGCTCCAGGAGCATCACACGGCACGCCAACAGGGGCCTGATCCAGCAACCGGGGGCCCGAGAGGATGGTATCAGGGCGCTCCGGCGGCGGCGCTCCGGCTGCCGAACACGGCGCCCGAAGTTGGCAGCCTCCCCGGCTAGCCGGTCGAGTCGGCCCTGCCGGCCTCCTCGTGGGTCCCCCCGTCGCCCTCGCCCTCGCAGTCGCCTTCGGCCAGGCAGGCAATGACCTTGCGCTCGAGAGCCCGCATGGCGGCCTCCTCGACCGGTTCGGCATGATCCCAACCGCACACGTGGAGCGTCCCGTGAACCGTCAGCAGGAGCATCTCCTCGGCCGCCGTCCACTGCCTGTCGCCGGTCTGGCCGCCCCGGCCGTCCTGAGCCTGGACGACTGCCCGTTCCACGGAGACGACCACGTCGCCCAGGTGTGCCCGCAGGCCGGGCGGCAGGGCGAAGGCCTGCTTGAGGGCGGCGGCCACGCCGTGATTGCGGCCGACCCCGGCCCCACTCTCGTGCGGCGGGTAGGCCTCCGGCGGGAAGAACGGGAACGAGAGCACGTCGGTCGGCCCTTCCTGGCCCATGTGCACGGCGTTGAGCCGGGCCAGATCCTCGTCGTCCGACAGCACCAGTCCGATGGACGACGGCCCCGGTGCACCCGCCGCGTCGAGCGTGGCCTTGATGGCGCCCGCAAGGCGGCGTCGAGAGACCGGCAGGGACTCCCGGCAGCGGACGGTGACGTCGACCCGGTAGGGTGGCAGATAGACGGAGTGGGTGGCGCCTTCTTCGTCCCCGACCTCGGCCGGGACCACGGGGATCACGGCCGCCTCTTCGGTCGCGCCGAACCCGCCGACAGGCGGATCGCCGACCCGGTCAGCGCTCATCGCCCCGCGTCCACCGCGGCGGCCTCAACGGTTCGCGCCCCCATTGGCTCCGCTGCCCTCCTTCCGACGCCTGACGCGCCGAGGGCTCAACTTGTCTTCGACGACCTTGTTCTGCGGGTACTCGATCCGCTGGTGGTACATCCCCAGCAACTGCCGGACGAAGGCCTCCCGGATGTGCTCCAGGTCGCGCATGGTGAGGTCGCACTCGCTGAACTGCCCGTCGGTCAGGCGTTCGGAGATTATCTGGCCGACCATAGCCCTGATCGTTGCCTCGTCCCGGCTGGAAAGCGACCGCACCGACGCCTCCACGCCATCTGCAAGCATAAGCACCGCGGCTTCTCGCGACTGCGGTTTGGGACCACTGTGCCGGTACAGGCGCTGATCGACCTTGTCGGCCGCAGCACGGCCGGCCGCCTTGTCAAGGCCGCCGTGCTTGGCGGCCGCCGCCTCGCGGGCCTTGGCGTAGAAGTAGCTGATCAGCAACGTCCCGTGGTGCTCGGGGATGAACGAGATCAGCGGCAAGGGGAGGCGTGCCCGGTGTGCCAGCTCTACTCCGTCGGTGATGTGCTGCTTGAGGATGGTCGCCGAATCCTCGGGATCGAGCTGGTCGTGGAGGTTCTCGCCCTGCTGGTTCTCGATGAAGACGGGCGGGTTGCCCAGCTTCCCGACGTCGTGATAGTAGGCCGCGACGCGCACCAGGAGCGGATCGGCGCCGATCGCCTCGGCTGCCCGCTCGGCCAGGTTGCCCACCATCAACGAGTGGTGGTAGGTGCCGGGCGTCTCGGTCAACAGCCGGCGGAGCAGCGGCTGGGAGGGATTGGCCAGCTCGAGCAGCTGCGAGCTGGTCAGGATGCCGAACAGGTTCCCCAGCAGCGTGAAGCTGCCGAGGGTCACGACCGTGGCCAGGATCGAAGCGACGACGGCCGCCAGCGCCAGCTGCAGCATCCCTGTCGGGTCGTGATGGCCGAGCATGCCAAAGACTCCCACCGTCGCGACGCCCGTCAGCGCCACCGCCACGGCCGCGCGGACGAAGAGCTGCTGGCGCTCTCCCTTGCCGATCGCGAGCAGGCCGGCCAGGCCGCTCAGGAAGGTGAAGGCGGTCAGCTCGAGCGACGAGCCGCCGGCGATGCCCGCCATGACTGCCAGCAGCGCCAGCACGACCAGGCCGGTCCCCGCGTCGAGCAGAACGGCAAGGATCATCGCCACGGCGGCCACCGGGATCGCATATGGCAGCCAGGCGTGGCCGGCCACGAGCTTCTCGGCCAGAGCGGCCACGACGAATATCAGGCCGATCAGGATGAGGGTCCGGCCCCGATGCCAGTACTCCGGCCGGAAGCGCCACAACCAGGCCAGCAGCAGCGCCGCCACCATGAACCCCAGCACGACCCACGACAGGGCCTTGCCCCAGGGTACGGAGGCCTTGTCCAGCCCGAAGTAGGTGATGCGGACCATGTCCGCCTCGCTGACCTTCTGGCCCTGGGCGACGAGGACCTCGCCGGCCTTCAGCGTGTTATAGATGGGGGCCACCCGGGCCTTTGCGGCGGCTCTGGCGCTCTCGGTCAGTGAGACGCTGTAGGACGAATTGGCAACGACGAGCGGCGTCACCAGGGCGCCGATCAGCTGCTGCTCGGAGGCGCTGAAGCCGGGCGGCATGGCCGCCTCGACCAGGCGCGCGGCGGTGCTGCGGTCGCTGATCTCGCTCGCCTCCACGAGCCCCAGCAACGAGAGCGCGGCCTTCTTGAGCGGCTCCCAGCGGTCGGGGTCCAGAGCGAGCAGGACCGCCCGGTCTTCCGTGTCGAGCGCCGGCAGAACGTTGGCCAGGGCCGCCTCGCGCTGGAGAGCCGTCTTGTCGGGCCCGAAGGCCGAATCAACCGGTATCAGCGCGGCCTGCAGGACGCCGACCTGTTGGGTGGCGATGGCTGTCGCCCGCTCGAGGGTGAAGTCGTATTGCGGGGTGACCGCCGCGGCTGCGGCCTCCTGAGCGTCCTTGGTCTCGACCGGGTTGAGGATGACCGCGTCGCGGGGAGCGCGAACGGTCGATGGAGCCAGAGCGCCCACCGAGAGGCCGGGATCGGCCGGCGATAGATCGGGGATCACCCCGACGGTCAGGGCCCCGACGAACAGAACGGCCGCCATGGCGAGCCGGGCGGCATCTCCTCGCCCGAAGGGGCGGTGGGGTTCGTGCGGCTCCCTCAGCACGGCGCCACGATCACGATCCGCCGGCGCCGCGCGCGGCCAGGAGCTGCGTCACAAGCTGGCTGACGGCCTTGCCGTCCGCGCGGCCTCGCACCTGGGGCGAAACAATGCCCATGACCTTGCCCATGTCGCGCGGCGAAGCGGCGCCGGACTCGGCGATTGCCGCCTCGACCAGGGCCAGGATCTCGGCCTCGGTGAAGGGCTGGGGCATGAACTCGGAGACGACGGCGATAGCAGCCTCTTCCGCCGCCGCCAGATCCTCGCGGCCTCCGGCCCGAAAAGCGTCCAGGGACTCGCGGCGGACCTTCAGCTCGCGGCTCAGGACGGCAATCATCTCCTCGTCGCCGAGGGAGTGCTTGCCTTCCTTCTCGGCCCGCTGCACGGCCGCCAGCACCATGCGCAGGGAATCTCGGCGCATGGCGTCATTCGACCGCATAGCGGCCTTGATTTCGGTATCGAGACGATCGCGGAGGGACACCGGTGTGGCACCTCAGGGCGGGCGGCGCGGCGCCAGCGAGTCGCGCGAACCCTTCAACGGCTTTGCGGCCGGCCCTAAGCCTGCTGCTGGCGGGCGACCTTCTTGCGCTTCGCTTCCTTGCGCTTGCGCTTCACGCT
>CAZFLI010000128.1:0-5489 GCA_964519845.1 uncultured Anaerolineaceae bacterium | reverse complement strand
CTCGCTCCGGTGCTCGACTCCGCCTCGGTCTCGCCTCGCCGGGCGCCGAGCGCGGACGGTCGTGAGGCACGAGATGCTGCCGTTCGGGCCTTGCGCTTCTATGCGAGCTGCATAGATTCGAGGCATGCGTATCGTCGGCGCCGACGAGGCGGTATCGGGAATCGAGTCAGGTCAGCAGATATACGTCCACGGCGCGGCCGCCACGCCGTCCGTGCTCCTCGACGCCCTGTGCCGCAGGGCACCGGGGCTGGAGAACGTAAGGGTCGCGCACCTGCACTGCGAGGGACCGCACCCCCACCTTGCCCCGGAGATGGAAGGCCACCTCTTCCACAGAGCGCTCTTCATCGGACCCAACGCCCGGGCGGCCATCAACGAAGGACGGGCCGAGTTTGTCCCGGTCCAGCTGTCGGATGTGCCGTTGCTGATGGAGGGCGGCCTGCTGCCGCTCGATGCCGTCTTCGCCAACATGACGCCTCCCGACGGACATGGCTTCTGCTCGTTGGGAACGTCCGTCGAAGCGATGCAGACGGCAATTCGTTGCGCCAAGACGGTCGTCGCCCAGCTCAACAAGGCGATGCCGCGCACTCATGGCGACAGCTTCGTCCACGTCAGCCAGATCGACCTGGCGGTCGAGGTCGATCAGGCGCCCTACGTTCACAGCCCCGGCGAGATCGGCGATGTGGAGCGCCGGATCGGCGAGCACGTCGCGGCCCTGATTCCGGACGAGGCCACGCTCCAGATGGGCATCGGGGCGATCCCGACGGCGGTCGGCATGTGCCTCGAGGACAAGAAGCACCTCGGGGTCCACACGGAGATGTTCACGGACCCGCTGGTCGAGCTTGTGGAGAAGGGAATCGTGGACTGCAGCGCCAAGACCCTGGATGCGCACAAGGTGGTGGCCGCGTTCATGATGGGCACGCCGCGCCTCTACGAGTGGGTCGACGGCAACCCGATGCTCGAGCTGCGTGGCGTTGACTACACCAACGACACCGCCACCATCCGCAAGCTGCGCCGCATGACGTCGGTGAACTCCGCGATCGAAGTGGACCTCACCGGCCAGGTGTGCGCCGACTCCATCGGCCACCGGCTGTACAGCGGCGTCGGCGGGCAGATGGACTTCGTGCGCGGCGCATCTCTGGCGCCGGAGGGGCGAGCGATCATCGCCCTGCCATCGACCACGCCCGACGGCAAGGTTTCGCGCATCACTTGGGAGCTGTACGACGGCGCGGGTGTCACCACGACGCGTTGGAACGTGCGCACGATCGTGACCGAGTACGGCGTGGCCGAGCTGTTCGGCCAGGGGCTCCGTGAGCGCGCCAAGCGGCTCATCGCCATTGCCCACCCGGACTTCCGCGACGAGCTGACCGCCTACGCCCGCAAGTACCACGAGTTGTAGCCGCGCCGGGCCGGCGGCGGGTCGGGCGCGTTTGGGCCGGCGGCCGCGTTTGGGTCAGATTCGTCCACCAGACGCGCTATCCGCGATCTGAGGGGGATCGAGCCTGGGCGCCATGGTCAGACGAGGCGCGCCGACGCTCGAAGAGGCGCGCGGAATAGGGGCCGGCGGTCGTTCCCACGCCTGGGCTGGAGATAGCGCGTCCACCAGGCGCATATGACGGAAAGCGCGGCGGCCGCGGCGAACGCGCTGGACACGCCCGCCCGGCGCCTCTCGGGCCACAAAAAGGACGAACGCCGGGCGTCCCCTCCGGCGTTCGTCACGAGCCGCAGTGTGCCGCCCAGTGCAACAGCTGCGCAGTGCCGAATGGCCCGATTCCCACGTGGCGGCCACGCGGCGGGCGTCGTTCCCAGGCGTGGCGCGGCGGCTGTACCGCAACGGCAACCGGGCCGTAACCGTGGCCCACCCGGTGGGGTGTTGCCCCCTGCCGGACGCGCCCCCGGCCCGCACTTGCGGGGCCATATGGCCCCCGGCAATTGGGAGCCCTGACGCTACGGGGGTGCCTCGAGCGGGGCGCACTCTATGCGACATGCTCGCCGATCCCAACCTACTCGTGCGACGGCTGCTTATTGTGAGTACGCACCGGGCGGCGTCCGAGGCACTCAGCGACCACCTCTCGCGTCACGGTTTCGCAGTCGCCCAGGCGACGACCGACACCGCGGTGAGAGAGGCGGCGGCCTCGGATCCGCAAGTGGTGCTGCTTGATGCAGACGTGCCGGGCGGATGGCGGCCGGTAGTGGCAGCATTGCGAGACTGCATCCCCGCGAGCAGGATCGCCGTGCTGGCTTCCTACTGGCATGCGGACGAGCAGCGCGAGGCAGCCGCCAGCGGGATCGGCGGCACCCTGCTCAAGCATTTGGATGGAAGCGCGCTGGCCCGCCAGCTGCGTGCATTGGGTGAACCGATCATCGTGACGACTTCGCAGACGCCCGAGTTCCCAGGTACTCCAGTCATCCTTGATGGCTCGGAGGCCATCGCCCACGTCGAGACGCGGATCAGCGACGGCGCCTGCGCCTACCCGATCACGCCCTCGACGACTATGGCCGCCGTCTACCAGGTGGCCGTCGCAAACGGCACCCCCAACATCTGGGGCACGCAGCTCAAGTTCGTCGAGCCTGAGTCAGAGCATTCCTCCGCCTCCGCCGCAGAGGGCTTCGCCCTGGCGGGCGGCCGGGTTACGAACTTCACCGCCGGACAGGGCCTGATCCTGATGAAGGAAGTCCTGTACGTCATCGCCGGCAAGCGCCTGCCCGCGGTCTTCCACATCGGGGCCCGCGCCATGACCAGCCAGAGCCTCAACATCCACGCCGGCCATGACGACGTGATGGGTGTCGCCGACGCCGGCTGGGGCATCTTCTTCTCCCGCAACTGCCAGGAGGCAGCCGACCTGACGGCCATCGCCCGCCGCGTCGCCGAGGACGGCGAGACGCCGTGGTTCGTGGTCCAGGACGGCTTCCTGACGACCCATACGATCGAGAACCTGCAGCTGCCCGAGGACGAGTTGCTGAAGCGCTTCGTGGGCGATCCCCGTGAGACGGTTCGCGACATGTTTGACCCCAAGGACGCCCTGATGACCGGTGTGGTCCAGAACCAGGACTCCTACATGAAGGGTCGCATCGCCCAGCGCTACTGGTACGACCGGCTGATTGAGATCACCGAGCGCGCCATGGCCGAATGGGCCGCCCTCACCGGGCGCCACTACGGCTTGATCGACTGCTACAAGACCGAGGACGCCGACTACGTCATGGTCTCGATGGGGACCATCGCCGATACGGCGACCGCGGTCGTGGATCAGTTGCGGCTGGAAGGCCGGAAGGTCGGCTGCATCACGGTCACCAGTTTCCGCCCCTTCCCGGCCGCCCAACTGGCCAAGGCTCTCGCCGGTGCCAAGGTCGTGGCCGTGGTGGAGCGCACCGACGAGCCGGCCGCGGCGGACAACCCGTTGACCCGCGAGCTGAAGTCCGCCCTGGCCGATGCGGTCATGGATGGCGGGCGCATGCCGCGCGTCATCTCGGTCTCGGCCGGCCTCGGTTCGCGCGACATCCAGCCGGCAGATCTGGGCGGTGTCTTCGACCTCATGGCCGACGAGAAGGAAGTCAAGTCGCGCCGTCGCGGCGTGCTCGGTATCAAGCACCCGCTGGCCATCGCCAAGAGCAGCCTCAGCATTCGCCCCAAGGGCGCCTACAGCCTGCGCGGCCATTCGGTCGGCGGGTTCGGCTCGGTCACCACCAACAAGGTCCTGGCGACCACCATCGGCGAATTGTTCAACCTGTACGTGCAGGCCTATCCGCGCTACGGCTCGGAGAAGAAGGGCCTTCCAACCACCTACTTCCTGACCATCGCCGAGGAGCCCATCAGGCTCCACAACGAGTTGACGGAAGTCGACTTCGTGCCGCTCTTCGACACCAACTCGTTCCGCCAGGGCAACCCGCTGTCGGGTCTGGTAGACGGCGGCACGGTCTTCGTGCCGACGCCGATCGCCGATCCGGAGGAGATCTGGGCAGCCCTTCCGCCCGCCACGCGGTCGGAGATCACGGCTCGCAAGATCCGCCTCCTGGGCCTGGACACGGCGGCGCTGGCCAAGAAGTACGCACCGCGGCCGGATCTCGAGATCCGAATGCAGGGCGTCGCCCTGGTGGGCGTCTTCCTGCGGGTCTCGCCGTTCGCCGAGCGCGCCGGCCTGGACCGCCCCGCCCTCATGGAGTCCGTCCGGGGCAACCTGACGCGCTTCTTCGGCAAGAAGGGTGCGGCCGTTGTCGACGCCAACCTGGGCGTTATCCAGGAAGCCTACGACGGCGTGATCGACGTCACGGCGGCCCTGGCCGCCAAGGGCACCCTCGCTGGGGTGGCTTCATGACGCCCCATTCGCGCCCAGCCCCGACCACCGAAACCCAGAGCGCGAGCGAACGATGACCGAAACTCTCACTTCCAAGACGGATGCGGCCCGGCTCCTGTCGATTGCGGATCTGCCTGCCGGGCCGGGGCGCATCGCCCCGCCGACGCTTGATCCAAAGGCCTACATCGACACCTTCAACTCCTCGGTAATCGCCGCCTATCGCAGCGGTGTGGCGGATGCCGAACTCGAGGCCGACATGGACGTGGGCCGCAGCCTGATCGCCCCGGCGACGGCGGGCGTCCGCGACTTCTCCTCGCTCTCGCCCTTCATTCCGGAGCTCATCGCCGACAAGTGCGTCGGCTGCATGGCTTGCGTTACTGCTTGCCCGGACAGTGCCATCCTGGCCACTGCCCAGGCCAAGACCGCGCTGGCCAAGGCGATCGACGAGTTCGCCGCCACCCAGCCCGACCCCAAACTCGCCGTCGAGACGGCCCGCCAGCACTTCGCTCACACGACCAAGTACGGCGACGTGCCGGCCAAGCGCGGGCTCGAACCGGCTGAGTTCGGCATTTTCATCGACCCCACCAACTGCAAGGGCTGCGCCGAGTGCGTGGAGGTCTGCGCGGAGCTCGATCACGACGCTCTGGTGATGGTGGAGAAGTGCGATGCCGAGCCCAGCGGTGAGTGCACGATCGACCGCTACCGGCGCGACATGGCGCTGTTCCGAACCCTGCCCCCCACGCCGGTCGAGTATCGCAACGAGAAGGCCCTGGCCGACCTGATGCTCGGCGAGAACGCCTTCGGCTTCGTCGGCGGCGCCGGCTCTTGCTCCGGCTGCGGCGAGACGACCGTGATCCGCATGGTCATGGCCGCGACGCTGCAGATCCACGGCCCGCAGAGCATGGGCATCGTGGCCGAGACCGGCTGCAACACCGTCTACGGCAGCACCTATCCGTTCAACCCCTTCACCGTTCCGTGGACCAACTCGCTGTTCGAGAACGGCCCGGCCGATGCCATGGGCATCCGGCTGCGCTGGGACCAGGGCGGTCACGAAGACCGCAAGCTGTGGGTATTCGGCGGCGACGGCGCCATGTACGACATCGGCTTCCAGTCGCTCTCGCGCCTGATCGCGTCCGGCATGGACGTCAAGGTGCTGGTCCTGGACACCGGCGTCTACTCGAACACGGGCGGCCAGACCTC
>CAZFLI010000127.1:0-5496 GCA_964519845.1 uncultured Anaerolineaceae bacterium | reverse complement strand
GCCCTACGGGTGCCCGTCGAGGAACATGCGGAGCCGCGTCCATGTGGGCCCGGGGTCGACGCCCGGCGTGTGGCCGTTGACGGCCCGACACACCCAGCCCAGTCGCAGGGCGAGTTCGAGGGCCTCGCGCAACTCGGACATGTCGCGGCCGGCGGCGAACGGCGCCAGGTACGCGTCGCGGTACGGGGTGGTGTCCACGGAGTTCTCGATGTCCTCGAGACCCCAGGAGATCACGCCCTCGAGAGTGACCGACATCGAGAAGAACGGATGCGACACGCAGGCGTCGCCCCAGTCGAGGATCGCGTAGCAGCCGTCGCGGACGTACACGGCGCCGTCGTGGAGGTCGTCGTGCTCGATCGTCTCGGCGATCCCGTAGCCGGCCAACTCGGCGCACTTCGCCGCCACCCGCGGGACGGCATCGCGAAGCCGGCGCATCTCCTCCTCGCGACCCTGGGGGCCGCCGCGGGCGTCGCCGTGAGCCGCCGCAAGCTCATCCAGCAGGGCCTCGTACCGCTTCGGTAGGACCGCGAGCCGCATGTCGGGAACGCCGAGCTCCAGCAGCGCCCCCGCATCGGCGGCCATGCCCAGCTGCATGCCGGCGTATCGCGGCAGCACGTCGAGCCAGCGCGTGACTGCGCCCTCGCGTTCGGCCAGCTCGCGCAGGCGAGCACCGGCGTCGGCCATGAGCATCCAGCCGCGTTGGGCGTCGATCGCCAGAGGCGCCGGCACGACGCCCGGCCGGCGGCGGGCGAGGAACGCGGTGACGGCGGGTTCACGGCTTAGCGTGGGCGAGCTGGCCTTTAAGTACACCAGGCCGCGATCCGTCCGCACCCTCAGGACGGTCGACCACGGCCGCCGGTGGACCTCCTCGATCGGCCCGGTCATCCGCGCGCCTGCCGCCGCGACCTGCGCGGCGATCCAGCCGGCAGGGTCGGTCGCCGCCCCCGTCATTTCCGGAGGCGCCAGATCGTCTCGGCAGGCCAGCGACGAGACCAGGCCAGCGTCCCGGCCGAGCGGTACGTGCTCACGGCGTCGGGCGCGGGGCGTGGCTCGATACAGTCCTCGACCAGGAAGCCATTGGCACGGAACAGCCGGATCCACTCCCCGTAGGGCAGCTGGAAGGAGATCGTCTCGCCTTCATCGATAGCGTGCATCCCGAAGTAGTCGACAACCAGGCGGTCGCCGACATCTTCGGCGTCGGGCGGCCAACAGATCGTCGCGATCGGCGACTCGTGGCTGAACGCGAACAGCCCGCCGGGTCGCAGCAGACGAGCGGCCTCCGGGACGGTTCGGTAGGGGTCGGCAAAGGTCATTGCGCCGTAGTCGCAGAAGACGATGTCGAACGAGGCATCGGCGAGCGGCACCGCCTCCGCGCTCGCATGGACGAGCGGGAAGTCGACGCCGGCCTCCGCCATGAGGCGCCGGGCGTGCTCGAGCTGGCGCTCGGAGAGGTCGAGGCCAACCGGACGGGCGCCGTGCTGCGCGAGAGCGATCGACCACTGGGCCGCACCGCACCCAAGCTCGAGGATGTCCCGGCCGGCGATCTCGCCCAGGACTTGCAGCTCCGCCTCGGGAATCTGAGTGGTTCCCCAGGCGAGCCCGCCACTGTCCGCGAGCTGGCTGCCGTGGCGCTCCTGGTAGTCGTCGCTGGACGAGTTCCACCAGCCCCGGTTCCGGGCGGCATGCGCGGTCAGCCTGGCAGGTGTGGCACGTTTCTCGGTCATGAGCGAAGTGTATGGACTTCCCTGCCCCCCTGCCCCCCATGCCGTGCTCGGCAGCCGGCCGTCCCTCGCGATTGGCAATCTCGCGATGCACATTCGCCTCGCTCTCGCCGTGGCTGGGCCCGCGTGAATCGAAGATGCTTCATGCGCCCCGGCCTCCGGAGCGCCAGTGTGCTTCGATCTGCTCCAGGCTCTTCCCCTTCGTCTCCGGCACCAGCCGATAGAAGAAGATCCAGGCCCCGACCGCGACGATGCCGTACAGCCAGAACGTGCCGGCGTGCCCCAGCAGCGAAACCAGGGTCAGGAAGGTCAGGGCCACGAGCAGGTTCGTGGCCCAGTTGGTCACGGTGACGGCGCTCATGGCAACGCCCCGGTTCTTCAGGGGATAGATCTCGGAGATCAGGAGCCAGAAGATGGGCCCGAGCCCGAAGGCGAAGCACGCCACGTAGATCACCAGGCCGACGATGGCCACGTCGCTCTTGAAGCTCGCCAACTGCGGAAACTGGAATGCCGCGCCCAGGATGATCAGGCCGACGACCTGGCCGGCCACCCCGGTCAACAACAAGGGTCGCCGGCCGACCCGATCGAGCAGGAAGATGGCGAGCACGTGGAAGCACCACATGACCGCAGTCAATCCCGCTCCCGCAAGGATGGCCGGCCCGGCCTCGCCGATGCCGGCGAACTTGAAGATGGTCGGGGCGTAGTAGATGACAGTGTTGATGCCGGTGATCTGCTGAAACGTAGCCAGTCCGAGGCCGACGATCATGGGCATCCGCAGAGCCGGCTGGAGCAGCCCGGCCATCCCGCCTGCGCCCTGCTGGGCCAAACCGTGCTGGATATCCTCGATCTCCGCGCTGACGTCCGAGGTCGTCCGGGCGCGCTGCAGAACCTGTCGCGCCTGACTGACCTTCGACTTGCTGATCAGCCAGCGCGGGCTGTCGGGTAGCCACCACATGCCGATGACCAGGCCGATGGAGGGCAGCGCCGCGAGGCCGAACATGTAGCGCCATCCCTGGCTCGCCGAAAACGCGTAGTCCACCAGATAGGCAACAACGATGCCGGTGGTGATGGCCAGCATGTTGACTGCCACCAGCGAGCCACGGAACTTGGCCGGCACGAGCTCGGCGATGTACATGGGCGAGATGAACGAGGCAATGCCGATGCCGATGCCGCTCGCCACCCGCGCGACGATCAGCCAGCCGACCGACGGCGCGAACGCCGTTCCGATCGCGCTCAAGGTGAAGACGATGCCGGCGAGAATGATCAGCCGGCGGCGCCCGAACCGACCGGTCAAGGCGCCCCCGGTGGTGGCACCGAGAACAGCTCCGATCAGGACGGCGCTGACCACGAGCTCTTCCATGGGCGGCGAGAGGGAAAACTCGCCTTTGACAAACAAGATTGCGCCGGAAATGACACCGGTGTCGTAGCCGAAGAGCAGCCCGCCGAGGGCAGCGATTCCTACGGCAACATAGACGAAGCGGTTGACCCCTGCTCCGGAACCGGTGGCCTGCGAGACCGGTTGCGCTGCTGCGCTTGTGTGTGCCCTTGTCGACGTATTCATTGCTTCCGTGTAGAGGAGCGTTTGAGCGAAGAGTTCAGAGAATGCAAGATCTTGCGCGACCTGACTGATCGGTAACGTGCGCACATCCCGGCTTCTTGCATGCGGCGACGCGCGTGGACGGTGAGCCCAACGGGGTCATCCAAGCACGGCCGTGATCTCGGCCTGGGCCGCGAAAGCGACCGCGAATAGAGCCACGGAAAGGGCGAGCATCCAAACGATCTTCCTGCGCGAGACCTTGTCGTGGCCAGAACGGCCTTCAGGGGGCGAGGCAGACATCAGGGAGTGCGTTGCATGCGACCCACCGGGGGCGTCGCTTCGGTCCGCAGGCTTGCGCACCGTCATCATGCCGTGTTTGAGACCGTTGGCGACCAGCCACCAATTCATTGGATATGCGGTAAGGAAGCCGGCGAGCAGGGCCATGCTCATGACGAACCAGAATCCGGGTGTCAGCGGGCTGAATGCCTCGCCAACTGCGAGCCGGCCGACCGTTGCGACGAGCACCATCCCGGTCATGACCAGATTCATGGAAAGGAATTCGGGCAGGAACGTGGTTGCGAGCGCACGCCGGTACGAGCCGCCGGCCATGCCGCGCATGAACAACCCCTGAAAGATGGTCCAGCCGAACGCGAACCCCAGCACGTACTCGAGCCCGACTTCCGCCGGCCGAGTCAGGGTCAGGAACGAAGCAACGACCGCACCGGCGAGGATGCCGACACCGTCGCCTGCCACGCAGTGCATGGTGGAGCCGAGTACCTGACGCCAGCGCGCCTCAATGTAGCGCTCGTGGAGTCCGGGCAGTGGCTCCCGGCATCCCAGGACGTACAGGAATGCGCCGATGGGTCCAGTGTAGGCGGTCAGAAGGGCGAACCCCCATTTCATCACCCGTGACATCGGCATCGACCGCACGTCGATCAAGACGAAGCCGAGCGCCAACGCCGTCAACAGGAACCAAAGGAGCATGACGCCGTTCAGCATTGCGTTCCTAGCCTGCTTTCTAGATGGGCTGGGCCGTGGCCGGTGTGATCGGCGTGACCGGCGGCGGCCACGCTGGGAGGGGCGTGTGTGCCGCCGTGCCGGTGCACCGTCGGTGACCGGTCGAGCGCCCTCTCCGAGGCGCGGAGATCATGTCGCGCTCCCGTTGCGGGACTGCATGTATCGGCGCATCAGCGCGGTGGTCGAGCTGCCGTGGCCATCGACCGGCGGGCCGTCCCCCCGTAGCTCTCCAGCGATCCGTTGGGCCAGCGCCTTGCCGAGTTCCACGCCCCATTGAGAAGATCTCTCCAGGACTTGGCCAACGGCCTACCCGCTCCTACTGCGGCTGCTGACCTTGTGGGTCGGGGTCGGACATCCGCAGGCGGCGGACCAGTCCCACCGTGATGAAGGCGACGCCAGACCCGATCACCAGCCATCCGATCACTGCCAGAAGCACGGAAATCGAGTCCGACGTGACGACGCGATAGAGGAGAAGGAGACCGAGGGCGACCATCAGCAAGTCGAGCCCCGCCGAGACCCAGCGGGTTTCGCGCCCCCTCTTGGACGGCCTGGTAATCCACAGGCCGAGGAGACCATAGGCGAGGACGCCGAAACCCAAGACCGCCCGGATGCCGACTACTGTGATCTGCTGGGTCGCCGAGAGCCCGATCACCGGAAGGCCAACCAGTATTCCAATCGCGCCGCGAACGAGCGTCAGGTCGCGTACCTGACTGCGCCTGAGGGTCAGACCGACACGCCAAAGCCGCACGCCGTCCAGGATCAAGGCCGCAGAGATGGCTACTCCGAGAATCAGCTCCGCTCTTTCACCGTCGGCCAGGAAGTAGATCCCGGCCAGGATGAGCAGCAGTCCGATGGCCATCGCCACGATCCAACTCGCCCGGAGCGGGCTAACGCGAGCGACAAAGTCATCAACAAATCGAGTCATCTCACACTCCCGGCCCGTTCCCACGGGCCTCAACTGTCCTGGACCTTCGTCCGAACGTAGCCGTCCCGTGTCATTCGTCATCAAGCGTGCGGTCCGAGCGCCGGGCCGTCATGACAATCCGTCATCTGGTCGTCGCCTCATTCCCGCCACAGTCAGCCGTCCCGCTGCTTCGGTCGCACCGCCGCGTTCGGCGGATCAGCTTTGACGGGATCGAGGAGTCGATAGGCGAGCAGCTTCACCTGGTCGTTCACGAGGAACCACGCCAGCGCATAGCCCCAAACGAACAGCGCCCAGCC
>CAZFLI010000126.1:0-5571 GCA_964519845.1 uncultured Anaerolineaceae bacterium | reverse complement strand
GCCGTGCCGGCGATGTCGAGGTGGATCCAGGGCACGGTCACGAACTCGCGCAGGAAGAGCGCGCTGCGAACCAGGCCGCCGTCGGCCGGGCCGGTGTTGGTCATGTCGGCGTACCAGCTGTCGAGGCCCTTGCGGTACTCGTCGATCAGCGGCAGCTGCCAGTAGCGCTCGCCGGCCTTCTCCGCGGCCGCGATCAGCTGGTCGTACCAGTCCTGCGGAGTGCCGAAGGCGCCGCTCATCTGGTCGCCCAGGGCCCGCAACACCGCCCCCGTGAGGGTGGCCACGTCCACGATGTGGGTGGCCCCGAGCTTCTCCGCGTAGCACATGGCGTCGCCCAGGATCAACCGGCCCTCGGCGTCGGTGTTGATGATGTCCACCGTCTTGCCGTTCATCGCCCTGACCACGTCGCCGGGCCGGGCCGAGTGCGGGCCGGGCATGTTCTCCACGGCCGGAGCCACCGCCAGCAGCGGCGTTCCGGGAGCGAGACGGGCGACCGTGGCCGCGGCGGCGATCACCGTGCAAGCCCCGGTCTTGTCCATCTTCATCTCTTCCATCTTGTCGGACGGCTTGATGCTGATGCCGCCCGAGTCGAAGCAGACGCCCTTGCCCACCAGGGCCAGATGCCGGCCCAGGGCATCCTTCTGCCCCGGCTCGCCGGACCGCAGCACGATCATGCGCGGCGGATTGGAGCTGCCCCGGCCGACGGCCAGGAACATGCCCATGCCCAGCTCGGCGGCCTTCTCTGGGCCCAGCACGTCGATCGAGAGGCCGTGCTTCTCGGCCACGGCGCGGGCCTCCTCTGCCAGCACCTCCGGCGAGACGTCGTTGGCGGCGCGGTTGGCCAGGCGGCGCGTCAGATTGGCGCCCTCGCCCATCGCCACTCCCCGCTCCGCGGCTCGGGCCAGGGCTGCGGCGTCGGCTCCCGGCGCCACCAGGACCAGCTCGTCCAGGAGCGGCGGCGAGGACGTCAGACCCTCGCGGTAGATAGTCGCCGGATCGAACTGGCCCTCCACGACGCCGCGGACCAGCAGCTCCACAACGCTCTCAGCCCCGCCTTCGAGGCTGCCCGGCAGCTGACCCAGCCAGAATCCCAGGCTGGCCACTTTGCGTCCGGCAAGCCTGCGCTCCACGGTCGAACCCAGGCGCACCACGATCTGGCGGGTCAGCCGGTCGCGCGGCCCGGCCGAAATGCCCAGCAGGTGCCCGGCCTTCGACTCGCCGGGCGCAGCCATGGCCGTGGCATACGTTTCCGGGCCGAGCTCGCCCAGCTCCACCAGGGCGCGAAGCTCGCCGCCGGATCTGCGATCCAGCTCGCCCAGCTCCGCTTCGAGGGCCGGCTCGCCGACGAGCGGCAAGGCCAGCACATCCACAACCACATCCCAGGGTTGATCGGATACGACGCGCACCTTCATAGCCGTGGGTCCTCCGGCCTTGTGCCTATCCGCCGCGGCGGAGCGTGCAGAGCGCCGGACCACCCTTCCGGCGATGAATGTTGGGGCCAGTCTAGCCGGTCGGGCCGGCCGCGCCAGAGGACCGTCGCGCCTCGAGCGTATCGCCCCCTGCCGGGCGCGCGGCGCCGCGGTGCGGCCGCGGCCCCATCGTCGGCGTCAGTTCGACGGAGCCTCCGTCATCGCCGTCAGGGCGGCCCCGAGCTGGCCCCTGGCCTTCTCGATCGAGATTCCCTGGTTGAGCAGATCGCCGGCGAGCTCGTAGAGCACCACGGACATGACCGCGTCGCTGCCGGGGAGCAGGGCCTGGGCATCGGTCACCGCCCTGAGGGCGGCCGTGACCTGAGCCGTGATCAGCCCGCCCGAAACGATCATCTCGCGCCACAGCGTGGCCAGCGCCGCGTCCATGGCGTCGATGCGCTCTACCCACCGGTCCAGGGTCGAGACGTCGCGGCCCACCTTGGTCAGGCCTTCCGCCAGCGTCCGCGTTCCCTTCAGGGCCTGGCCGGCCTCATCGAGACTCGCCAGAGCCTCAGGGTAGCGGCCCGTGGTCGCCTGCTGGAGCGCCTGCTCGGCCAGCCGATCGTGCTCCGCGATCCCGTCGGCCACGCTCATCGCCACTCCGCTGCTGTCAACCATCGTTGTCCAGTCGGCCCGCAGCGGCGCCACCGATTCGAGGGACCGGCACAGCCCCTGCCACTCACTGACCAGCGTTCCGCCGTGGATCCGCTCCAGGTCGCGGGTGCGGTCGGCCGTCCAGGGTTCGCAGTCCATCCGGTCGGCCAGTGAGGAAGACAGGCGATCGATCTCGGCCAGGGCTGCGCCACCGTTCACGTAGGCGGAATCCAGGCCGGCCCGGTCGACGCTCGACAGGCTCGCCAGCAGACGGCGCGCCTGCTCTCCCAGGGTCGTGACCTGCCGGCTGAGTTCGGCCAGGTCCGTCGCCGCCGCCTCGAGCCGGGCCTCCAGCTCATGGTCGGCGCCGTAGGTCAGCTCCTGGCGGCTCTCCGGTTCGGGGGGGCTCATGGCGGTCAAGACGCCGGCCGAGCCGAACGACAGGATGGCCGCCAGGCCCAGCCAGGCCAGCCGCGGCCAGAGACGCAGGCCCAAGTCGCGCAGCGGCGCCCGGCGGCCGCTGGGGACGGCCTCCGGCACGGGCTCCTCGACCGTCACGTGCAGCTCGAACACCTCCGGCCCAAAGCCCTCGAAGGGGAGGGTGGGCCGGGGCGCGGGATATGTGGGGTCGGGAACGTCGTTCGCGTCCGGCATGGTGGCGATGCTACAACGGCCCAGAGCGCGCCGGGAGAAGAAGAGCGCGCTATCGGGCCGGTTGCCCCGGCTGCTTGGGTTGCGGCCTCAGCCTGGACTTGAGGCCGACGATCCGCTCGAAGGCCTGGTCGATGCGGGCTTCGGGGATTTCGCCACGCTCGACGGCGGCGCCGATGACGGCAATGACCTCCTCCGGCCGCCTGTCGCTGTACGGCACCAGACCCGACTGGTTGCAGTAGAGAAGCAGATCAACCCCGGCGTTCACGGCCAGAATGGTCCCCCGCTCGAAGCCGAAGACCTCCCAGATGGCCAGCATCTCCATGGCGTCCGAGATGACCGGACCATCGAAGCCGATCTGCGTGCGCAGCAGCCCGTCGACGGTCTTCTTCGACAGGCATCCCGGATAGTCCGCATCCAGTTCGTCGTGCAGGACCCGGGCGACCAGGACCGCGTCCAGGAGGCCCTCGGCCACGAGCGTCCGATACGGCTCCAGCTCGGCCTCGCTCCAGGTGTCCATGATCTCGCCGCGTCCCGGCGAGTACGGCCGCAGGATCCCGGCCATGCCGGGGAAATGCTTACCTGCGCACAGCACTCCCCGCTGGTGATGGGCCTCGATGAACTGGCGGGCGTGAGCAGTCACGGCGGTCGGGTCCGAGGAGAAGCTGCGGCCAGGGGCGCCGACCTTCGGGCGGGCCGTGTTCTGCAGATCCAGGACGGGGGCGAGATTGAGGTCGATGCCGACGTCTACCAGCATGCCGGCGATGGCCGCTGCCTGGTCGTAGGTGAAGGCCGGGTCGTCGTGCTGGCCCATCTCGGCGGCCTGCATGGCCGGCCCAAAGCCGTACTTCTCCTTGAGGCGGTGGTAGAGACCGCCTTCCGCGTCCACGGCAACCAGGGGAGGGATGCGGCCCGCCGCCTTGAGGTCCCGGGTGAGGTCGCGCAACTGCTCCGGGGACTGGATGTTCCGGAGGCCACCGGTCTGCGCGTCCACGTCGTAGAGGACGACGGCTCCGATCGTGCCCTCGGCGATGCGGCGCACGGCCGGCTCGGCCTCGTCCGCAGTCAGGCCGCGGAACCCGACCATCACCATCTGGCCGATCCGCTCGCGCAGATCCGCCGGAAGCCTCGGCGAAGCTCCGGGGCCCGAGAGACGCTCGACTGGTGGTATTCGATCGTCCAAGAGAGCACCCAGGCGCGGTGTGTCTCAGCACCACACCAGGCTGCCGGCGCCGCCCGGCCGGCGGCAGGGACAGCGCAAGCGCCATTGTGAATCCTGAGGCAACGCCCCGGCCCTGGCATCCTCGGTTTGACGCATATCGCAGGCTATTCCCGCGGCCGGCGCCCCTTCAGCGCCCGCCTGGATGGCCGCGACGCGGGTTGCCGCGTTTTCGCGTGGCGCCTCGACCGGGCGTCCAGCGGGGAGCGTCGTCTTCTTCGGCGGCGCCCGTTGGGTCCTGCCTGCCCGGACCGGGCCTGCCGGGAGCCGGCGCCGAGAGCCGCTGGCGGCCCAGCCGATTGACGAGCCAGCCGGTGCGGACGGTTCGGCCGCCTGCTCTGCGAACGGTCGCGGCCAGCTCCGTGTCGTCTGTGACGACAACGATCGCGGCCGATTGATCCGGCGGCGTGCGCTCGACGAGCTGCCCTATCAGTTCGTCGGCCGTGGCCCGGCCGGAGTAGCGGACCTCGACCCCGGAGGCGATGCGGCGCGAGACGAGGCCGTGCTCGGGGGAGCCGTCCAGGACGACGGTAATCCCCACCGGGGGCGGGACGATCGCCCGCAGCCGGCCGATCAGCGCGGCCGCCGGGAGCGGGGCCGGGAGATGCGCCGCAGATCGGGCCAGCGCGTACAGAACGTTCGTGCCGTCCACCACCAGATGCGCTGCGCCCTCCAGGACCCGCCGATCGTCAGGCACGGCTGGGACTCCAGCTCGCCGGCGCTCGCTCGGCCGCCGTGGGTTCGGCTGCCGGGGCCCGCAGCCCCGTTCCGCGTTCGAGCCGTTCGTCCGGTAGCATCGCGACCATGCTCCTGCTAGTCGATCTCGACGGCGTCGTCTATCGCGGCGCGGCTCCCGTCCCGGGGGTGGCCGCGGTGCTGGCCGCTCGGGTCGCCGCCGGCGACGATGTCGTCTACGTCACCAACAACTCGATGTGGTATCGCACCGACTACGTGGCGCGCCTGTCCAGTATGGGGGCCCCGGTTTCGCCCGACCGCATCGTTTCGTCCGCCCGAGCCACCGCGCTCTACCTGGCCGGTTCGGATCCGCGGCCGGCCCTGACGCTGGTGGTCGGCGGCGCCGGGCTCATGCACGAGATGCGAGACGTGGGGCTGGAGGTGCTGCCGTCGGCCGACGCCGCCGCCCGGTGGGCCGCCTCGGACCGCGACGCCGCGGCGGCCGTGGCCGGGGTGGATGCGGTGGTCGTGGGCCTGGACCTGGAGGTCGGCTACGGCAAGCTGGCCGTGGCCGCCGAAGCAGTCCGTGCCGGGGCCCGCTTCGTGGCCACCAACCGCGACCCGGTCTACCCCACCGAGCACGGCCTGTTGCCGGGAGCCGGTTCGATCGTGGCGGCCCTGGCGGCGTCCACGGGCGTCGAGCCGGTCTCGATCGGCAAACCTGCCCCGCTGCTGCTGGAAGTGGCCGCCCGGGCGACGGGCCACTCCCCGTCCGAAGCGGTGATGATCGGCGACAGCCTGGTGACGGACATTCCCGCGGCGCGGGCAGTGGGCGCGCGCTCGATCCTGATGCTGACCGGCATCAGCGGCGCCGCCCAGGCCGCGGCCCTCGCCCCGGCCGACCGCCCCACCGCCGTGGCCGCCGACGCCGCCGAACTGGCCGCGGCACTGGACCGCCTGGCC
>CAZFLI010000125.1:4427-5688 GCA_964519845.1 uncultured Anaerolineaceae bacterium | reverse complement strand
CTCGTCGTCCGCGATCAGGACCGTGTAGCCGGTCTCGGACTTCGCGGCGATCAACTCCTCCACCTTGCCCTTGCCCACGTAGTGGTTGGGGTCCACGTGGCGGCGGTTCTGCCACTCGGCGCCGACCACGTCGGCGCCGGCGGTGTCGGCCAGACTGGCCAGCTCGTCGATGGATTCCTCGGCCGTCCAGCCGGGATCGTCGCCGGTGTCGACGGCGACCAGAAAGGCGCGTTCCACCGGCGCGGTGAGATCGATCATTTCCTTGGGCATACGCAGGCAGGATAGCCGAACGGCTGCGGAAGGCTCAGCCGCTCGCGAGGTAGGCCCGCAGCCTGTCTCCGGCGGGCTCCGATGGCAGCCCATGCGTGGCGTCCAGCCAGTGGACGTCCGGCTCGCTGCGGAACCAGGTGCGCTGCCGGCGGGCGTAAAGGACGTTGCGGCGAGCATCCTCGGCGACGGCCTGATCGAGGGTGAGGCGGCCGTCGATGACGGCCAGGGCTTCGGCGTAGCCGATGCCGGAGAAGCTGGATGCCTTCGGGTCGAACCGGGCGGCGAGAGCGCGAGTCTCCTCGATCAGGCCGGCCTCGAACTGGGCGCGGGCGCGGGCGTGTATCCGTTCACGCAGGACGGGCGGGTCCACATGGAGGCCCAGCCACAGCACCGGCCGGCCGTAGCCGCGGGGCTGCGGCAGTGGCTTGTCCCCCTGCAAGCGCGCGATCTCCAGGGCCCGCACGACACGACGTGGATTGCGCAGATCTACCTCGGCGGCACGGCCGGGCGCCAGGGCGCGCAGCTCCGCCACCAGCGCCGGCAGGCCCTCGGCGGTCAGACGGGCCTCTAGCTCCGCCCGCAGATCGACGTCCCAGGGCAGCTCGTCGACCGGCAGGCCGCGGGCCACGGCGCGCAGGTAGAAGCCCGTCCCGCCGGCGAGCAGCGCCACTCCGCCGCGGGCGGCGATGCCGGCCAGGGCTTCGTCCGAGGCGGCGCAGAAGTCGGACACGCTGAACGACTGATCCGGGTCCACCAGGTCCAGGCAGTGGTGCGGCACGCGTGCCCGCTCCTGCGCGGTTGCCTTGGCCGTGCCGATGTCCATGCCCCGGTATACCTGGCGCGAATCGGCCGAGATGATCTCGGCCGGAACGCCGGCGGCGCGCAGCTCCTCGGCCAGGGCCAGCGAGAGGGCCGTCTTGCCCGTGGCGGTGGCTCCGGCCAGGACGATCAGCGGCGGGCGGTCGGGCGGCATCGGCGCTACTCCCCCGCC
>CAZFLI010000125.1:0-4327 GCA_964519845.1 uncultured Anaerolineaceae bacterium | reverse complement strand
ACTTCGACATCGCGGCCGAGCCAGGCGCGGTTGCGCTCCAGACCGATCTCCTGCTGGACGGCCAGCAGCTCGTTCAGGCGGGCGCGCTTGACCGCGGCCGGCACGTCGTCGGCCATGCGCAGCGCGGGCGTTCCCGGCCGCGGCGAGTAGGCTGCGGCGTAGACCGTGTCGAACCGTAGATCGCGCAGCACCTGCAGAGTGGCCTCGAACTGGGCCTCGGTCTCGCCGCAGAAGCCGACGATGACATCCGTCGAGACGGTCAGATCCGGGACCGCCGCCCGGAGGCGCCCCAGGCGCTCGGCGTAGTGGGCCATCGTGTACTGGCGGCCCATGCGCGCCAGCATCTCGTCGTCGCCCGATTGGACGGGCAGGTGCATGTGCTCGCAAACGCTCGGGCATTCGGCCATCGCGTCGATCAACCGATCTGAGAGGTCCCATGGGTGCGAGGTGATGAAACGCAGGCGCGGGATGCTCGGGCTGCCGTCCGGCCTGCGGATGGCGTCGATGGAGCGCAGCAGCTCGGCCAGATCGGGCCGGGCGCGCAGGTCCAACTTCCGGCCGGTCCGGCGCTCGGTTGAGATGTGAGCGAAGCGCTCCTCGGCCGGCAGGTCGTGCCCGTAGCTGTTGACGTTCTGGCCCAGCAGGGTCAACTCCAGGTAGCCGGCCCGGCCGGCGGACCGGGCCTCGGCCACGATGTCGTCGAAGGCCCGGCTGCGCTCCGGACCGCGCGAAAACGGCACGATGCAGTAGGTGCAGGTCTTGTCGCAGCCGTAGACGATCGGCAGCCAGGCCGATGAGGCGGACGAGCGGGCCACCCGGCCCTCGGCCAGGGCGGTCGAGCGGTTCGCCGGCAGCCTATCGGCGGCGCTCACGGGACGGCCGAAGAGGGTCGTGGTGGCAGCCGTGGCCACTGTCTGGAGACCGATCGGGGCCTGGGCGGAGACGAGTCCGAGCCGCAGGGCCAACTCCGGCTCCTCGTCCGGCCGGAGGAACATGTCCACGGCCGGGAAGCGCTTGCGCAATCCCTCCCGCTCCGACTCGCGCACGCCGCAGCCGGTCAGGACGACGCGCGTCCCGGGTCGTTCGCGCTTGAGCTCCGCCAGGCGGCCCTGCCGGCCGATCACTCGAGCCTCGGCGTGCTCGCGGACGGCGCAGGTGTTGATCACGATCAGGTCGGCCGCCTCCATCGACCCGGCCGGCCGGCAGCCGACGGCCAGCAGCTGGCCGGCCATCTCCTCCGAGTCGCTCTGGTTCATCTGGCAGCCCAGCGTCCAAACCCAGAAGGAGGGCATCGTCTCGGCCTCGGGCCGGAACTCGGCCAGCCGGGCATCCATGGCGGAGGTCATGCCGGCCGGCCCGTGAGCTGCGGCGCCGCTCGGCCGAGCCGGGCGAACAGGGTCAGGGCGTCCTCGTCCGGGACGTACAGCTCGGCGTGGGCTTCGGCATAGGTCTCGCCGTCGCCGTGGTAGTCGCTGCCCCCGGTAGGAATCAGACGCAGCTCGGCGGCCACGGCCGCGACCTCGGCCACGGTCTCGGAGTCGAAGTGGCGGTAGTGGACCTCCAGACCCGCCAGGCCCCGTTGAGCCAGCTCCTCCACAAGGTCCTGCCGGCCACGGGCATCGGCGAAGTGCGCCAGGACGGCCACTCCGCCTGCGGCGTTGACGGCGGCGATGGCCTCGAAGGGCCCGAGGCCCCGGCGTGGAACATAGGCGGGGCAACCGCGGCCGAGCAGGCGCCGCATCGCATCCGAGACGCTCTCGGCGTGCCCGGCGGCGATCAGGCAACGCGCAATCTGGGGCCGGCCCAGCGATGCCCCCGAGGCAGCGCCAGGGCCCGCCAGCAGCTCGTCGGCCTGGGCATCAACCGGGTAGCCCAGTTCATGCAGACGATCCACGATCCGGCGGAAGCGGGAGGCTCGGTAGCCCCGTTGGCGTTCGAGGACGGCCTCGAAAGCCTCGTCGGAGGGGTCCACGCCCAGCCCCAGGATGTGCAACTCGCCTTCCCACAGGTCGGGTATGCCGCTGGCGATGCTGTTGATCTCGACCGCCGGGAGGAGGTCTACCGGCAGCCCGGCCGGCTCGGAGGCGATCAGCTCGCGGACCCCGGCCAGGGTGTCGTGGTCGGCCAAAGCCAGGACGCGGACGCCCGCGGCCGCGACGGTCCGCACGAGCTCGCTCGGGGTTAGCACGCCGTCGGAGCGGTTGCTGTGGGCATGCAGGTCCACACGCGACGGATGCGGGGGCACGACCCGAGGGCCGGCCGGTTCGCGACGGCTTCGGCGCCGGAACGCCTCCGGGCGCCGGGTCACGCTAGACCTCGACGACGCGCTGGACACGCTCGATCGCCAGGGCTCGCCCTGTGGCCGGATCGACGTCGATCTGGCAGGCGTTGAAGACCACCGGCCCCGTGCCCACCGCGAAGCGAGTGGGCAAGCCGCTCAGGAAGCGCGGAATGACTGTCGCCGGATCGAAGCCGATCACGCTGTGTACCGGCCCGCACATGCCCAGGTCCGACACGTAGGCCGTGCCCTTGGGCATGACCCGTTCGTCTGCGGTCGCGACGTGGGTGTGGGTGCCCACCACAGCGCTGGCGCGGCCGTCCAGGTAGATGCCGAAGGCGGCCTTTTCGGACGTCAGCTCGCAGTGGAAATCCACCACCCGGACCGGCGGCAGTGGCTCCGATGCCTGGTCCATCAGCCTGTCGAACTCGGTGAACGGGTTGTCGATGGGCGTCATGTATGTCCGGCCCTGGAAGTTGAGGACCGCGACCTCCGTGCCGTCGGCGGCGTGGAAGACTCCCCAGCCGCGCCCCGGGACGCCGTCCGAGCCGTAGTTGTGCGGGCGCAGGATGCGCTCCTCGTGCTCGATCGTCTCGTACATCTCGCGCTTGTCCCAGATGTGGTTGCCCGAGGTGATGACGTCGACGCCGCACTTGAACATCGCCTCGGCCAGCGGAGCCGTGAGGCCCATGCCGCCGGCGACGTTCTCGCCGTTGGCGGTGACCAGGTCCACCTGCCGCTCGCTGCGCAGCTCGGGGAGCAGTGCCTCAACAGCCTGGCGGCCGGGCTTGCCGATGAGGTCGCCGATCATCAGGATCCGGCAGGCGCGCCGTCCGGACGGGGTCTGGGGCGGGCCTTCGGACGCGGTCACGGCAGCCTACTTGGCGTATTCGACGGCCCGCGTCTCGCGGATGACCGTCACCTTGATCTGGCCCGGGTAGGTCAGGCTGGCCTCGATCTTCTTCACCACGTCGCGCGCCAGGCGAGTCGCCGTGAGGTCGTCGATCTGGTCGGGGCGAACCAGGACGCGAACTTCGCGGCCGGCCTGGACGGCGAAGCTCTTCTCGACGCCCTCGAAGCTCTCGGCGATCGCCTGGAGATCCTCCAGGCGACGGACGTACGCCTCCATGGATTCGCCGCGGGCGCCGGGCCTCGAGGCGCTGATCGCGTCCGCGACCAGCACGACCGGCGCTTCGGGCGAGGTGGCTTCCACCTCCTGGTGATGGGCGGCGATGGCGTTGATGACCCCCGGCGAGAGGTTGTGGCGCTGCGCGATGGCGGCCCCGATCTGGGCATGAGGACCTTCGACTTCGTGGTCCACGGCCTTGCCCAGGTCGTGCAGCAGGCCGGCCACCTTGGCGGTCTGGACGTCCAGACCCAGCTCGGCGGCGATCATGGCCGAGAGACGGCTCGTCTCCACCGAGTGGATCAGCACGTTCTGGCCGTAGCTCGTGCGGTACTTGAGGCGACCGAGGAGCTTGACGATCTCGGCCGGAAGAGCCGGGATGCCGGCGTCGTAGATGGCTTGTTCGCCGGCCTGGCGCATGGTCACGTCGACCTCGTTGCGGGCCTTGGCGACCACGTCCTCGATGCGTCCGGGGTGGATGCGTCCGTCGGCCATGAGCTTGGTCAGGGCCAGCCGCGCGATCTCGCGCCGGACGGGATCGAAGGCGCTTATGACGACCGTCTCGGGCGTGTCGTCGATGATCAAGTCCACGCCGGTGGCCTGCTCGAGGGCGCGGATGTTGCGTCCCTCGCGGCCGATGATGCGGCCCTTCATCTCGTCGTTGGGGATGTCGATGGTGCTCACGACGTGCTCGATAGTGTGGTCGGCGGCGAGACGCTGGATGGAGGTCGCGATGATCGCGCGCGCCTTCCCGTCGGCGATCTCCTTCGTCTCGTCGTTCACGCGCTGGATGATCTCGGACTGCTCGTGCACAAGCTCCTGCTCGAGCCGGTCGAGCAGCACCTTCTGCGCCTCCTCGCGCGTCATGCCCGACACGCGCCTGAGCGTTTCGGTCTCGCGCTCGACGAGCGCCGCCAGCTCGG
>CAZFLI010000124.1:0-5746 GCA_964519845.1 uncultured Anaerolineaceae bacterium | reverse complement strand
CCCGGACGGTGCCGCCGGTGGCCAGCAAGTCGTCCACGATCAGCACCTGCTGGCCGGGCTGGATCGCGTCCTTGTGGATCTCGAGCGTGTTGGAGCCGTACTCGAGGGCGTACTCGACCGAGACCGTCTCCGAGGGGAGCTTGCCCAGCTTGCGCACCGGAACCAGGCCGGCCTTGAGCAGGTAGGCAATGGGTCCGCTGAAGATGAAGCCGCGCGACTCCATGCCCACGACGATGTCGATCTTGGTGTCCTTGTACGGCTTCACCATCAGGTTCACCGCGTCCCGGTAGGCGTCGGCATCCTTGAGCAGAGTGGTGATGTCGTAGAAAAGGATGCCCGGTTTGGGGAAGTCGGGGACCTCGCGAATCCTGGCCCGCAGTTCCTCGGCTGTCATGGCTGGGCTAATCCTCCGATCGAGCGCGACTGGTCCCGGCAGTCGAAGTCTACCGCAGCCACCCAGCTCCAAAACCGCCCGCCCACAGGTTGCCTCGAGGCCTCCGCGCCGTTACCCGGAGGGCGAGGGTTTGGGCGTGGCTGATGGCTCGGGCCAGGCGTTCAGCAGGGCCACCAGCTGGCGGTCGATCTCGGGTCCCAGCGACGCCGCGAAGGTCGCCGTCAGGTGGTGCTGGTCGCGGAACATGATCATGCCGTTGAGGACCACCGGGCAGACGCCGCTGCCGGGGCAGATGGCCTCGGCCAGGTCGATCAGCGGCACGCCCGATTGCTGCGAGGCAACCGCCTCGCGCTTGCCGTAGTAGGAGTTGAAGGCCACGCTGCGAGCGTAGTTGCAGCGGCGGTAGTCCGAGAGATAGGCCGACAGGCACTCCGGGACGCTGAAGTTCCAGGGATCGGGGATGTCGGTGATCATGACCACCCGGCTGGTCGCGGGCAGCTTCTGCATTTCCCGACCCATCGCCCGGCCGTGCGCCCCGTAGCCGGCGTCTTCCTTCCTGACGTTGTATACCCAGCGGCTCATATGGACGATGATCAGGTCGGGCGGGTTGGCGTTCATCCGGGCCAGGATGTTCTTGTTCCAGGTCGCGCACTCCGTGTACTCGCGATCGGCCTGGTACATCTTCACGGGAATGTCCACGAAGGAGCAGTCGATCTTCAGGTAGATCTGCAGCTTCCAGCCGTGGGCCTTGGCCAACTCGTTGATGGCGGGGAAGAGAGCCGAGCCGTGTGAGTCGCCGACGAGGGCGACCGTGTACTCGCCGGTCTTGTTGCCGTAGACGCACTTGCTGGTCGTGTTGGGGGTGAGCGTCCGCTCCCAGCCCAGACAGTTGTCCTTCCAGGGCTTCTCGTAGTCGTTGGGCGCGCCGCCCAGGGTCGGCCGCAGGGCGTTGGTAACGGCGTACGTCGTCGGCGGAGTGGGCTCCGGCGGGAAGGTGAGGCCCGGCGTCATGGCCGGCGTCGGCGAGGGTGTATCGCCGGGTGCGAGCGACGCCTGGGTGGGCGCCGGCGTCGGCGTGGCATTCGGATCGAGGGTGATCTCCGGCTCTTCGGTCGGATCGGCCTGGGCGACGGGCCCGCCCAGGCCGGCCAGCGTGTTCTCGGCGCTGACCTGGAAGCCGCCGCCGACCACGGCCACGATCGCCATGACGGACAACCCCACGGCCACCGTGCGGCTGGGCCTTGGCAGAGGAATGTAGCCGCGCCGGAACGGCTCTTCGACCAGGCCCCAGCTGACAGTCGCGACGGGGATCGAGAAGAGCGCCAGGGCGTACGCCTGGACCGGATCGAGCGCCTGGCGCAACGGGCCGCCCAGGTACAGGCCGCCCAGAATCAGCATCGGCCAGTGCCACAGGTAGAGCGAGTAGCTGATCTTGCCGATGAAGCGGATGGGCATGAGGCTCAGCAGCGCCCCCGGTCCGTTGCGCTCGGTTCCGGAGGCGATCAGCAGCACCCCGGCCGCGGTGGGCACGATTGCCGCCAGACCCGGATAGGGCACCGTGGCCGAATCTATGACGAAGGCGTCGACGATGAGAGCCGCCAGGGCCAGCCAGCCGGCGATGACGAGCAGCTGCGACAGGGCGCCCTTCATCGGCCGGGGCAACCAGCCCAGCGAGCCGGCCCCGACGGCCAGCAGTCCTCCCGCCGCGAGCTGCCAGGCCCGAGTGAAGAGCATGTAGAAGGCCCAGGTGGGGTTGTCGTCGGTCCACGACAGACTGAGCAGGAACGAGACGACCACGATCCCGGCCAGGGCAATCCCGGCCCCCAGCCGGGTGCGCCGCCAGGCCACGACGGCCAGCACGGCCGGCCAAACGAAGTAGAACTGCTCTTCGACTCCGAGCGACCAGAAGTGCAGGAAGGGCGAATAGCTGACCGGATGGAAGTAGTCGGTCGTGAGGGCGAAGCGCACGTTGGCGAACGAGAGCGCCGCCGCGGCGCCGTCCTGCATAGCCGAGGGACGCGCGACCAGGGCCACCAGGTAGTAGGCCAGCGGAATCGTGATCAGCAGGCAGACCGCGGCGGCAGGCAGGATGCGCCGCACCCGTCGGGCGTAGAAGCGGGAAAAGCTGACCTTGCCCTTGGTCTCGCGCTCGCGGATCAGCAAGCCGGTGATCAGGAAGCCTGAGATGACGAAGAACAGATCCACGCCGATGAACCCGCCCGGCAGCTGCGTGCCGGCGGTGGACAGGAGCCCGGCATGGAAGATGACGACCAGCAGGACGGCGATTCCACGCAGGCCCTCGATATCCGGACGGAAGCCCTCCTTCTCGCCCGATGCGCCCGCTCTTCGGCTGTGTGCTCGTTGCATCCCTGCTTCTCCCCGTGGTTGCCGCTGCGCGGGATGCGACGGAACCAACCGGCCAGGTGCTGCGGACTGGTGGTGTCCGACGCGCCATAGGGTACGCGAAGAAGGCCTTATCGGTCCGGCACGGCTCCCGCGGCCTGGCCCTGGGCGATGGCGGCCCGTTCGCGGGCCAGCCGCTGCTCCTCGGCGGCCGGCAGCAGCCGCGCGACCACGGCCCGGGCCACTGCCCAGGCCTTGACCGGGTCACGGGGCAGGCGAAGGCGGGCCTGGTTGGAGCCGAAGCGGACGGCCTCGCGGCCCATCGGGGCGAGGGCCCTCACGGCCGCGGCGCGAGAAATGGTACCGAACCGGACGACCAGCTCTCCCTCCTCGCGGGAGATGCTGGCGATGCCGGCCGATTCGGCGGCCATCCGCAGCTCCACCACCTCGAGCAGCTTCAGCACCGGCTGGGGCGGCGGGCCGTAGCGGTCGGCCAGCTCCTGGCGGAAGGCGGCCAGCTCCCCGGTGCTGCGGACGCGCCCGAGGCGCCGGTACAGCTCCAGCTTCTGGGCAGTCTCCGGCACATACGTGTCCGGAAGATGGGCGTCGACAGGCAGGTCCACCACGGCGCCCGGGTGTTCGAGGCGCGGCGCCCGGCCCTCGAAGTCGGCCTTCTGCTCCTCCACGGCCTCGGCCAGCAAGCGCGTGTAGAGGTCGAAGCCGACAGCGGCCACATGGCCGTGCTGCTCCGCGCCCAGGATGTTGCCGGCACCGCGGATCTCCAGGTCAGAGAGGGCGATCTGGAACCCGGCCCCCAGCTCCGAGGCGTTGAAGATGGCCTGCAGCCGCTTGCGGGCCACGTCGCTCAGGCGTTCGCGGCGGCGGTACAGCAGGTAGGCGTAGGCGCGGCGGCTGGATCGGCCGACTCGCCCCCGCAGCTGGTAGAGCTGGGCCAGGCCGAGCTGGTCCGCCCGGTCGATGACGATCGTGTTGGCGTTGGGGATGTCCAGGCCCGATTCGATGATCGTGGTGCAGACCAGGACGTCCGTCTCGCCGGCGGCGAAGGCGAGCATCACCTTCTCCAGGCGGCCCTCCGGCATCTGGCCGTGGCCGACCGCGATGCGAACGCCCGGCAGAACCTGGCGCAACTGATCGGCCTGGGCCTCGATCGTCTCGACGCGGTTGTGGACGAAGAAGACCTGGCCGCCGCGGTCCAGCTCGCGCAGGATGGCGTCGCGCACCAGGCCGGCCGAGGCCTCGGCCACGCGCGTCTGGATCGGCAGGCGGTCCTCCGGGGGCGTCTCGATCAGCGAGAGGTCCCGCACGCCGGCCAGGGCCAGGTTGAGGGTCCGCGGAATGGGCGTGGCCGAGAGCGTCAGGACGTCCACCTCGCGGCGCAGCTTCTTCAGCCGCTCCTTGGCCGCGACCCCGAACCGCTGCTCCTCGTCGACGACCACCAGGCCCAGGTCGTTGAAGCTCACGTCCTTGCTGAGGAGGCGGTGCGTACCGATGACGATGTCGATCGAGCCGGCGGCCAATCCCCGAACGGTCGCCTCCTGCTCCTTCGCCGAGACGAACCGGCTGAGCAGCCGGACGCTCAGCGGGAAGGCGGCGAAGCGCTGGCTGAAGGTGGCGAAGTGCTGGGCCGCCAGCACCGTGGTGGGCACCAGGACGGCGACCTGCTTGCCGCCCTGGATGGCCTTGAAGGCGCCTCGCAGCGCAACCTCTGTCTTGCCGTAGCCGACGTCCCCGACCACCAGGCGATCCATCGGCCGGCCGGCCTCCATGTCGAGCTTGACCTCGGCGGTGGCGCGCAGCTGGTCCAACGTCTCCTCGTACGGGAACGACGCCTCCAATTCCTGTTGCCAGGGAGTGTCCGTCTGGTAGGCGAATCCGGGCGCCGCGGCGCGGGCGGCGTAGATCTCGAGCAGCTCTCCGGCCAGCTCGGTGACGGCCCGCTTGACCCGCTGCTTGGTGCGGACCCACTCGCCGCCTCCCAGCCGCGACAGGGCCGGGTTCTCTCCACCGGAGTAACGGCTGATGCGGTTGATCTGCTCGACCGGCAGGAAGATCTTGTCGGTGCCGGCGAAACTCAGCTCCAGGTAGTCGCGCTCCTCGCCGGCCGGTCCTCGCCGCAGCATGCGCTCGTAGCGGGCGATGCCGTGATCGATGTGGACCACCAGGTCGCCGTGAGCCAGGCGCTCCAGGACGTCCCGCGGGACGACGCGCCGCAGCGCCTTGGGCCGGCGAACGCGGACGGCGCCGAAAAGCTCGCGGTCGGTGACCAGGATCAGGCCGTCGGGGCCGCCGGCGAAGCCGCCGTTGAGACTGCGGCCGACGAGCGTGCGGGTGCCCGGCGCGGGCGCCCCGGCGACCCGATCGACCGCCGCGGTGGGCAGACCCTGCTCGGTCAGGAGCTCGGCCAGACGCGGCGCCTGATCCGAGGCCACGACGACACGGCTGCCCTCGGCCGTCCAGCCGGCGATCGTTTGAGCCAGACGCTCCGTTCTTGCCGGCGGAAGCGCGGGCTCGTGCCAGCCGAAGAGATCGCCCATCGGCGTCCCTCCGCCGGTCGGCCCGGCGGCCTCCGACTCCCAGGTCAGCTCAAGCGTGCGACCGCCCAGCAGACGCGACTTCCATTCCCGCGGGCCCAGATAGGCCGCCGGCCAGTCTTTCGGCAGTTCGCCGGCGGCCACCAGTTCGTCGCGCCGTTCCTGGGCCTGGCGCCACAGGAAGTCGGCCGAGCCGGCGATCTCGGCCGGCTCGTCCAGAACGAGCAGCGCCTCCGGCGGGACGTGGTCTAGTCCGGTGGCCGGGCACAGCGTCGCCGCCCAGACCTCAGCGGCGTCGCCGGTCTGGAGGGCCCGCGCCTCAGCGCCGAGATCGTGGAGATGGCCCGATCGAGCGCCCAGTTCACCGGTCCCGGCGTGGATGCCTTCCTCGAAGCGCGCCAGGTCGGCCGCCAGCCGCTCCGGCAGGCGAGGAGCGGGAGGGGCTGGAGTGGCGGCC
>CAZFLI010000123.1:0-5810 GCA_964519845.1 uncultured Anaerolineaceae bacterium | reverse complement strand
TGTTTGCGGTGGTGGTTCGGGCGCCCGCGGTGGTGCCGGCTCGAATCCCACCCGGTCCCGCCGAGATCGAGGCCGTCCCGGCGGCCCCTTCCATCCCGGCTCGCCACCCCTACGTCCGGCTGGTCACCAACGGCGCCTTCTCGGCCGTCTGGCTGGCCCAGATCGTCAGCTCGCTCGGCGATCGGGTGCACCAGATCGCCCTGGTCTTCCTGGTGGCCCACGTCACCAACGCCTCGCCACTGGCGCTGGGCCTGGTCTTCGCCGCCATGACGGTCCCCACCTTCGCCGTGGGCCCCATCGCCGGGGCGCTGGTCGATCGCTGGGATCGCAAGTGGGCGATGGTCGGCTCGGATCTGGCCCGGGCCGGGCTGGTGGCGTTGATCCCGGCCGCGGCCGCGGCGCACGTGAGCCTAGTCTTCGGACTGGTGCTGCTCGTGGCCGTCTGCTCCTGCTTCTTCCGCCCCGCCCGAACGGCCGCCCTGCCGCACCTGGTCCCGGAGGAGGACCTGCTGACGGCCAACTCGGCCATCTGGGTTGCGGACACGGCCAGCGATCTGGTGGGCTACGGCCTGGGCGGCCTGTTCGTGGCGTTCTTGGGAGACGCCCTCTCGCTGGCCTTCTGGCTGGATTCGGTCAGCTACCTGGCGTCGGCGGCCCTGGTAGCGGCGGTAGCGATCCCGCGGCTGGCCCCACCGCAGACGCGGGCTTCGGTTCGGGCGGACCTGATGGAAGGCTGGCGGTTCCTGCGCCGCGAGACGGTCCTCTTCGCCACCACTCTCCAGGCGGCAGTGGCCGAGTACGGGCTCGGGGCATTGACGGCGCTCTCCCCGCTGCTGGTGGCCGCGCTGCCGCTGGGCGGGATGGACGCCCCCACTGCCTACGGCCTGTTCGAGATGTCGATGGGCGTCGGGCTGGTGGGCGGCGGCCTGGCCATCGGCGCGGTGGCGGAGAAGCTGCCCAAGGGGCCGGCCATCGTGGCGGGCTTCACGGCCATCGGCCTGGCCCTCCTGCTCTTCGGCCTGACCAGCAACCTCTGGCTGGCCCTGGTCCTGGCCGGGGCGGTGGGCCTGGCCAACGTGGCCTTCGTCGTGCCGAGTCAGACGATCTTCCAGCAGCGCACCCCTGACGAGATGCTGGGCCGGGTGGTGGCGATCAGATTGGCGATGGTCAACGCCACTCTGGCCGGGGCGATGGTTACCAGCGGCCTGCTGGCCGAGGTCTTCGGGCTCAACGTCGTGCTGGCTGCCTGTGGGCTGCTGACCGCTGCCGCCGGCCTCGCCGGGCTGGCCGTGAAGGCGATTCGCACCGCCTGAGCCCACCCACGCCGCGCGGCGATCGGGCGATACCGCTAAACTGCCGCGGAGAGTCGCACAAGCGGCACAAGGGTGCCGTGCCAACACAGGAGCGAAGCCAGGGCATGCCGGACCAGGACAAGGACGCCTTCGAAACGGGCGAGCCCAACGAATTCATGCCGGGCGAGGGCGATTTCGAAGACGAATTTGAGAGCGACGACGAACAGGCTCTCGAGGAGGACTTCGAGGAGGCTCCCGAAGAGACGCCCGAGGAACGGCGCGACCGGCGCGCCAGGCGTGCCGAGGCCGAGTCGGGCGGCCGCCGCTTCCGCTTCGGTCGCGGCCGCGACGAGGAAGACGAGCCCACCAGGGGCAGCCTGCGCACCACCCACGAGCGCGTCCACATCGACGACCGCCTATCGGCCCTGTTCGTGCTGGTGTGCACGATCGGCCTGGTCGGCATCCTGATCGGCGGCTTCATGGGCCAGTACGTGCCCAAGGGCGCCGGCAGGACTGCGGCGCCGCTGGACCTGCAGACTTTCGTGCCGACACCCGAGCCCTCGGTCACCGCCTCGCCGACGCTGGCCCCCACGGCCTCGCCGAGCGATTCGCCGAGCGCCTCGCCCAGCGCCTCCTAGGGCCGGCACTCGCCGCAGACATTCGCGTACACACTCGCCGCCGCGCGTCCGCAGGCGTATCTTCGGCCTGTGGATTATCAGCGCGCCGCCGATCTCAGGGTAGCCATGGTGGAGTCCCAGCTGCGCCGCCGTGGCATCGCCGATGAGCGGGTGCTGGCGGCCATGGCCTGGCTGCCGCGTGAGGCCTTCGTCCCCCAGCGGCTGATCGAAGACGCCTACTACGACGGCGCCCTGCCGGTGGGAGCGGGCCAGTCGATAAGCCAGCCCTACATCGTCGCCAGCATGACCGAGGCCCTCGCCCCCCGGGCGGGGATGCGCGTCCTGGAGGTCGGCACCGGCACCGCCTATCAGGCCGCCGTGCTGGCTCGGATCGGCTGCGACGTGATCTCCGTTGAGCGGCTGCCCGAGCTGGCCGCTTCGGCCCGCGCCCGGTTGGAGGCCCTGGCCCGCGAGCTGGGCGCCCCCGAGCTGGCGTCAGGCATTCGAATCGAAGTCGGCGATGGCAGCCTGGGGCACTCGTCCGGCGGCCCGTTCGAGGGTATCCTGGTGACGGCGGCCGCTCCGGCGATTCCCTCACGCCTGCGGGAGCAGCTGGCCGACGGCGGCAGGCTGGTGGTGCCCGTGGGGCCGCTCGGCACGCAGGAGTTGATGCTCGTGACGCGACACGGTGAGCGCTTCGAAGAGCGGAATCTGGGCAGCTGCGTCTTTGTGCCGCTGATCGGCGGCGACGCCTACTCGCCGGAGGCGGCCGCGGACCACCGCCCGGGGCGCCGCCCGTGACCGGCCACGCCCGCCAGACCCACCTCTTCCTGTCGCCCCATCCGGACGACGTGGCACTCTCCTGCGGGGGGCAGGTGGCGCATCTGGAAGTGCGCGGCGAGCACGTGGTCATCGCCACCTGCTACGGCGGGGCCGGTCCCCTGCCGCGCCTGACGGAGTTCCAGCGCGAGGCCCTGGGCTTCACCGACCACAGCGAGATCATGAGCCCCGCGGCCATCATGGAGGAGCGGGCCGGAGAGGACCGCGCCTACGCCGCCCTGGTGAACGCGGAGCTGATCCACATGGATCTGCCGGACGCGGTCTTCCGCGGCTACGAAGGCGAGGACGAGCTGATGGGCCCGCCCCGACCGGACGACGACCCCCCCACGGCTGCCCTGGCCGAGCTGCTGCACTCGGTCCAGCCCCACGTGGTCTACGTGCCGCTGTCCATCGGCGGTCACATCGACCACCGCCAGGTCTTCCGAGCCGGCGTCTCCGAGCTGGCGGCCGGCAAGGCCGGCACCTTCTCGGACCGCGACTGCCGGCTGACCTTCTACGAGGACTTCCCGTATTGCTGGTGGACGGACTTCCGCAGCCTGGTCGAGCTGCGGCCGGACCAGTCAGAACTGCTGACCGGCCTGGAACTGACGCCCGAATACGTCGTGGTGGACGAGCTTGTCGGCCACCGCAAGCTCAAGGGGATCCGCAAGTACGGCAGCCAGATCGGCCGGCTCTTCGGGGTCGAAGAGGAGATGGAGGCGGCCCTGCGGCAGCGTGCCCAGATCGTCGGCGAGGCCGGCGGCTTCGACTCCGCCGAACGCTACTGGCGGGCGGAAAGACGCCACGCCCGGTAGCCCTACCGCGCCACGCCCTCCGACTGGCGCACCTTGAGGGCGGCTTCGTCGTAGAGGTTGGAGATCTGGCCGACCATCAGCTCGATGCAGAAACGGTCGTGGACCAGGTTGTGGCCGGCGTGGGCCAGCATGTCCGCGTAGGGGTGGTCCGTCAGCAGGCGGATGATCGCCGCGGCCAGGGCGTGGCAGTCGTGGGGCGGGACCAGCAACCCGCTGACGCCGTCTTCGATCATCTCCGGGATGCCGCCCACGTTGGACGCCACGACCGGCCGGTTGAGGGCCATCGCCTCCAGCACGGACAGGCCCTGGGCCTCGCGGTATGACGGCAGAACCGCCACGTCCAGGGCGGCGGTCACGGCCGGGACGTCCTCGCGGCGGCCGGTGAAGACGACCCGCTCCGAGACGCCCAGCGACTCGGCCTCCGCTTCCAGGGAGTTGCGCTCCGAGCCCTCGCCGATAATCAGCAACCACGCGTCCGCGACGGCGGCCAGCACGTCCGGCCAGGCGTCCACCAGGGTCCGGTGGCCCTTCTCCGCCTCCAGGCGGGCGACCACTCCCACGATCGGGGCGTCCTCCGGGATCGAGTAGTCCTCGTGAAGCGTGCAGCACGGCTGCTGGTGGTTGTACCGCTCCAGGTCCACGCCGTTGTAGATGAGGCTGACCGGCGCGCCATCGGGACGTTCCTGGGCGATCTTGGCCTCGATGGCCTTCGAGACGGCGATCAGACGGTCCATCAGCGGCGTCAGCCGGCGCAGCTGCTGGCGATCGTCGGCACAGCGGATGCGGCTCGAATGGACGGTCGAGATGACCGACGGCCGGCGGCAGCCCTGCTCGCCCAGCAGGTAGGCCGCGCGGGTGCCGACAACCTCGGCTCGATACATGTGGTTGTGCACGACTTCGGGCTCGAAGGAGGCCAGCTCCTGCGCCAGCGCCTGGACGGCCAGCCGATCGTTCGGCTCGTCGATCACCGAGACTTGGTAGCCGGCCTTCTCCAGGCGGCGGACGCTGCTGCCGTGGGAGAGCGAGACGACGCGCACGTCGTAGCGGCTCTGGCTGAGGCGCGAGACCAGCGAGAAGACGTGCTCCTGGGCCCCGCCGTTGGTGCCGGTCGCCATGATCTGGGCGACCCGTACGCGCCCGCCGGCCAGCGGCTCGCGCTCTTCCTGCGGCGCGCAGGGCGGGTAGAAGGGTTGGTCGGCGCCCATGACTAGTTCGCCTCGCCGGAGCCGGCATCCGTGCGCCGGACGAGCAGCCGATCGATCGGCTCGTCCACCGCGCCCCAGGCGTACTTGTAGGGCTCGTTGCCGCGCATGAAATCGAGGCGCTTGCGGCCCCGCTCGATGGCTTGCTTGATGTAGCAGGCGACCATGACCACTCCGGGCGAAAGCTCTCGGGCGTCGGGATCGACGCCGGCGTTGTAGTAGTAGACGTTGTCGGTGTCCATCATGGTCACTCCGGCCGCGATTCTTCGCCCGCCGACGGTCAGGAAGTTGAGCTCCACGATACCGGCCTCCGAGCATGACCCGATCAGGCCGGCGAAGAAGCGGCGGCTGGCGGCCCCGCCCTCGGTCGGCGGGAAAAGCCCTTCGGCGCCCCAGCGCTTCTGATGGAGGTCGATGAAGGCCTCCAGGTCGGCGGCCGAGCCGTCCGAACGCTCGAGCTTCACAGCGCCGATGGTCGCCGCCCGGCGGATCTTGCGCCTGATCTCGTGACGCTCCTTCTTGTCCAGCGTGTCAAGGTAGCCCTCGAAGTCCAGGCCGGCCGGCAGGGTCAGGATCGGGCAGACCTCTTCCTCTTCGCGCGTGACGGCCAGGCAGGCTTCGGAGGCTCGGCTTTCGAAGGCCTTCTGCAGGGCGGCCGCGGTGGGGTCGCCCCGGCGCAGGCGGCGCAGGTCCACCACGTCCCAGGGCTCTGGGTCGGCCGCCAGATAGGCCGCGGCGGCCTCGCAAACCGCGTTCAGATCTCCCGGCGCGGCCAGGACGGTGGCGTAGTCGGCGTGGTACGAGGCCCCTAAGAAGACCGCCGTGGCCGAGTCCGGCACGGGGCGCAGTGCGCGGCCGGCCTGGTGGCGGAGAGTGGTGCGCGCCTCCACGTCGCCCGGCTCCAGCTCGTGGCGGTGCATCAGCGGCACGATCCCGACCGGAGTGGCGGGGTCGCCGGCGGCGGGCCTCACGGCGTCCACCACGACCAGCGTCTCCTCGTGGGCCTTGGCGCCGTAAGCCTCCCACCACTCCCGCTGCAGGCAGTAGCGCGAGAAGGGAGTGGCG
>CAZFLI010000122.1:0-5947 GCA_964519845.1 uncultured Anaerolineaceae bacterium | reverse complement strand
GTGACCAAGGGCTTATGAGTCCCCTGCTCTACCACTGAGCTACTCCGCCGTGGCGCGGCGTAGTGTACCGGATGAGCCAACCCGAGGCCAACGGCGCAGCCGGCTAGCCCCGATCCAGCAACTCCAGCACCGGCGCCATTGCCTCGACGGATTCGATGGTTATGGGGTCTACGACCAGCTGCACTTCGGCCACGCCGGCGCGGGCATAGGCGCGCAGCTCCTCGGCCATCGCCTCGGCCGATCCCGTGAGCGCATTCGGTGGGTCCGCGAGATCGCCGGCGCCCTGACGCCGGCCCGTCCCGCCCGGCATGCGGACCAGCGCAACGACGGTCGCCTCGACCGTCGCCGGATCGCGCCCTACGAGCCGGCAGGCTCGCTCCACCCGCTCTCGAAGCGGCGCCACGCCGGCCGGGCTGTTGCCCGTGTCGGAGAACCAGACGTTCCAGGAGCGCACGTAGGGCATGGTGATGCCGAGCATCCGCTCGCCCACCGAGCCGATCATGATCGGCGGCCCACCCGGCCGCGAGCGCGGCACCAGCTCGCAGTCGCGGGCCGTGAAGTAGCGCCCCTCGAAGTCGATCGTGCCCTCGGCCAGAAGCGTCCTGATGATGGTGAAGGCCTCCTCGAACCGACCGACGCGGTGATCGAAGGGTACGCCGTAGGCGCTGAACTCAACCTCGTTCCAGCCGGCCCCCAGGCCCAGGACCAGCCGCCCGCCGGAGATCTCGTCGACGGTGGTCGCCTTCTTGGCCAGGACGGCGGGGTTGTAGAAGCCGACCGGCGTCACGAGCGGCCCCAGGCTCACTCTCGAGGTGACCGCCGCGGCGGCGGCCAGAAGGCTCCAGGCGTCCCACGGCGCGTCGGCCGAGCCGTCGGCCATGCGGTAGAGGTAGTGGTCCCCCGTCCAGATGGAGTCGAATCCCAGCTCCTCGATCCGCCGGATCATGGCCGCCAACTCCGGCCAGCGCACCGGCCGCTCTATCTCGGGCAGCTGCACGCCCACCCTGAGCGGACGGCGAGAGGTGCGTGGACCGTTCATGCCGTCATGCTAGCGCCCCCTGCCGGGGCGGCTCTCAACCGCCCCCGAAGAGCGCCTCCAGCCAGGCCTCGAGCGGGCCCTCTCGGGGGCCGGCCGGAGACGAGACGATGCCGGCCGAGCCAGGCGCGTCGGCGGGCAGCGGCGGGGCGTTTGGATCGAGGGTGACGGTCAACTCACCGGCAACCCCAAGCCCGTAGCCGCGGGCGGTCGAATCGATGAAGCCTCGCTGCTGGATCAGCTCCAGTTCGGCCCGCAGCGACTCGAGATCCTGCTCCAGGGCGGTGTTGCGGTCGCGCATCTGATCGGCCTGGCTGGACGCGGCGGCAGCCTCTCCCACCTGCCGGGCAAAGACTCCCACTAGGTAGAGGCACAGGAAGCCGGCAACGAGCACCGCCAGCCGCCGTCGCGACAGGCTGGGACGCGGGACATGAGCACTCCCGGCCGAAGTGTCGGCCTGAGCATCGAGTTCGGCGGCCGGGTCGACCTCGTTCCTGCGCACGTCTGAATCGTAGCTGCAGACAGCTGCCGTGTCAATGGATGCGCGCGCTGGCCCACGCTGCTAGACTGACTCCTGGATTCGTACAGACGTTCGCTTTGAGGTGCGTCGCATGCGCTACTACGAGCCCTCCGACGTCGAGGCCACGCTGACCAGGATCATGGCCGAGCCCTCTCTGACGGGCGGTGTTCTACACCACGCGCAGATCCCGGCCCGCCAGGCCCAGACGGTTCCAATGCCGGAGTGGCTTGACCCAAGGCTTGTTGCCGCTCTGGCCGGCCGCGGCATCCCGTCCTTGTACGGCCACCAGGCCGCGGCGATGGAGGCCGTTCGCGCCGGCGAGGACGTGGTCGTGGTCACGCCCACCGCGTCGGGCAAATCGCTGTGCTACCTGCTGCCCACCCTCCAGGCCCTGGCCGAAGACCCGTCGGCTCGAGCCCTGTATCTCTTCCCCACCAAGGCGCTGGGTCAGGACCAGGTGGCGGAGCTGGGCGAATTGACCCGGGCGGCCGGGCTGGCGATCAACTCATCCACATACGACGGCGACACGCCTGCCCCCATCAGGTCGGCCATCCGCTCCGCGGGCCAGGTGGTCGTCACCAACCCTGACATGCTGCACGCCGCCATCCTGCCCCACCACACCAAGTGGTTCCAGCTCTTCGAGCAGCTGCGAATCATCGTGATCGACGAGCTGCACACGTACCGCGGCCTCTTCGGAAGCCACGTAGCCAACGTCCTGCGCCGCCTGCTGCGCATCTGCGCTCACTACGGCTCGCGGCCGGTCATCGTCTGCTGCTCGGCCACGATCGGCAATCCCGCCGAACTGGCGGCCACCCTCACCGGCCGGCAGCCGAGGCTGATCGACCGCAACGGAGCCCCCTGCGGGGCCCGTCACGTGCTGATGGTCCAGCCGCCGCTGCTGGATCCGGCAACCGGCGCCCGTGGCTCGGCTCTCGCCCTCGCCGCCCGCTGGGCACTGCCGTTCCTGAAGGCCGGCCGCCAGACGCTCGTCTTCGGCCGCTCGCGCATGGGAGTGGAGCTGATGCTCTCCACCCTGCGTCAGGCGCTCCTGCTGGGCGATGGGCCCCGTGGCCGGGTGCGCGGCTACCGGGGTGGATACCTGCCCACGGAGCGCCGGGCGGTCGAACGAGGCCTGCGGGACGGCGAGTTGCTGGGCGTGGTCAGCACCAACGCCCTCGAGCTTGGCGTTGACATCGGTCAGCTGGATGTCGCCATTCTGGCCGGCTACCCCGGCTCGATCGCCGGCACCTGGCAGCAGATGGGACGCGCCGGTCGGCGCGGCGGCACGAGCGTAGCGGTGCTGATAGCCGGCGGCGGCCCCGTGGACCGCTATGTAGTGGAGCACCCGGCCTTCTTGCTCGACTCGGCGCCGGAAGAGGCCCGTCTCGATCCCGACAACCTGCACGTCCTGCTGGCCCACCTCAAGTCCGCCACCTTCGAGCTGCCGTTCGAGCCGGGCGAGCGATTCGGCCCCGGCCAGGCGGAGCCGCTGCTGGCGTTCCTCGGCGAGGAGGGGCTCGTCCGTCGCGCGGCCGACGAGCGCTGGTACTGGTCCAACGAGAACTTCCCCGCTTCGTCGGTCTCGTTGCGGGCCGCGGCCGAGGAGAACGTGGTCATCATCGACACCACTCCGGATCGGCCCCGGGTCATCGGCGAGATAGACATCTTCGCCGCCCAGACGCTCGTCCACGAAGACGCCATCTACATCCACGAATCCACCCAGTACCACGTCGACCGGCTGGACTGGGACGAGCGCAAGGCCTACGTCCGGCGGGTGGACGTGGATCACTACACCTACGCGGACCGGGCCGTGACCCTGAAGCCGCTGGAGGTCTTCGCCGAGAGGGCGGTCGCCGGCGGACGGCTGGCTCACGGCGAGGTCATGGTCTCCAGCCTCGTATCCATGTTCAAGAAGCTCAAGTTCGGGACCGACGAGAACCTGGGCTGGGGGCCGATTCATCTGCCGGAGATCGAACTGCAGACGACCGCCTGCTGGATCATGCCGGGCCGGGCGGCCGAGGGCTGGCGGCGGGCCGAGCTGGACGTGGCTCTGGTCGGCGCCGGGCGGGCGATGCAGGCCGTAGCCGCAGTCCTGCTGATGGTCGACCCGCGGGACCTGGGCCTCGTTTCGCAGGTCCGCTCCCCGCACCATCAGGCGCCCACCATCTATCTCTACGAGGCCGTGCCCGGCGGGGTGGGCCTGGCGGAGCGGCTCTTCGAGCGTCACGCGGAGCTCGTGGCTGGTGCGATCGAACTGATCGCCGGCTGTGATTGCGCCGCCGGCTGCCCGGCCTGCACCGGGCCTCGCCTCGAGCCTGACGTGGACGCCAGGGATCTGGCCCTGCGGCTTCTCCGCAATATGGCAGAGGGCGGCGCGGAGGAGGCCTCGCCGGCGGCGTCTCCCGGAACCGCGGCGTGACGCCCGCCGATGCCCGGCTCCGCGACCGCCTGGACCGTCTCCGGCGCGAGCGCAGCGCCGAGGCTCGCTCGGCGGCGATTCGCGTGGAGCGAGCCGGCGAGGCGGACCCGCACATACGCGAGGCGGTGGCGGCCGTCTTTGCCGCGGCCGATGGATACGGGCCGCCACAGCCGGTCTGGCGTGACACGGGGCCGCTGGATGCGGCCTCCCTGGCCCGCCGTCTGGCGGAGGGCCTCGATGCCGACGCCGTCGAGACGGCTGCCGGCTGGTACGTGCGCCGCGAGTTGCGCCCGGTCTACCTGCCCCTGGACCGCCGCCGGCTGGCCGATCTGCCGGCCATGCCTCCGTCCGGCGCTCCCCTGCTCTGCCTGGACACGGAAACGACCGGGCTGGGCAGCGCCGCTGGGACCGTTGCCTTCCTGATCGGCCTGGCCTGCTGGGACGGCGATCGCCTGCGCCTGCTGCAGCTGCTGCTGCCGGACCACTCGACCGAGCCCGCCCTGCTGGCAGCTCTGGAGGCCGAGGTGCCGCCCGGCGCCTGGCTCGTGACCTACAACGGCCGCAGCTTCGACTGGCCCCTCATCGAGACGCGGCTGCGTATGAGCCGCCGGCCTCAAATCCGGCTCGAGGGCCACCTGGATCTCCTCCACGTCGTTCGCCGCGTCTTTCGCCACCGCCTCCCGGACGCGCGTCTGCAGACAGTAGAGCGGGCGCTCCTGCGCCGGCACCGCGCCCCGGACATTCCCGCCTCGGAGATACCCGCCGCCTACCACTCCTTCCTGAGGGGCGGTCCGGTGGGACCGCTGCGAGTCGTGGCCCGCCACAACGCCGAGGACGTGGTGTCGCTGGGGCGCCTGCTGGCCTACCTCGAGCGCGGCTACGGCGAGGGCGAAGCGCGGCGCTGGGCCCCCGCCGGCGACCTCGTCGGCCTGGCGAGGCTGTGCCGTCACGACGGCCGGGTGGAGTCGGCCATCGAGCTGCTCCGGATCGCCGGCGAGGGGGTCGAAACAGGCCACGCCGACGCCGCCCTGGCGACGGTGGAGCTGGCTCGCCTTCTTCGTCGCGAGGGGCGACGCGTGGATGCCGCCCTGGCCTGGGCGCGACTCGTGGAAGGAAGCGGGCCGCTCGCCGCTCTGGGGTGGGTGGAGCTGGCCAAGGAACGCGAGCACCGCCAGCGCGACCTGGCCGGGGCGTGGGAGGCCACGGACCGGGCTCTGGTCAAGCTCTATCGCTGCCGCGGCGCCGGGCAGGCGCTGCTTCGCCGCGGCCTGGAAGCGGACCTGACCCGCAGACGGGCTCGCCTGGCTCGCCGCCTGGAGCGAGCCGGTCTGGGCGCCTGAGCATGCCGCCGCGACCCCGAGTCGCCCGGGTCATGTCCCCCGCAGCCGGGCCGCGACCTGCTCTCGACTCGGGACGCCGGCCAGGCCGACTGCCTCGACGGCGCACGAGGCAGCGGCCGCCGCATAGGTGAGAGCGCCCTTGGTCGCCGGCTCGTCGCCCACCTGCCACGCGGCCATGAGCGCGGCCAGGAATACGTCGCCGGCGCCGGTGGCGTCCACGACCGGATCGACGATCCCCACGGCCTTGTACCCGACTGCCCGCGTGCGGTGAAGCGCCACTCCCCCGTCGACGCCGGAGGTGGCGACGATGACGGCATCGGTCAGCCGGCGCAGCGACTCGGGCGCGGCCTCGGGGGGCAGGTCGTGGGCGCTGAGTACCACCAGCCCGGCCCGCGCGATCAGCCCGCGCGGCTGCGGGGCCACCCGCTTCACCCAGCCGTCGGCCGCAAACTCCCGCATCATCCCCTGGAGCCCCAGCGCCACCCGGTCCTGCGGGCCCGGCGCATCCGCCCACTCCCCTCCTACCTCACCCGAGACCGGCACCAGCAGCCAACTGCGAGCGGCCCACCAGGTCTGAGGGACGGCAGACACGGGAAGGGTGTCGCTCTTCGACAGCCAGCGCTGGCGCCGCG
>CAZFLI010000121.1:0-5956 GCA_964519845.1 uncultured Anaerolineaceae bacterium | reverse complement strand
CGGGGGGCGAGAATCTCAAGAACCTCGTCCACCATCACCGGCAGGTGCCCTGCCTCCGTCTCGGCGCCCCCCTCGGGAGAGCCGTGAGCGGCCTCGCCGCCACCGGCAAGCCCGAGCGGACCCTGGACCTTCTTCATCATTCGATCACCAGCCCGGACAGGTGCCCGGCCAGCCCCTCGGCCGAGCTGACCGCCTTCTGCGAGGCATCCCAGCGGGACGGTTCCCAGATCTCGATGTGATCGCGGGCGCCGACGAAGAGCGCCTCCGATTCGACCCCGCACCAATCCCGCACCGGCACCGGGAGCAGGATCCGGCCCTGCCGGTCCGCTTCGACGGGGAAGGCGCCCGAGAACAGGAAGCGTCCAAAGTCGCGGGCTCTGGGGTCGGTGAACGGCACTTTGGCCACCTTGGAGGCCAGTTCCTCGAACGCGTCCCGCGGGAAGATCGCAGCGCAGCCGTCCAGCCAGCGAACCCCCATCGGCATCTCGCCCAGGGGCGCGCGGAACTGGACCGGGATGGCAACCCGGCCCTTCGAGTCCACCGCGTGCCGGTACTGGCCGGTGAGCATCAGGGTGAACATCTGCTTGGCTGGCTCTCTAGCTGGTCCTCGCGACTGATTGGGCCGAAGACGCGATCTCGGTGGCGGTGGCGTTCCCCACCCGGGGCCCGGGGGCCGGTTTCACACTGGGACTGGCACCCACTGTCCACCACAAATCACCACTGGGCCACATCTTACACCCACTCAGCCCCCCGTCAATGCGCGATGGAAGCAAGTCGCCGGCCGGAACCGCCACCCGGCTGCCTCGCCCTTGGGCCTGCAGCAAACGCCGGCGGCACCCCCATACCGGCGGGCCGCCGAGGCGCGCCGGGCCTGGGAGCTGCACCAGGCCGAGATCGCGCGGAAGCTCTACTTGCGCGCCGACAACCCGTCCGCGGTGGTGGCACTCCAGTGCGAGAACCCGGATGAGGCCGGGCGCGCGCTGGCCTCGCTGCCGCTCGTGGAGGCGGGGCCTTCGCCGATGGGGATTCGCGATGCTCGCCGGGCGCGACCGACCTCCGCGGGCCGTCAGCGCGTGGGCGGAGGGATCTTGAGCTCGTCGCCGGGAAGGATCCCGTTCGCCGCCCAGGGGTTCATCTCGATGACGGTCTCCACGCTGACCCCGAACCAGGCGCAGATGCCTTGCAGGTTGTCGGCGACGGAGGACCCGTTGCCGCTCGGCGCGGGGCCCGGCCCACGAACCGTGTAGACCCAGCAGTCGGGAACACCGGCGCACGGCACCAGCAACTCCATGCGCGACGCCGACGCGCCGGGCGGCCAGGTGATCGACGGAACGGGCGTCGGTGCCGCCGAGGGGCTGGGCGAGAGCTGGACCGTCGGTGAGGCGGTCAGCGCCGGCGTGGCGGTCGGCGTGGGGCTCTCCGACGCTTCGACCGACGGCTCTTCGGTGGGTGCCCGCGTCGGCGACACGACCATGCCCGGCAGCAGGCCCATAAGCGCGGCCACGGAGACTATGGCCGCCATCAGGAACAGCGCCGCACCCGCCAGCACCGCGGTGGAGGGCCCCGTTGACTTCTCGGAGGGGATCGGCGCTGCCAGCTCCTCGGCCAGGAGAGTGCCGCGCATGTAGCGGGGGCAGCTGACGTGGACTCGCTGCAGGCAGACGAGCTCCTGCTGGCGCATCGACAGCGGCAGCGGATCGCCGAAGGCGGCGCAGCGATGGTTCGCCACGGCCTCCCGGCCCGGATCGAAGAGCGTGCCGTCGGGCGCGATGGCCCGCAAGAACTGGCACCGCTCGGGGCCGTTCGACGAGTCGCCTATGCCCGACCAGTCGCGATGCAGACCGGGGACTTCGAGCGCGTCCGCGTCGCTGGAACCGCGCGGAACGGCCATACGCGGCCCGGCGTCCGCGTCGAAGCCCCTGCCGGAGCCTCGACCGAGCCCTGAGTTCTGCCCTCCGAAGTCGCCCGTCATTCTGCCATCGTCGGCGCTGCCTCTCGGCCCTCCAGGTGCGTCAACACCGATTCTCGACGCCGTGGTGATTGTGGTCCCGCTACCCGGGCACTGGGGCGCTGACTCTCACGCCGGGGAGTCTAGTACCTTTCGCCGGTTGCCGTCGCAGTTCCTGCGGTGCTAGCCTCCCCGCCTCCGGAGGTCAAGGATTCCGAGGCCATGGCCCTTCCGCAGCGTATCGTTGAGATCGAGGCCGTCGCGGCCCCTGCAGGGGCGCCGCGCATCAGGCGTTGCACCTTCCGGCGCCTCAGCAGACTGCAGGTGCCCGGCCGCATCGCCTACGAAGCCAGCTGCCTGTACCCCGATCGGCGGTTGCCCCTGCCCCTGGGCGAACTCGAGGCCAGCGTCGGCGTGTGCGCCGCCTGTACGGCGGACCACATCTTTCGCCCAGACGAAGACTGACCGCGCAGCGACCGAGGGGTCGAACAGGATGGCGGCGAGCCGGCCTGTAAGCCGAGTTCTGTGCCACGGCTCGCGCCGCGGCGACGATCATCCATCTCCGGCCGGCGGTTGCCCGCCGGCTCAAGCGGCCGACCCGAGGACTGGGCAGCGCTACCTCTTCCGCTCGATCGACCGGTTGCCCGGCCGCTCGAGCCGCGTCCTCCTATTTGGCCTTGCTCCGAGCAGAGTTTGCCGCGTTTCACTCCCCTGCCGGGCGAACCCGGCCGGGGCTCGTCTCTGTGGCACTGGTCCTCGCCTCACGGCGGACGGGCGTTACCCGCTACCCTGCGCTGAGGAGCTCGGACTTTCCTCGACGCCGGCCGAAGCACGGCGGCGCGATCGTCCAGCCGACTCGCCGGGCGGGATTCTAGACCCAACCGCCGGATGGAGATAGCCATGGCCCCCCAGAGCGCGGCCATACGCCGCGCCGGACGAGCGGACGCGCGCGCCATAGCGGAGGTGGTCGTCGAGGGCTGGCGGGCCGCCTACCGCGGCCTCGTCGACGACGACTTTCTCGACGGGCTCTCGATTCAGGGGCGCCAGGCGGCCTGGTCGAGCCGCTTGGAGAACGATCCGGACGGTCTGCTGGCGGCCTGGCTGGCGGAGGACGGCGGGCGGGCCGTCGGCTTCATCGGCAGCGGACCGCCGCACGACCCGGACGTGGCGCCCTCATGGGCCGAGGTGTACTCCCTGTATCTGCTGCCCGAGGCCTGGCACCGCGGCCTTGGAGAGCGGCTTCTCGATGCCGCGGCCGAGCACTGGCACGAACGCGACGCCCGGACCCTCGTGCTGTGGGTCCTGGAAGCCAACACGCGGGCCCGCGGCTTCTACGAATCACAGGGCTGGAGCCCCGACGGTGCGCGCCGGGAGCTTCCCTTGGGCGGCGAGAACGTTTCCGAGGTCCGCTACCGGCTGGTCATCGGCCGGTAGAGGCTGCCGCCCGGCCTTCACGGCCGCTATCGTTGGCCGGACCGCACAGCTGGAGGCAGCCATGGGCAAGAAGGGCCGATCTGGCGACTCATTTCGCAAGCTCCTCCGCGTCGAGCCCGATGCGAAGATCGACCTGGCGCGCTATGACTGCGCGGCGGATTTCGGCTGGCACAAGGACGACGCGGAAGAGGAGCTGGCCCGCAACCTGGAACGCCTGACCGGACTCCAGGAGCGCATATACGCCGAGTCGCGGCACGCCGTCCTGCTCGTGTTCCAGGGCATCGACGCCGCCGGCAAGGACGGCACCATTCGCGTGATCGCCGGCGCGTTCAACCCCCAGGGCACGCCGGTGGCCTCGTTCAAGGTGCCCACGCCCAAGGAAGCCGCCCACGACTTCCTGTGGCGGGTCCACGCCGCCGTTCCGGGCAAGGGCGAGATCGGCATCTTCAACCGAAGCCACTACGAATCGGTGCTGGTGGTGCGGGTCCACGGGTTGGAGCCCGAGGAGCGCTGGCGGCGCCACTACCGCCAGATCCGCGACTGGGAGGAGACCCTCACCGAAGAGGGCGTGACGATCCTCAAGTTCTTCCTGGCGATCGACAGGGACGAACAGCGGCAGCGCTTCCAGGAGCGCGTGGACGACCCGAAGAAGCGCTGGAAGTTCGCTCTCGGCGACCTGGACGAACGCAAGCTGTGGGACAAGTACCGGGCCGCCTTCGCCGAGATGCTCGAGGAGACGAGCACCGCCTATGCCCCCTGGTACCTGATCCCCGCCAACCGCAACTGGCTGCGCAACCTGGCGGTGAGCGAGATCGTGGCCGACACCCTGGACGATCTGAGGCCCCGCTACCCCGAGCCGGAGGCCGGCATCGAAGGTGTGAAGGTCGTCTGAGCAGTGCAAGCGGCCGGCGCGAGCGGGAGCGCATACAGCCTGACCTATATTGCGTTCTTGGGTCTGGCCACGGGTCTCCTGTTCGCGAGCGGCGCCAGATCTCGTCACGACGAGTTCATGCAGAGCCCGGCCGGGCTCTGGCACAACCCGCCGGCCTGGCTGCGCCTCATCGCCCGCAAGGGCCCCGGCCCGGTTCGGATCCTCAGCCTCGTGCAATCAGGGATCGCTCTGAGCCTGGCGATCTCGTCGGCAGCGGCGCTGGCCGGGGTGGTGCGAGGCCGCGTCGGTGAGGTTATCGTCGAGGTGCCGATGCTCCTCACCATATTCGGGACTGTGGCGCTCTGGCTGATCGACTGGCTGGTCGGACTGTGGTGGGATCGCGGCATTCACGCCCAGCACCTCAAGCTTCTGCGAGCCTTGGGCTTGAACACCGCCCTCACGACCTGTCTCGTCATCTGGCTTCGCAACGAGATAGATCCGGCCGTCTTCCGCGAGCTGACCGCGCCCTGGAGTGAGGTTCTTGGAGATCTGCCGGATGCCGACATCCCGGCCGGCTGAATAGTCGTCAGGGCCGAACCACGACCACTCTCGGCCCGCCGGCCTGCACGCGGTCGATGGCCTCGTTGCACAGGGCATCCGCCTGCTTGTTCTGGGCCCGCGGCACGTGGCTGGCGCTCCAACGGGAGAAGTGGGCCAGACGAGATCGGACGTCGGCGCTGAGCGGGATCAGCTTGGCGTCTTTGACGCGCCAACGGCCGTGGGTCTGCTCGACGATCAGCTTGGAGTCGAGCAGCAGGTCCACTTCCTGCGCGCCCAGCTCCTCGGCCAGGGTCAGGGCCCGGATCACGGCCGCGTACTCGGCCACGTTGTTGGTCTGGACGCCCAGGTACTCGCTGATGGAGGCGATCGGCTGGGCGTTGGGGCGTCTGGCGTCGGGTGCGGCGGCATCTATCAGGACGGCGCCCAGCGAAGCCGGCCCGGGATTGCCGCGGGCCGCTCCGTCGGTCCGGATGATGAGGCTCTTCGGCGCGCCCAACCGCTAGCCTCGCCGGCCTACGATGGCCGACGAGACCTCCAGGATGGCCCTGGTGATGTTGATACCACGCGGGCAAGCCTCGACGCAGTTGAAGATCGTCCGGCAGCGCCAGACGCCGTTCTCATCGGACAAGATGTCGAGCCGCTCCTCCGCGCCTTCGTCACGGGAGTCGAAGATGAAGCGATGGGCCTGGACGATGGCCGCCGGGCCGACGTACTCCGGCCGGGCCCAGAAGGACGGGCAGGAAGTCGTGCAGGCCGCGCACAGGATGCACTTGGTGGTGTCGTCGTAGATGGCCCGCTGGGCGGCGCTCTGGCGCCGCTCGCGCTCGGGCGCCGGATGGTCGTTGATCAGGTACGGCTTGACGGACCGGTACTTCTCGAAGAACCCGGTCATGTCGACGACGAGGTCCTTCTCCACCGCCAGGCCCGGCAGCGGCGCGACCGAGATCTTGCGGCCCAGCTGGTCGACGCGGATGCGGCAGGCCAGGCGGTTGCGGTTGTTGATGAGCATCGCGTCCGAGCCGCAGATGCCGTGGCCGCAGGAGCGGCGGAAGCTGAGCGTCCCGTCCTGCTCGGCCTTGACCTTGATCAGCAGGTCCAGCACCCGGTCCATCGGGCCGGCCTCGAGCTCGTAGCGCTCCCAG
>CAZFLI010000120.1:0-5983 GCA_964519845.1 uncultured Anaerolineaceae bacterium | reverse complement strand
GCACGGTCATGCGCGAGCTGCGCCAGGTCAAGGACGAGGACGAGAAGCGGCTGCTTGGCCTGGCCGCCGCGGCGGCCGATCGGGCCCTGGACGGGATCGCATCAGGGCCGCTGGTCGGCAGGACTGAGGCCGAGGTGAGCCGCGAGATTCGGGGCCGGCTGCTGGACGAGGGCCACGATTCGGCCGACTTCGCGATCGTCGGCTCGGGTCCCAACGGAGCCTCGCCTCACCACGACGCCGGCGAGCGGGTGATCGCGGCGGGCGAGGCGGTGGTGCTCGACATCGGCGGGACGCTGGCCGGCTACGCCAGCGACATCACCCGCACCGTGTGGATCGCCGGCGAAGAGGGGCCGGCGCCCGAGGGCGAGTTCGTCAGGGTGTACGAGCTGGTGCGCGAGGCGCAGGCACAGGCTATCGCGGCAGTCCGGCCGGGCGTCGCCGCGGAGGAGATCGACGCCACGGCCCGCGGCATCATCGCCCGAGCCGGCTACGGCGAGTACTTCACCCACCGCCTGGGGCACGGCATCGGCCTGGAGGTCCACGAGGATCCATACCTGGTTGCCGGCAATGCCACTCCGCTCCGGCCGGGCATGGCCTTCAGCGTGGAACCGGGCGTCTACCTGCCCGGTCGCTGGGGCGTCCGTCTGGAGAACATCGTCATGTGCGCGCCGGATCCGGAGAGCCGCGTCGTGCTCAACCACTCCCCTCTCGAGCTGCGGTTCGTTCGCGGCTAGCGAAGTCAACCGAAGGAGAAAGCCTTGAAGCGAATACTCGGCAGAAGCGGCATCGAGGTACCGGCGGTCGGAATGGGCTGCTGGGCCATCGGCGGCCGCATGACGATGGGCGGGGCGGAGGTCGGCTGGGGTGACGTCGACGACGCCGAATCCACGCGGGCCATCCACGCCGCGATGGAGCACGGCGCCACGTTCTTCGACACGGCCGCGAACTACGGCGCCGGCCACAGCGAGCGCCTTCTTGGGGCCGCCCTGGCAGGCCGCCGGGATCAGGCGATCATTGCCACCAAGGTCGGCCACAAGATCGACGAGGCGGCCCGGAACGCGGTCCCCTACGGCGAGGACGAGGCGGACAGCGACGTGGCCTCGCATCTGCGGGAGGATCTCGAGGGCAGCCTGAGGCGCCTGCAGACCGACTACGTCGACATCTACCTCCTCCATGTGTGGGGCCTCTCGATCAATCGGGCACTGGAGGCGCGCGAGGTCTTCGAGGCTCTCGTGCGCGAAGGCAAGGTTCGAACGTACGGCTGGAGCACGGACCGGCTCGACGCAATCTCCGCCTTCTCGTTCGGGCCCGGCTGCGGAGTGCTCGAACAGCAGCTGAACGTCTTCATCTGCGATGCCGAGCTGCTGGCCTATGCCGAGGCGCAGAACCTGGGCGTCATCAACCGCGCTCCGCTGGGCATGGGCGTGCTGACCGGAAAGATCACCCCCGAGACCCGCTTCCAGGACGGAGACGTCCGCCAGAAGGTGGAGTGGTTCCCCGGCATCAAAGACGGCCGCGCGACCCAGGAATGGCTGGACGATCTGGCCGCGATCAGGGAGATCCTCACTTCGGGCGGCCGGACGCTCGCCCAGGGCGCCCTGGCCTGGATCTGGGGGCGCAGCCCTCTCACTGTTCCGATCCCCGGCTTCCGAACCGTGGCCCAGGTGCAGGAGAACGCCGCGGCAATGGAGTTCGGGCCGCTCACGGCGGACCAGATGGCCGAGGTGGACCGGATCCTGGGGCGATAGCGAGACTGCCGGCGGCGCGCGTCCGACCCGCTACTTCTGCCGCCGCACGTCCGCCAGGGCTCGCTCGGCCTGGGCTCGATGGATGCGGCCGTGCCCGGCCTGGAGCCGGAACAGCAGCTCGAATGACTCCGGGCCGCGCTCGGCATGGATGCCGGCGCGGCTTCGGTCTGCTTCGGGCGTCCGCTCCCAGAGCGCGACGTTGGCCCGCCTCAAGGAGCCGAACAGGTCCAGCAGCGTGGCCGGGTCGTCGTCGATGTGATCCAGGCGAGATGCCCAGGCTTCCTGATCCCAGCCCTGAAGCGACGGCTCGTCCTCGGCCAGAACCCAGCGGTAGCGGGCGGAGGTGACCAGCTCCGAATCGGCCATGTGGCCCAGGCATTCCAGGACCGACCACTCCCCGTCGGCGGGGCGCACCCGCAGTTCGCCGCCGGCACGGTCGATGAGCTCCCGCCAGGCGGCCGCCTCGGCGGCCTGGACGCTCAACGGATCGTCGTCGCCAAGCGCCTCCACGGCGGGGCGGCGATAGGCCTCGGCTTCGGCTTGAGACATTCGAGTCATGCGGACACCCTCGTGGACTGCGACCCGGTACCAACAACGTCAGTATCGTCGATCCAGTTCGGCAACTCGGACGGCAACTGAGTACGCTGCGCATAGATGCGCTACGCACCGTCCGATCCAGTCTCGGCCCGAAAGGCCGAACCCGCTCCGGATCGACGCAGGCGGGACCTGGAAACGCTCGCTCGCGAGCCCTGGGACTTGCTCGTCGTGGGTGGCGGGATCACCGGATGCGGCGCCCTGCTGGATGCCGCGAGCCGGGGCCTGCGCGCGGCGCTCATCGAAAGCGACGACTTCGCGGTCGGGACGAGCAGCCGCTCTTCCCGCCTCATCCACGGCGGGCTGCGCTACCTGGAGCAGTTCCAGATAGGCCTGGTCCGCGAGGCCCTTCGCGAACGAGGCCTGCTGCTGCGACTCGCGCCGCACCTCGTGTCGCTCGAGCCTTTCCTGTTTCCCCTGTACGGCGGCCCCTGGGCACGCCCGTTCTACGGCCTGGGCCTGACGATGTACGACCTGCTCGGCGCCTCGGCCGACGGCGGATTCCACCGCCACCTTTCCGCGGCCGACACCCTGGCCGCGGTCCCCGGATTGCGGCGCAAGGGCCTGCGCGGAGGGCTGCTGTACCACGACGGACAGGAGGACGACGCGCGCTACACCATCGCCGTCGCTCGGACCGCGCGGGCCGCTGGCGCCGTGGCGCTGACGAGGGTGCGAGCCCTGCGTGGCCTCGAGGAGAGCGGCCGGCTCGTCGGGTGCGCCGTCCGCGATGAGCTGTCGGGCTCGGAGTTCGACGTTCGCGCCGCCTCGATAGTCGACGCCACGGGCGTCTGGGCGGGCCGGGCGGACGGTCCGTTTCCGTCGGCCGGCAGCCACTTGACCCTGCCGAGTCGCGGCACGCACCTGGTGGTCCGGCGCGATCGCATCCCAAGCCGGTACGGCCTGACGCTCCGCATTCCGCATCGCGTCTGCTTCCTGGTCCCACTGCCGGATCGCTGGATCATCGGGACGACCGACCACGAGGATCGCGGCTCCCCCGACAGGCCGGCCCCAACGCTGGCCGAGGTGGACGAGATCCTGGCCAACGTGAACGGCACGCTCGAAGTCAACCTGACTCGGCAGGACGTCGTCGCGGCCTACGCCGGCCTGCGGCCTCTGGCCACCGACCCGGGCGGGCCGAAGGGATCGACGGTCAAGGCATCGCGCGAGCATCGCATCCGCACCGAGCCGAGCGGCCTGGTCCGGGTCAGCGGTGGCAAGTTCACGACCTACCGCGTCATGGCCGCCCAGGCGGTCGATGCGGCGATGGGGCCGGCCGCCGCAGGGAGTCGCCCCTCCATCACGGCCGATGTCCCGATAATCGGCGCGGCCCAGACCGCCACCCTCGGCGCTTTCGTTTCCGACCTCGTTGCCACGACGGGCCTCGATCGCACGCTGGCGGAGCGTCTCGTGGCCCGCTTCGGAACCGAGGCCTCGGAGATCGTGGCCCTCGGCCGGGAACTCGACCTGCTGCGGCCGCTGGGGCCCGAGATTGCTCATCTCGAAGCAGAGGTGGTCTGGACCGTTCGAGAGGAGAGCGCCCTTTCGGTCGATGACTTCCTGGCCCGGCGGACACGGTTGGCCCAGGAATTGGCCGACCGCGGGGCGATTGTCGCGCCGCGCGTCGCCGCCCTGATGGGCGCCGAAGTGGGTTGGTCGCCGGCCCAGCAGAAGCGGGCCGTCGGGGCGTATCTGGCCGCGGCGAAGCGCGAGTACGACGTCCCGCCCGAGGGCTGAACCAGGAGAGGACGATGCCCAGCTACGTCGGCGCGATCGACCAGGGGACGACCAGCACCAGGTTCATGGTCTTCGACCACCACGGCGAGGTGATCGCGGCCGACCAGCGCGAGCACAAGCAGATCTACCCCAGGCCCGGCTGGGTCGAGCACGACCCGCTCGAGATCTGGGCTCGAACCCAGGACGTCATCCGCGGCGGGCTGGCGAAGGCAGGGCTCGCGGCGACCGATCTGGCGGCCGTCGGCGTGACCAACCAGCGCGAAACAGCGGTGGTCTGGGATCGAGCTACCGGCCGCCCAATCCACAACGCCATCGTCTGGCAGGACACCCGCACCGACGAGATCGTCGGCGAACTGGCTCGCGACGGCGGCCAGGACCGGTTCCGGGCCAGGGTTGGGCTGCCGCTGGCGACCTACTTCTCGGGACCCAAGATCCGCTGGCTGCTCGACAACGTCTCCGGAGCCCGGGCCAGGGCGGAGGCCGGTGAGCTGCTGTTCGGCACGCTCGACTCCTGGGTCATCTGGAATCTCACCGGCGGGCCGGCGGGCCTACACGTGACCGACATCTCGAACGCCGGCCGGACGATGCTGATGGACCTGCGCACTCTCGACTGGGACGACGGCATGCTGTCGGTCATGGGCGTGCCGCGCTCGATGCTGGCTGCCGTTCGGGCCTCGTCGGAGGTGTACGGCGAAGCGGTCGGCGAGCTGGCCGGAGTGCCCGTCGCCGGCGATCTGGGCGACCAGCAGGCAGCGCTGTTCGGCCAGACCTGTTTCGCCCCGGGCGAGGCCAAGAACACCTACGGCACCGGCTGCTTCCTCCTCCTCAACACGGGCACGTCTCCGGTGGCGTCGAAGGCCGGGCTGCTGACCACACCGGCCTATCGCATCGGAACCCAGCCCGCCATGTACGCACTCGAAGGCTCGATCGCCATCACCGGCGCCCTGGTGCAATGGCTGCGAGACAACCTGGGCCTGATTCGCGAGTCGGCCGAGGTCGAGACTCTGGCGCGGACGGTCGACGACAACGGCGGAGTCTACTTCGTGCCCGCCTTCTCCGGCCTTTACGCACCGCACTGGCGGGCCGACGCCCGCGGCGTGATCGCAGGCCTGACCCGCTACGTCAATCGCGGCCACATCGCCCGGGCCGTGCTGGAGGCCACGGCCTGGCAGACGCGCGAAGTGGTCGACGCGATGAACGCCGACTCCGGCGTGCCCCTCACGTCACTCAAGGTGGACGGCGGCATGGTTCACAACGAGCTGCTGATGCAGATCCAGGCCGACCTGCTGGGTGTGCCGGTGATCCGCCCGAAGGTCGCCGAGACGACCGCCCTGGGGGCGGCCTACGCCGCCGGGCTGGCGGTCGGCTTCTGGACATCCACCGACGAGTTGCGGGCCAACTGGGCCCACGACGCTGAGTGGCGCCCCGCGATGGCGGCGGCAGACAGGGAGCGTGCATACCGGCTCTGGAAGAAGGCGGTGGCCCGAACCCTGGACTGGGTCGAGTAGGGGTAGTACCCCGTCACGACCCCGTCACGGCCACGACGCCGCTCATCGTTCCGACCAGGACGAGGCCGTTCCAGAGCGTGGGCGTGGCGAAATGCGGGACGGCACCCACCGAGATGGAGGCCTGCGTCCGCCCGGTCGCGGCGTTCAATTGGGCCAGGACGCCTCTGGTGCTGAGCGCCCAGACCGATCCCCCGACGTAATGCTTCTCGACGAGACCCACTCTTACGGAGGAGTGCACGGTGCTCACGTGGCCCTGTTACTCCGACGCTGGCGATCACTCGTGAGGCGCGGCGTCCAGTGTGTTGGGCTCTCAGCGACTCTTGCTGATCCGCTAGGTTTCCTCTCCGAGATGACCGGTGTGCCTTCACCGGGGCTGACACTCGTCAGCCCCGATGGGGA
>CAZFLI010000119.1:2171-6075 GCA_964519845.1 uncultured Anaerolineaceae bacterium | reverse complement strand
GGTTCATGGCCCGGGCGGAGAGGATGACGTAGACGTTGTGGGCGTCCGAGTCGATTGTCGTGATGAGGCCCCGGGCCCGCTCGATGCCGGCCGCGCGCAGGGTGGCCTCCTCGGTCGCGTCGCCCTCGACCTCCAGGAAACCCTCGCGCCGGGCCCGTCCGAGGGAATCGGGAAGGACGTCGATGACGACGACCCTCTGGCCCGAATTGAGCAGCTCCCGAGCGACCGTGGCGCCCACCCGGCCGAAGCCGCACAGGATGTAGTGGTCCCGCAGCTTGCCCACCGCGTTCGCCATGCGCTTCGCCTCCCTGCGTCCGCTGGTCGCTTCCTCGACGACGTATTCGGCCACGATGCCCACCGATCCGAAGATCAATCCCACGCCCGCCATGGACACGGCCATGGTCCACACGCGAGCCGTGTCGCTCAAGGGCTGGACCTCGCGGAAGCCCACCGTGGTGAGCGTGATGATGGTCATGTACAGCGCGTCGAGCAGGTTCCAGCTTGGCTCCAGCGCCAGATAGCCCGCCGTACCAACGGCAATGACGCCCGCGACTACGAGCAGCCAGATGCCGATGTGGCGGGAGTTGATGGCCTTCGCCGCCGGCAGGGTCGAGGCCGGCCGCCGGCCGCCCGCGAGGGCGCCGGGCCGCGGACTGGAGGTGGCTGAAGCTGCCGGATCCATCGGCCGGATTCTAGCCCCGGCGGCGCCGCGGGGAGGGGCCACGGCGCGGGGCGCGGAGCGGCGGCGGCGCGGCCGGGCGGCGAGGGCGCGGCCGGGCGGCGAGGGGCGGCGAGGGCGCGGCCGGGCGGCCGGGCGGCGAGGGGCGGGGCGGCGGCGAGCCCGGGGCGGCGGCGAGGGGCGGGGCGGCGGCGAGCCCGGGGCGGCATTCCTGACTAATGACCGCCAGGGGGACGTTGTGCGGGATTGGGGGGCACCGGCCGCGGCTCGGAGGGCCGGGATGGGTTCTGTCGCGCCCCGGAGTGGCCGCGGAGGCCCCAATCCGGGCCTGCCTGCCCGGCCGGAGTCGTTCGGGGGCGCCCGGCCCGCCTCCGCCGGGCTCGCATCGGCCCCGCCCGTTGTCTGGTGACCGCCTCACGGTCGTTGGTCAAGAACCACAGGCCCCGCAGGTCTCCGCGGGGAGCTCGGAGCCAGTTGCGAACCTCCACCTGCCTGGCCGGGAACGCGGCCGCGAACGTCGCCGCATGACGCTCCACCACGCGCCGGTGGGAGCGTGACTCCGGCATGACCAGGATCGCCCCGACGTGCAGAGCCCTCCAGCCGAGGGCCTGGGCGGCCACGCTCGGAGCTACGCGCCGCTTCCGGTCGAGGGTGGACAGAGTGTCCTGGAGATCCCAGAGCCGGCTCTTGGTCTCGATCACCAGCAGCGTCCGGCTTGCCGGGTGCCAGGCCAGGATGTCCACGGAGCCCCGCTCGCCGTAGTGGTTGAACGAGTGCTCGGGCGCCACGGCCCAGCCGAAGCCGCCCAGCATCGACGTCGTCGCTTCCACCAGCGAGGCATGAACGCAGTCGAGCAACCGCTCCACCTCAGGACGACGCCAGCCGACCGACACCACCGGCGGCATGCCGACAGCGCGGCTGATCGCCCGCAACGCAGCCACGGTCAGCCCATCCAGCTGGCCGCGCTCCAGCCGCGAGACGGTTGTGCGGCTCAACCCGGCGCGAGCGGCCACGTCGGCCTGCCGCAGGTTGCGGGAAAGCCGGACCGCCTGCACCGCCCGGCCGACCGAGACATCGTCAGCCATCAGCGGAGTCTGGTCCGGCGCGCTTGGCCGGCACTTATCCGCCGCTCACCTGCGTATCATCGGCGGCGACGACCGTCGCCCGACAGTCGCCCGACCGCCACCCGACCGAGGTGCCCAATGAGCCCCGAGAAGCCCGCTTCCGACGCTTCCGACGCCTCCGACGGAGCCACTCCAGCGGAGCTGCGAATGGTGATCGGCGGAGAGAGCGTCCCGGCCGCGGACGGGCAGACGTTCGACGTCGTCAGCCCGGTGACCGGCGAGGTGATCGCCCGCGCCCCCAAAGGCGACTTGCGGGACGTGGACCGCGCCGTCGCGGCGGCCCAGCAGGCCTTCGATGGGGAGTGGCATGGCTGGAGCCAGACGCGGCGCGGTCAGGCACTGCAGCGCCTCGCCCAGCTGACCCGCGACCATCTCGAGGAGCTGGCCGGTCTGGAGTCGGCCAACATGGGCAAGCCCATCAGCTCGGCGCGCTGGGAGATCGGCGCGGTGGCGAACGTGATGGAGTACTACGCCGGGGCCGCGAACAAGATCCACGGCGAGACGATCCCCGTCTCCAAGCCCGGCTTCGATTTCACCCTGCGCGAGCCGATCGGCGTGGTGGGCCTCATCGTCCCCTGGAACTTCCCGCTGATGCTGGCCGCCTGGAAGATGGGCCCCGCTCTGGCGGCCGGCAACACCGCCATCCTGAAGCCGGCCAGCTACACGCCGCTGACCGCGATCCGCTTCGCCGAGCTGGCCCTGGAGGCGGGCCTCCCCGCGGGCGTGCTGAACGTCGTCACCGGACCGGGCGCCACCGCGGGAGCCGCCATCGCCGCGCACCTGGGCATCGACAAGGTGGCCTTCACCGGCGAGACCGCCACCGGGCAGGAGATCATGCGGCTGGCCGCCGGCAACATCAAGAAGATCAGCCTGGAGCTGGGCGGCAAGAGCCCGAACATCGTCTTCGCCGACGCCGACATCGAGCGCTTCGCCGCCGAATCCCCGTACAGCGTCTTCGACAACTGCGGCCAGGACTGCTGCGCCCGGTCGCGCATCCTGGTTGAGCGCTCCGTCCACGACCGGGTGGTGGAGCTCTTCGCCGCGGCCACTCTCAAGGTCAAGGTTGGGGACCCGAACGACCCGGACACCGAAATGGGCACGATGGTCAGCTTCCGCCAGCGGGAGACGGTGCTCGAGCATGTTCGAACAGGTGTGGAGGAGGGCGCGCGGGTGGTTGTCGGCGGCGGTACCCCGGTCGAACCGGCGTACGCGCGGGGCGCCTACATCTGGCCGACCGTCCTCGACGCAGTCGAGTCGCGAATGCGAATCGCCCAGGAGGAGGTCTTCGGGCCGGTGGTCGTCGTCATCCCATTCGACACCGAAGAAGAGGCGGTGCGGCTGGCGAACGACACGCCGTACGGGCTCTCCGGCTCGATCTGGACGCGGGACGTGGGCCGTGCGATCCGGGTGGCGCGCGGCGTTCGCTCCGGGGTGCTGTCGATCAACTGCAACTCGAGCGTCCACGCCGAGGCGCCGTTCGGCGGCTACAAGATGTCCGGCCTGGGGCGCGAGAACGGCATGGCCGCCTTCGAGCAGTACACGCAGATCAAGAACGTGTACGTCGAGCTGAGCTGAGTGGGGCGGGGCGCAGCGGGGCGCTGCGCGGCGGGGTGGGGCGGGCCGGCGGGCTGGCGGGCGGCGCGGCGGGGCGGGCGGCGGGCTGGCGGGCGGCGCGGCGCGGGCGGCTGGCCGGATCCTGACCAACGACCGTGAGGCGGTCATTGGTCAAGCAGCGTGGGCATCGGTGGGGCGATCGGGGTGGGCGAGGGCCCACGGGGCGGCTCAAGACTGCCCGTGGACGACGATTCGGGGCCCATCTGGGGCGAACGGGGCCTGTCCGGGCCTCATTCGGAGGGCGCCGGGCCCGGTCGGTGCCCATGGGTCTGGCACAACGTTCACCTGGCGGTCGTTGGTCAAGAATTGGCGGACCCAGGACCACTTGCCGCCGGCGGATGGGCGTATCGGGCGTTTACCGGATCTTCAGCCCGGCCGCTAGACTCTGGGCCTAGCCCAGGAGGGAATCCTCGTGACCGACAGCAACGACACCACCACGCCCGGAGCGAGTTCCTCGCACTCGTCGAAGCAGGCGGCCCCCGCCACG
>CAZFLI010000119.1:0-2071 GCA_964519845.1 uncultured Anaerolineaceae bacterium | reverse complement strand
ATCCAGGACATCGAGTTCGCGGATCCCGCCGGCCTGTCGCCCTGGCAGCGCCTCGTCCGCGCGGCGATGGAGCACGAGCTGCTGGCCTCGGCCGGGTCCATCGTGGTGGTGCTGGTCGTGATCGCGGCCACGCTCTGGTTCCATCCCTTCTCCTCGTCCGGACCCACCGCCGCCGAGCCCACACCGACCGGCACGGCCGGCCCGTCCGCGTCCCCCACCGCCCCGGGCGAAGCCGTGGCCACCGGCCCGATCCTGATCGCCGGCGCGCTGAGGGAGGCTCGGACCCATCACACCGCCACTACCCTGGCCAACGGCAAGGTCCTGATCGCCGGCGGCTGCGACGCCGCAGGCCGCGGGCTCAGGTCCACCGAGATCTTCGATCCGGACCTGGGCTCGTTCAAGCCCGGCGCCTCGATGAACACCGCCCGCTGCTACCACACCGCGACCGTCTTCTCCGACGGCCGGGTCATGATGGTCGGCGGCATCGACGATCAGATGCGTCCCGTCGCCACGACCGAAATCTACGATCCGGTCAAGGACGCCTTCGTGCCCACCGACTCGATGGCGACCGCCCGGTTCGATCATGCCGCCTTGATCGTGGCCGGGCAGGTGCTCGCGGCCGGCGGCCGGACGGCTCTCGACGGCTCCGTCACCGCGACGGCCGAGCTGTACGACGCCAAGGCCGGCACCTGGAGCCCGACGAGCGCCCTGACGGTGCCTCGCGCAGGGGCCGGGGCGATCACCCTCAAGGACGGCCGCGGCCTAATCGTCGGCGGCGACTCGTTCGCCGGGGGCAAGGCCAACTACCTGGCCTCGGCCGAGGTCTTCGACCACAAGAACAAGGTCTTCGTCGGGGTGGGCGACATGACCACGCCCCGCTTCCACCCCGCCGCCCTGAGGCATCCGACCGGCGTGGCCGTCTTCATCGGCGGCGCTCCCTCGCCCGGCTCGACGGTGGCCACGATGGAGATCTTCGAACCCTCCAAGGGGACGTTCGCCGAGGCCGGCAACATGACCGAGCCGCGCGAGGGCGAGGCCCTGGTGTACCTGAAGGATGGGCGCCTGCTCATAACCGGAGGCCGGATTGACGACGGCCAGATTACGGAGCTGGCCGAGGTCTGCAACCTCACGACGCGCACCTGCAGGCCGGTCCCGAGCCTGATCGAGCCCCGGGCCGATCACACAGCGACCCTGATGCCGGACGGCGCGGTGCTTCTGGTCGGCGGGACGACCGTGGTCAACGGCGAGACGGTCTCGGCCTCTTCGAGCAGCCGTCTGTACCTGCCCTCGCGGATGGAAGCGTCGCTCAGCCCCCAGAGCTAGCCGGCCGGCCGTTCGGGGCCGGCTGCGGATTCGGCCCCCTCGGGCCTCGCGAGGCTGGTATCTTTCCGCCCGCACCGGAGCACACGCGCCATCGCCACCACCGTGGTGCTGGGGTGCTCTCGAAGCCTCGCAAGGCGGGTCCGGTGGAGAGCCGCGATCCTGGGTTGTGGACCATGCGACCAGCGGTCGAATAGGACCACTGAGTGCATGACCGAACTGCCCCGGACCGCACGTCTCCTACCGATAGCCCCATAAGCGGACCGCGCTTTATGACCATCGTCCCATTGCGAGGTCGTGACCATGACGGAGACTTGTTGACGCATCCCTGCAGCGGTTGAGGTTTGCCGAAGATGACGAGCGGGCAGCCACCCCGCGGCCAGTCCGATCAGGCCGGCGAGCCGGTCGGGGACGCCGCCGGCGACAGCTCGAACAGCGCCGGACGACCGGCTGATTTCGGCCGTTCGACTGCCGGTGCTCGGCCGTCCCGCGACCACGCCGGTGACTCCGTCGTCGCCGCCTCGGCCGCAGCTGCCGCGGCGATCGCCGCCGTCAGCGCCGCGATCGCCGCCGCCAGCGCCTCGAAGAGCGCCGGTGGGCTTCCGAAGTCCGCCCGGGCCGCGATGGCCGAGCGCCCGCCCAAGGCCGTCCAGCGGCCCAAGGCGCCGAAGGCCCCCAAGGCCCCCAAGGTCGCCAAGGCCGAGCCGGTGAAGGCCGAGCCGGTGAAGGCCGAACCGGTGAAGGCCGAACC
>CAZFLI010000118.1:0-6079 GCA_964519845.1 uncultured Anaerolineaceae bacterium | reverse complement strand
GACGGTCGAAGAGCCGCGAGAACTCCTCGTCGCTGTAGTACTCGATGACGATGCGACCGCCCTTTCGCGATCTGGCCAGCGACACCTTGGTGCCGAGCGCCCGTCGGAGATCCTCCTCCAGGCGCTCCATCTCGCCGTCCTTGAGGGCGGGGCCTTTGGCGGCCGAGGGCTTCTCGCGAAGACGCCGCACCAGTTCCTCGGTCTGGCGAACCGACAGATTGCGGTCCACGATCGTATCTACGATCTGGCGCTGAACGCCCGGCGCGATGCCGATGAGAGGGCGCGCGTGACCCTCGCTTATCTGGCCCTCGCTGAGGGCCTGCTGCACCGTTGGGTGCAGCTCCAGGAGCCGCATGGTGTTGGCGACCGTCGGGCGGGCTCTGCCGACGCGGCCGGCGATCTCATCCTGGGTCAAGTTGAACTCATCTGCCAGCTGGCGGTAGGCATGAGCCTCCTCCATCGCGTTGAGGTCCGAGCGCTGGACGTTCTCGACGATGGCGACGGCCAGCTGGTCGCGGGCAGCCAGCTGGCGGACGATGGCCGGGATGTGGTCCAAGCCGGCCATCTGGGCGGCTCTGACGCGTCGCTCACCTGCCACGAGCTGGTAGCCGTCGAATATCTCGGTCACGATGACCGGCTGGAGGACGCCGTGGACGGCGATGCTCTCGGCCAGCCTCTCGAGGGCCAGCTGCTCGACGCGCTGGCGCGGTTGATAGGGGTTGCCTGTGATCCGCGAGATCGGGATGTCGACGGGGGCGGCGCCGATCTGATTGGACTGCGGAATGAGCGCACCCAGGCCCTTCCCCAGGCCGGTGTGGCGCTCCGGCCGAGGGGCCGTCACCTTGAGCCCCCGCCCCCATCGCCGTCGACCTGGTCGCCGGACTTGCTTCCGCCCGCCCCCGCGCCGGCCATCCGGGCCAACTCGGGATGGTCGGGCCGGCCGTCGCGGGCGCGCAGCTCCATGGCCAGAGAGGCGTAGGCTTCGGCCCCGCGAGAGTCGGGCCGGTAGAGGGCGATGGGAAGGCCATAACTGGGGGCCTCGGAGAGGCGAACGCTGCGCGGAACGATCGTGTCGAAGACGGCGGCCCCCAGGTACTTGCGGACTTCGGCGTCGACCTCGGAGGAGAGGTTGGTGCGTGGGTCGAACATTGTCAGGACCACGCCCTTGATGGCCAGGTCCGGGTTCAGGTGGTTGCGCACCAGGTTGATGGTGGCGATCAGCTGCGACAGCCCCTCAAGCGCGTAGTACTCGCACTGGATGGGGATCACCACAGAGTCGGCGGCGGTCAGGGCGTTGACCGTGAGCAGACCCAGCGACGGTGGGCAGTCGAGGATCAGGTAGTCGTACGAGCCGGTCAGATCGGCAAGGATCCGGGCCAACCTGCGCTCGCGCTGAGGCAGGGGCGCCAGCTCGACCTCGGCGCCGGCCAGCGAAATGGACGAGGGAATGATCGAGAGGTTGGCGATCGTAGTGGGGACCACCAGATCGGAAGCCGTGGCGTCCTCAATGATGGCCTCGTAGATCGATCGGCCGATCTCGCTGCGGTCCATGCCGAAGCCGCTGGTGGCATTGCCCTGCGGATCGAGGTCGACGACGAGCACGGAATCCCCGGCGAGCGCGAGGTATGTAGCCAGGTTGACTACGGTCGTGGTCTTGCCGACGCCGCCCTTCTGGTTAGCGCAGGCGATGATCTGGCCCACTCAGGTCCCCATTTCGGTGGTCGGCACGTTTGAATTCTAGCATTCGGGGCCGACTTTCGGGCCCGGCTGGGCGGCCTGTGAACTGCCCTCAGGGCTGCTTCCGGGCCGTTTCCACGCTGTCCGGACCTCCATTCGGACCCTAACAGAGCCCAATCTACTGCGGATCAACTACGGATCGACTGCCGCGGCCTTCCAACGCACCGGAGATTGGGCGCCACCCTGTGCGGATGGGGCTCGCCCGGGGAGGGCAGCGGCCGGCCGCGCGATGTTGCACGTGAAACTGCCGCGCGTTCCAGCGCTGCAAGCTGTCCCGGTGCGGTGCTTGGACGCACCGGCCGCCGATGTGGCTCGTTTCACGTGCAACGGTGGATGCACCCGATCCACGTTCGCCCCGGCCAGCCCTTCTCCCTTCGCCGAGAGTCGTGGCGCGCTCCCGCGCGAAGCCCGCGGCTCGCCTCCCCTGAAACGCGCCGGGGCCGGCGTTTGTCGGCCTCGGGCTCCCGGCCTATACTCCGGCGCGTCGTCCCCGCCGCCTCGGCGGGCCGTCCTCGCCGCCGCGGCCTCGCGCCGGTGGGACGTGACCGCTCACTTCCGCTAGACAGGGCTCCATGGGTCCAATACTTGCCGCGGTAGCAGCGGCCTTCGCCGCCATCCTGGAGCTGACCGTCGCGCCCCGGATCCACGTCGGCGACGCAACCCCCCAGTTCCTGCTGGTGGTGGCCGTCCTGCTCACCTTGATCGTGGGCTTCGAGGAGGGCATGGCCTGGGCCTTCGTCGGCGGCCTGTTCATGGACCTGCTGGCATTCCGGCCGCTCGGCACAACCGTCTTCAGCCTGCTCGCGGTCGTTGGCCTCACCGAAGCCATCCGGCCGATGCTGGCCCAGGTGCGATTCGCCCGGCCTCTCGTAGGCATCGTCGTCTTCACGCTCGTCTTCGTCACGCTCACTACGGTGACGACCGGACTACTCAAGCCGCCGGCTCCTGCGCTGCGTTTCTCGTACATCTACGCGGTGGTCCTGGCCAACGTGCTGCTGGCCCTCGTGATCGGACTCCCGTTCGTAGTTGCCCGCCAGCGATGGGAGATGCGGGCGCGTTTGCGCTGGTAGCAAGGCCATGAACGGACAATCCACACCCCACCTGGTAGGGAATCGCAACGCCTACCGCTTCGGCGCCTTCGCCCTCGTGATTGCCGTTGCAGTGACCGCGCTTTCGACCCGGCTGGCCTACCTGCAACTCGCCCAGCCGGCCGCCTCGTACGAGGTGGACACCGGCGAGGCCTCCAGGAACCTGCCCCTGCCCTCGAGTCGGGGCCTGATCTTCGATTCAACCGGCCAGGCTCTGGTCAAGAACCTACCCGACTACACCGTCGAGGTGATCCCTCACGATTTGAGCCTGGAAGACAAGCCGATGGTCGTCAGGCGACTGGCCTCTCTGCTCGGCGTGGAGCCGCTGGAGGTCGACAAGGCCATCGACTCCCACTCCGGCTCGCTGTACGACCCGATCGTGGTTGCGGACCGAGTGCCCGCCGATGTCGCCCGGGCGATCGCCGAGAACCGCGATTCCCTCCCGGGAGTGGAGGTCGTGGTGCGGGATCTGCGCCAGTACACGAACGGCCCGCTCTACGGCCAGATCCTCGGCTACACGGGGCATCCCGTCGAAGTCTCGCCCAAGCAGCGTGAGGACGGCTACACCGAGTCGGACATCATGGGCCTGGCCGGCCTCGAGCAGGAGTACGAGCAGGAGCTGCGGGGCACCTACGGCAAGGGGACGGTGGCCCTCGATACCGACGGCCGCCCCATCGCGGGCCTCGTCTCGACGGTGACCGAGCCGGTAGCCGGTTCCTCGCTGACCCTCACCATCAACGCCCGTGAGCAGGCGCTCGCCTTCAAGGCACTCTCCTACGGCCTGGGCCTGGCCAGGGTCCCGATGGGCGTGATCATCGTCATGAATCCCCAGGATGGCTCGATCCTGGCCATGGTCAGCCTGCCCAACTACGACAACAACATCTTCTCGACCGGCATCACCGAGGCCGAGTACCAGTCACTACTCAACAGCCCGACCGGACCGCTGGTGAACAAGGCCATCCAGGATCAGTACGCGCCGGGGTCCACCTACAAGCTCGTCGCCGGCACCGCCGGCCTGCAGGAGGGGGTCATCACTCCCAAGACCGTGATCGAGTCGGTCCCGTACTGGCAGATCGGTCCGGACAAGTACTGGGAGTGGAACAAGACGGGCTGGGGCAAGGTGAACATCTACTCGGCCATGGCCCACTCGAGCGACATCTACTTCTACCACCTGACCGACATGATCGGCCTGGACAGTCTGTCGTACTGGGCCCGGCAGTACGGCTTCGGCGCCAAGACCGGCGTGCGCTTTCCAAACGAGGCGGCGGGCATCGTGCCCGACGACCAGTGGAAGGGATACACCTTCGGCCAGCCCATGTACCGCGGCGAGATCATCCAGGCCGGCATCGGCCAGGGCTACGACGCCGCCACCCCCCTCCAGATGCTCAATGCCTACTGCGCCCTGGCCAACGGCGGAAACCTGTGGCGGCCCCGTCTCGTCAGCTCGATCACTGCCCCCGACGGCACGGTGACACCGGTTGAACCGGAACTCATCCGCAAGCTGCCCGCCACATCCGAGACGCTGCAGATACTTCGCCAGGCGACGCGCGACGTGGTCACCAGCCGCCACACCTACAATCTCGTCGACCTGCCGATCAAGGTGGCCGGCAAGACCGGCACCGCCGAGTTCGGCGACTACGACCGCTACGGGCGGCTGCCGTACCACGAGTGGTTCGTCGGCTACGTTCCGGCTGACCCCATCAACGGCAACTTCTCGCAGCCCGACTCTCAACTGGCCGTACTCGTGTTCACGTACGGCGCGGGCACGTGGGGCAACGTCTCCACCGAGATCGTCAAGTACTACCTGATGCTGCACTTCAATATCAGGGGCACCCGCTACCCCACCGATCCAGCCTACGCGTGGCACCTCAACGCTTGGGCGTTCAAGCGGACGAACTTCTATGGTTCGGCCAACAACTACTGATGCGAAGCCGGTGATCGGAAGCCAGCCATGAGCCTGTTCCGTCCTGAGCCGATGAGGCTCCGCTCCTGGGCCCCCCGAGCCGCCTCGACGACGTGGCGGCTGTACGACGTGCAGCTCACCACCTACGCCGTCCTGCTGACCTGCTTCGGCCTGGCCATGTCGTACAGCAACACCGTCGGCGCCACGCACACCACGGTCTCGCCGGACTCGACGTTCGTCCGCGGCCTGATGTGGGCCGTGATCGCCGCGGTCGTCTTCGTCATCGCGACGATGATCGATTTCAAGTGGCTTCGGACCTTCGCCTGGCCCGTCTACCTGGTCAACGTCGGCCTTCTAGTCATGACCCTGCGTTTCGGCCAGAACACGGGCGATGCCGGGACGTCCTCCCGATGGATCGTGGTCGCCGGCTTCCAGATGCAGTTCAGCGAGCTGGCCAAGATCCTGATGATCATCGTTCTCGCCGCCTATCTTGCCCATCGCCGGAGCACCATCAAGTCGGCCTGGACGGTTGTCGGCGGCGTCGTGATCCTCATCCCGCCGTGGGTCCTGGTCATGCTGCAGCCGGACCTGGGATCGTCGCTGGTGATGGTGGCGACGCTTGCCGGCCTCCTCTTCATGTCCGGGGCCTCGCTCAAGTGGCTCAGCTCGCTGGCTCTCACCGTGGCCGCCGCCCTGCCTCTGGTCTGGGCGAACGTTCTGCACGACTATCAGCGGGCTCGCCTGCTGGCCCTGATCAACCCCGGCAGTGACCCGCGTGCCAGCGGGTATCAACTGCTCCAGGCCGAGAAGGCGGTCAGCTCTGGAGGGGCCTGGGGCAAGGGCCTGACCAACGGGACTACCCACCTGCCCGTCGGCAGCACGGACTTCGTATGGGGCGTCCTGGCCGAGGAGATGGGCTTCGTCGGCTGCATCATCGTTCTGGCCCTCTTCGCAGCTCTGCTGTGGCGTCTGCTGGTCTCCGCCTGGCGCGCCACCGACCCATTCGCCATGCTGCTCGGCTGCGGCCTGGCGTCGATGATCCTGTTCCAGATCGTCGTGAACATCGGCATGGTCATCGGCCTCATGCCGATCACCGGCATCCCCCTCCCCTTCGTCACCTACGGCGGGGCCTCGCTGGTGAGCCTGATGGGCGGCCTGGGCCTCGTTCAGAGCGCCAATCTGAGACGGGAGCCGCCCGCCTGGTAACGGCGGGCCCGAGGTGATATGCCCGACCGCGTGGTCGTCGTCCCAGTGCCTGCTTCGGGGGACGGCTTGAACGCGCCTCCCGGGCGGTCCGGGCGGGCCGCGGAGGCCCGCGCCGGCTGGTATGCGCCGTTGCCCGTGGCACCCC
>CAZFLI010000117.1:0-6089 GCA_964519845.1 uncultured Anaerolineaceae bacterium | reverse complement strand
GGCCCGCCGAGGTCGGCTTGTAGCTACGCAGCGGCATCTCAGACAGCCTCGAAGAACTCGATCTTCTGGCCGGGGGCCAGCGTCACGACTGCTTTGCGCCAGGGGGTCGAATGGCCGCCCACGCGGTTGCGCACGAACCGGCCGCGCAGCACCTTCGACTTCGTCGTCAGCACGTTGACCTGCAGCACTTCGACCTTGAAGAGCTCGGCAACCGCAGCGGCGATCTGGAGCTTGTTGGCGTCGTCGTGGACTTGGAACGTGTACTTGCCACGGCTCGCCTCGTCCATCGACTTCTCACTGATGACCGGACGGATGACGATGTCCTGAGCAGTCAGGCTCATGAGTACACCTCCTCCATCCTGCTCAGCGCCTGCTGCTCGATGACGACCGCGTCGGCGTTCATCAGAGCCAGGACGTTGAGCGAGTCGGCGCGGATGACCTCCACGCGCGGCATGTTGCGGGCCGACAGGACCAGCGTCTCATCGGCCCCGGGGGCGACGATGAGAACGCGGCCTTCGGAGATGCCAAGCAGGTCCATGACGCCGAACAGGTCGCGCGTCTTGGGAGCCTTCAAGCCCAGATCGTCCACGACGCGGATGGCGCCGTCTTCGAGCTTGGCCGTCAGGGCGCCGCACAGGGCCAGGCGCTTCATCTGCCGGGGCAGGCGCTGCGCGTAGCTGCGCGGGTGCGGCCCGAAGACCACGCCGCCGCCGGTGTAGTGGGGTGCCCGGATGGTGCCCTGGCGGGCCCGGCCGGTGCCCTTCTGACGGTACGGCTTGCGGCCGCCGCCGGCGACTTCGCCCCGCGTCTTGGTGTCGTGGGTGCCCAGATGGCGGCCGGCCAGCTGGGCCGTAACCACCTGGTGGAGGACGGCGGTGTTGATCGGTGCGGCAAAGAGTCCCGCCGGGAGCTCGACCTCGCCGATCGCCTCGCCCGTCCTCGCGTAGAGGGTCGTCTTCGGCATCTCTAGACCTTCTTCACGAGGATCAGCCCGTTGGGGGCGCCGGGGATGGATCCCTTGACGAGCAGGAGGTTGCGCTCGGCGTCCGCCCGGACGACCCGCAGCTTCTTGACCGTGGCGCGGGCGTCGCCCATGTGGCCGGCCATGCGCATGCCCTTGTAGACGCGGCCGGGCGTGGTGCCGGGGCCGATCGAACCGGGCGCGCGGTGATGGTCCGAACCGTGGGTCTTGGGACCGCGCTTGAAGTGATGGCGCTTGATGTGGCCCGAGAAGCCCTTGCCCTTGCTGACGCCGACGACGTCGATCACGTCCCCGGAGGCGAAGAGGCTGACGTCCAGCCGCTGGCCGACGGTGTAGGCCTCCGAACCATCGTCCAGCCGGAACTCGCGCAGGACCGAGAGCTTGGGCAGATCCTTGAGCTGGCCGAGCCGGGGCTTGGTGAGCCGGGTGGACTCTTCGACGCCGAGTTGCACGGCCGCGTAGCCGTCTCGCTCGGGGGTGCGGACGCGAGTCACCGTATTGGGCTCGACCGAGACGACGCTCACGGGGATCATCGTCCCGTCTTCGGCGAACAGCTGTGTCATACCGACCTTGCGGCCGATCAATCCAATGCTCATCGGGCTACATCTTGATTTCGATGTCGACGCCCGCCGCCAGCGAGAGCCGCATCAGGGCGTCCACCGTCTTCGACGAGGGCTCCAGGATGTCCACGATCCGCTTGTGGGTGCGGATCTCGAACTGCTCCCGGCTGTCCTTGTCGATGAACGGTGAGCGCAGGACGGTGAATTTCTCGATACGAGTGGGCAGCGGAACGGGACCGACGACGTCCGCGCCGGTCCGCTGGGCCGTCTCCACGATCTGCGCCGCCGACTGATCGAGCAGTCGGTGGTCGTATGCCTTGAGGCGGATTCGGATCCGCTGCCTTGCCATCGTTAGCTCCGCCTACTCGGTGATAGTCGTGATCGCCCCGGCGCCGACAGTGCGGCCACCCTCGCGGATGGCGAAGCGCTGACCGACTTCGAGAGCGATGGGGGTGATGAGCTCGACGGTCATGTCGACGTTGTCGCCGGGCATGATCATCTCGGAGCCCTCGGGCAGGCCGATGGCGCCGGTCACGTCGGTGGTGCGCAGGTAGAACTGCGGCCGGTAGCCGTTGTAGAAGGGGGTGTGGCGGCCGCCTTCCTCGCGGGAGAGGACGTACACCCGAGCCACGAACTTGGTGTGGGGCTTGACCGAGCCGGCCTTGGCCAGGACCTGGCCGCGCTCGATGTCCTCGCGCTCGATGCCGCGCAGCAGGCAGCCCACGTTGTCGCCGGCCTGGCCCTCGTCGAGCATCTTCTTGAACATCTCGACGCCTGTGACCACGACCTTGCGGGTATCGCGGATGCCGACGATCTCGACTTCGTCGCCGACCTTGACGATGCCGCGCTCGATGCGCCCGGTGGCCACGGTGCCGCGACCCTTGATGCCGAAGACGTCTTCGATCGGCATGATGAAGGGCTTGTCGACCGGACGCTCGGGCGTGGGGATGTAGGCGTCGATGGCATCCATGAGGGCCTGGATGCACTCATAGGCCGGGTCGTCGATGGCCTCGCCGGCCTCGAGGGCCTTCAGAGCGCTGCCGCGGATGACCGGGATGTCGTCGCCGGGGAAGTGGTTCTTGGTCAGCAGCTCGCGAACCTCAAGCTCGACCAGGTCGAGCAGTTCGGGATCGTCCACCGCGTCGCACTTGTTGAGGAAGACCACCATGTAGGGCACTTCCACCTGACGGGCCAGCAGGATGTGCTCGCGGGTCTGGGGCATGGGGCCGTCGGTGGCCGCGACCACGAGCACCGCGCCGTCCATCTGGGCGGCCCCGGTGATCATGTTCTTGATGTAGTCCGCGTGCCCGGGGCAGTCGACGTGCGCGTAGTGGCGCTTGTCGGTCTCGTACTCGACGTGGGCGATGGCGATGGTGATGCCGCGCTCGCGCTCCTCGGGAGCGTTGTCGATCGAGTCGAAGGCGCGGTACTCAGCCCCGCCCTTGAGAGCGAGGTATTTGGTGATCGCCGCGGTCAGAGTCGTCTTGCCGTGGTCGATATGACCGATCGTGCCGATGTTGACGTGCGGCTTGGTCCGTTCGAACTTCTTCTTCGCCATCGGGGGTTGCTCCCTCGCTCCTGTACGAAACGGGTTGGACTAGACCTTCGATTTCGCGACGAGCTCGACCGCCACGCTGGCGGGGACCTCGGCATAGTGGGACAGTTCCATGGAGTAGCTGGCGCGGCCCTGGGTCATCGACCGCAGGTCCGTCGCGTAGCCGAACATCGTGGCCAGTGGGACTCGGGCGCGGATCACCTGGGTGGAGCCGCGCGATTCCATAGCCTCGACGTGACCGCGCCGGGCATTGAGATCGCCGATAACGTCGCCCATGAATTGTTCCGGCATGGTGACCTCGACCCGCATCAGCGGCTCGAGGATGACCGGCTTGGCCCTGGCGACACCGTCCTTGATGGCCAGCGAGCCGGCGATCTTGAACGCCATTTCGCTGGAGTCCACGTCGTGGAAGGACCCGTCGAAGAGGGTCACCTTCACGTCGATCATCGGGTAGCCGGCGAAGGGCCCGGTGTCGAGCGTCTCGCGGATGCCCTGGTCGATCGGCTTTATGTATTCGCGGGGGATCGTGCCGCCCACGATCTTGTCGATGAACTCGTAGCCCTTGCCGGGCTCGTTCGGCTCGACCTTGATGACCGCGTGGCCGTACTGGCCCTTGCCGCCGGTCTGCTTGACGTGGCGCCCGACGCCCTCGGCCTGGCCCCGGATCGTCTCTCGATAGGAGACGCGCGGCCGGCCGACGTTGGCGGCGACCTTGAACTCGCGGACCATGCGGTCCACCAGGACGTCCAGGTGCAGCTCGCCCATGCCGGCGATTCGAGTCTGGCCGGACTCCTCGTCCGTGTGCACGCGGAAGGTCGGGTCCTCCTCGGCCAGGCGCTGCAGGGCCAGGGCCAGCTTGTCCTGGTCGGCCTTGGTCTTGGGCTCGATGGCGACCTCGATCACCGGCTCGGGGAAGACGATCGACTCCAGCACCACCGGGTGATCCGGATCGGTCAGGGTGTCGCCGGTGTAGCTCTCCTTCAGGCCGACCGCGGCGGCGATGTCGCCGGCGTAGACCTCTTCGATCTCCTCGCGGTGGTTGGCGTGCATCTGGAGGATCCGCCCGATCCGCTCCTTCTTGCCCTTGGCGGCGTTGAGGACGTACGAACCGGACTTGAGGGTGCCCGAGTAGACCCGGAAGTAGGCCAGCTTGCCGACGTACGGATCGGCGGCGATCTTGAAGACCAGGCCGCTGAAGGGCTCCTTGTCGTCCGGCGTCCGGAGCAGTTCCTTGTGAGTGCCGGGGTGCTCGCCGATGACCGGCGGCACATCCAGTGGGCTGGGCAGGTAGTCCACTACCGCGTCCAGGACCGGCTGCACGCCCTTGTTCTTGAGGGCCGAACCGGTCAGGACGGGCACGATGCGGTACTCCAGAGTGCCCAGGCGCAGGCCGCGCTTGATGTCCTCCTGCGAGAGATCGTGGCCCTCGAGGAACTTGTGGGTCAGCTCGTCGTCCATCTCGGCGACGGCCTCGACCATCTTCTCGCGGTAGGCGCGGGCCTCCTCCATCAGCTCGGCCGGGATCTCCTCGATCGACCTCGAGGAGCCCTGGTCGTCGTCCTTGTAGACGATGGCCTTCATGGCGATCAGGTCCACGATGCCGCGGAACTTGTCCTCCATGCCGATGGGGATCTGGATCGGCACGGGCGTCGCGCCGAGGCGCTCGCGGATCATGTCCACGCAGCGCCAGAAGTCCGCCCCGGTACGGTCGAGCTTGTTGATGAAACAGATGCGCGGCACGCGGTACTTGTCCGCCTGGCGCCAGACCGTCTCTGATTGGGGCTCCACGCCGGCTACGCCATCGAAGACGACGATCGCGCCATCGAGGACGCGCAGGCTCCGTTCGACCTCGACCGTGAAGTCCACGTGCCCGGGCGTATCGATGATGTTGATTTGATGATCGCCCCACACGCAGGTGGTAGCCGCGGCAGTGATGGTGATGCCGCGCTCCTGCTCCTGGGGCATCCAGTCCATGGTGGCCGCGCCGTCATGAACCTCACCGATCTTGTAGATCTTCTTCGTATAGAAGAGGACCCGCTCGGTGACGGTGGTCTTCCCAGCGTCGATATGGGCGATGATTCCGATGTTCCGCGTCTTTGATAGCGGAACCTGACGTGCCACGATTGCTACCTGCTCCCTAGCCGACCGCTACCACTTGAAGTGGCTGAAGGCGCGGTTGGCCTCGGCCATCTTGTGCGTGTCTTCGCGGCGCTTGACCGCCGCGCCGAGGCCGTTCATGGCATCGACCAGCTCCGCGGCCAGCTTCTCCGACATGCTCTTGCCGCTGCGCTTGCGGGCCGCCTGGACGAGCCAGCGGACGCCCAGCGACATGCGGCGATCTCCCCGGATCTCGACCGGGACCTGATAGGTGGCGCCGCCGACGCGGCGCGGCTTGACTTCGATTATGGGAGTGGCGTTGCGCATCGCCGTCTCCAGGACCTCGATCCCGGGCCGGCGGGCCTGGGCCTCGGCGCGGGCCAGGGCCTCGCGGAGGATGCGCTCGGAGAGATGGCGCTTGCCGTCCGTCATCAGCTTGGTCGCGAAGCGGTTGGTAAGGCGGGGCGCCGCGGAGCTCTGATACTTGGTCTTGCGGGCGATGGTGGCTCGGCGCGGCATCCTACTTCTTGCCCTTCTTGTCGGCCTTGGCCCCGTACTTGGAGCGGCCCTGCTGGCGGTCCTTGACGCCGGCGGCGTCGAGAGTGCCGCGGATGATGTGGTACTTGACCGAGGGCAGGTCCTTGACGCGACCGCCTCGGACGAGCACTACCGAGTGCTCCTGGAGGTTGTGCCCAATCCCGGGGATGTAGGCCGTGACCTCCATCTGGTTGGTGAGCCGGACACGGGCGATCTTGCGAAGGGCCGAGTTCGGCTTCTTCGGCGTCATCGTGCGCACTTGCAGGCAGACGCCGCGCTTCTGAGGTGCACCGGGAATGGGCACCTGGCGCTGGCGCAAGCTGTTCCAGTTCTTGCGCATAGCCGGGGCCTTGATCTT
>CAZFLI010000116.1:0-6302 GCA_964519845.1 uncultured Anaerolineaceae bacterium | reverse complement strand
CGGCGGGGCGGAGCTGTACAAGCTGATCGGCCTGCTGGCGGCCGAGGGGACCGGAGTGGAGATCACCAACGTTCGGGTGGCTCGGCTGCCGGAGGGCACGGAGCCGGATGAGGTCATCCGCGACAACCCCGATCTCTGGCGGGAGTCGATCCGCACCGCCCAACCGATCATCGAGTTCCTGATCGACTACTACGCCACGGCCAACGACGTGCGCACCCCGGCGGGGAAGCGGGCTGCCGTGGCGGCCCTGATGCCGCTGCTGCGCGAGATCCGCGACCCGGTGGTGCGGGACGGCTACATGCAGGCGCTGGGTCGGCGGACCGGAGTGGAGGAGCGGGTGCTGCTGGAGGCATTCCGGGCGCCGGTGCCGCGCGACGGCCATGCGGGCGCGGGCTCGGGGGGCGGGCGCTTCACCGCCGACGCCGTTCTCTCGGCACCGGACACGATCGACACCAAGGCTGAACTGGGCTCGGTGACCCTGGAAGAGGCCCGGCTGCTGAGGCTGCTCCTTCTCGCTCCGGAGCAGCAGGAGCGCGTGGCGGACACGCTGCGAGCCCAGGAGGCGCGGCTGCCCAGCACTCCGGCGCGGGAGTTGCTGGCGGCGATGCTGGCCGACCGGGAGCGGGATCGCGAAGCCGGTGGATCCGGCAAGTTCGAGCGCGGCCGCTTCCTGGAGTCGCTGGCGCCGGAACTGCACGGTCTGGCCATCGCGCTCTACGCCGAGCGTGGGCCCGATCCCAACGAGCTTGACGACGCGCGCGTTCGGATCGGCGTCGACCAGTGCCTGCTGGCCATGGAGGCCGACCGACTCAAGGGAGAACTCGACTACATAAGCACAGAAATCGTCGAGGCAGAGGCCGCGGCCGACTCGGCCGCCGTAGCCAGTCTGCTCGATGCCAAGCGCCAACTGAACGAGGCTCTTCGCTCGCTCGATCGTCGACGGCAGGACTCGAGCCTTCTCGCATCCCCTGGAGGACACCGATGACCGACCCCATGGACAAGCAACTGGTTGAAGTGGCGCTCTCCGGGGGCGGCCGCCGCAAGGTGGACCCGGAGGAGGCCAAGCTGGCGGGCGTGCGCGGCCGGCGCATGGCCGAAGAGGACGAGACGCTGGACGAGGATGTCGCGGAGGACGAGGAGGCCGCGCCGGCCGACGCGCAGGAGGACGACTCGCTCGAGTTGGGCGCCGAGAAGACCAACGGAGCGACCCCGGCCGAGGGCCAGGCAACCGGCGATGCGCCGGCCAAGCTCGATGCCGAGGCTCTCGAGGAGCCGACGCCGGAGGAGCTGGAAGCCCTATCGGCCGACATGATCGGGATCGACGACCCGGTCAGGATGTACCTGAAGGAGATCGGCAAGGTCGCCCTGCTGACGGCCGAGGAAGAGGTAGTCCTGGCCAAGGCGATCGAGCTGGGCGAGCAGATCGCAGAAGAGCCCTGGAAGGCGATCATCTCCCTTCATGAGTGGACCCACCACGACACCGAGCGCAAGACCAGGACGCTCAAGCCCCAGCACAGGCTGCCCTTTGGGCCCGAGGCGGCTCGCATCGCGAGCGACGCCATTCACGCCAAGGGAGCGGCAGACCTCCTGGTCGCGACGCCGGACTTCCATCTGATCAAGGCCGGCAAGGAAGCCGCGTCCGAGGCGACGAAGGAGCTCATCAAGGAGCTGCGCCACCTCGTCACCGCCTACAACGACACCCCCTCGGCAGACGCGTTCCTGCCGCTGCTGGACCGGGCCTACTTCGCGGTGCACAGCGGCGATCCGGACGCGCGCGACAACAGCGGCCTGGGGGCCATCTACACCTGGACCCGCGAGTCCGTGGCCCATCCCGCGTTGAGGCGCTGGATCGAGGCCGGCAACGATGCCGAGTTGCTCAAGCTGCTCGGCTGGGACCCTGAAGTCCCGGCCTCCACCAAGCTGGCGCACCGGCGCGGGGAGCTGGTCAAGATCGGGCGCGACGCGCGCGAGCAGCTGACGTCGGCCAACCTGCGGCTGGTCGTCTCGATCGCCAAGAAGTACATCGGCCGCGGCATGAGCTTCCTGGACCTGATCCAGGAGGGCAACATCGGCCTGATCCGCGCGGTCGAGAAGTTCGACTACGAGAAGGGCTTCAAGTTCTCCACCTACGCGACGTGGTGGATCCGCCAGGCGATCACCCGCGCCATCGCCGACCAGGCCCGCACCATCCGCATCCCGGTCCACATGGTCGAGACGATCAACCGCCTCATCCGGGTCTCGCGGACCCTTCTGCAGGAGCTGGGCCGCGAGCCCACCGTCGAGGAGATCGCGGAGGCCATGAGCCGCGGCCAGGAAGTGGTGGTCACGCCGGAGAAGGTGCGCGAGATCATCAAGGTCTCCCAGGAGCCGGTGTCGCTGGAGACGCCGATCGGCGAGGAAGAGGACAGCCACCTGGGCGACTTCATCGAGGACCGGGGCGCGCTGGCCCCTGCCGAAGCCGCCTCGCACCAGCTGCTCAAGGAGCAGGTGGAGGCGGTGCTGGACTCGCTGACCGGGCGCGAGCGGCGCGTGCTGCAGCTGCGGTTCGGACTGGAGGACGGCCGGGCTCGCACTCTCGAGGAAGTGGGCAAGGAGTTCAACGTCACCCGCGAGCGCATCCGCCAGATCGAAGCCAAGGCCCTGCGCAAGCTCCGTCACCCGTCCCGCAGCCGCAAGCTCAAGGATTACCTCGAGTAGGGCAGCGGCGGCGCCGGCCCTGGCGCCGAGTTGCTGAGAGCCCCCCGCGAGAGTCGAGGTCGAGGGGCGAGGTCGAGGAGATACCCTGGCCCGGGTGGCACAGGAACCCAGGAGGGACTATGGACGCCGCGCAAGCCGAACCGCTCGTTTCGACCGAATGGCTGGCCGAGCACATGGACGACCCGGACCTGCGGATCGTGCATGTCTCGGGCGACCGCGAGGTGTACGACCAGGCCCACGTCGCGGGTGCGGTGTTCAGCGATCTGCATGTCGACCTGGCCAAGGGCGGCACCCGGCCCGAGACCGGCACCGCGAAGCGGCAGTACCTGACCCCCGCGCGCGATGAGGCGGCCGCCACGCTGGCCGGCTGGGGAGTGGCTCCGGGGATGCGCATCGTCTTCTACGACGACGTCGGCCAGAGCCGCTACGCCGCCCGGGGCTACTGGCTGCTGAGGCTGTACGGCTTCCCGGCCGAGCGGCTGCACGTGCTGGACGGCGGCCTGACCGCCTGGCAGGCCGAGGGCCGGCCCACCACAGCCGAGGTTTCGCCGCCGCCTGCAGCCGCCGCCGCCGAACCCCTGACCGAGCGCGACGACTCCCTGATCGCCACCGCGGATCAGGTGCTGGAGTGGAGCCGCGAGGCCGCCCGGCCCGGCGGCCCGACCCGCCTGCTGGACGTGAGGACCCCGGACGAGCACCTGGGCCGGGACGTGCGGGCGGCTCGGGGCGGCCGCATCGCCGGTTCGCGCCAGCGAGTCTTCACGGAGTTCATCGCCCCGGACAACAGGCTCCGGCCGACGGCGGACGCCCTGGCCATCCTGCGAGCCACCGGAGTCGATCCGCACGAGCTGCGCGCGACCTACTGCCAGGGCGGAGTGCGGGCGGCCCTGGTCTGGTTCGTCCTCCACGAACTGGCCGGTCTGTCGGAGGTCCGCAACTACGCTGAGTCATGGGAGGAGTGGGGCAACCGTCCGGATCTGCCCGCCGAAGCGTAGATCTGGCCGCGCCGATCCGCGGCGCCTCTCCTCGCGCCGGTCGGCGGCGTCGTGCTATCCTGTCGCGCGGCGCCGCGACGGCGCCCGGATCGCTAGCGCGATCGACTCGCTCCGGCGTAGCTCAGTGGTAGAGCGGGCGGCTGTTAACCGCTTGGCCGTAGGTTCGAATCCTACCGCCGGAGCCATTCCGACTCTCGCGGGTCGCGTCGTTCCGGCGAGCCGGCTCTCGCATCCGACCGGACGAGGACGGGAACATGACCGCGAACAGGGGTGTGCGGTGATCTACACGCCGAGACTGGCCATCCGAGTGGGCCTGGTCGCCCTTCTGGCAGCCGGCTGGCTGGTCGGCCTCGCCGTCCAGGTGACGACCCGGCTGCAGACGGGCTACATGGACGTCATGCCGCTGCAGATCATGCTCGGCATCCTGCTGTGCCTGGGCGCCGGCGCCGCTGCCCGCGTCCTGGACCCCGTCAAACACACCTGGAGAAGGGGGGCGGTGGCCGGGCTTGCCATGCTCGGCTCGATCCTCGTCGGCTACCTGCTGCTCACCGCGCTGATGTGGAATCCCGTCTGGTCGGAGGGCGAGGGCGAGACCTGGTTCTCGCTCATGATCGAGGCCTCGTTCTGGATCGGCGTTCCGCTGGCCGTCGGGTCGGGTTTCGGGGGAGCCGGCTGGATCGCCGCCGACTACAGGCTGGCAGGCGGCTGACCCCGGCGGCGTCGCGCCCGGCGTCGCGCCCGGCGTCGCGCCCGGCGTCGCGCCCGGCTATCGGCCCGAGCCCCTTCAGTCGATCTCGTAGGCGCCGAACATCTGGCAGTGGTCGCCCGCCAGCGAGCAGTCCGTGCCGGTGGAGGAGGGCCGGATGGGCCCGGCGGTGAGCTGGAGGTCGATCCTGAGCCAGCCCATCGGCAGGAAAGCGAGGCGGCTGGGCCGCCAGGTCCAGCCCGGACCCTGGCCGACTTCCACGTGCGTGTCGCGGAGGCCGGCCGTCAGAACGCGATACTCGGCCTCCGTTGGAGCGGTGTTGAAGTCGCCCACCAGCAGCAGGCGCTCCCCCGGAGTCGAAAGAGCGGCGTCGACGCGCTGCCTGATCAAGGCGACCTCGGCGTCGCGGACGGCAGGGTCGTAGCCGACCGGTAGGCGCAGCGGCGTGACCGTGCCTATGTCGGCGTGCATGGGGTGGCCGACGATCAGGTGCACCGGGCCGCGGGGCGTCGCCACGTCCATCTCCAGGTATGCCGGCGCAAGGCCGGACCGAAGACCGGATAGGGGATAGCGACTGAGGACGGCCAGGCCCCACGCCCCGGCCTGGGGCACCATCTCGCGGTATGGGTAGCGAGCCGTCAGGGCGGGGTCGGCGTCAACCGCGGCCGCCGCGTCCGGCTCGATCTCCAGCAGGGCGATCACGTCCGCTTCGACACCGGCCAGCTGCGCGGCCTGATCGACCGGGCTGCGCATCCCGTACTGGACGTTCCAGCTCATGACCGTCAGATCCTCTCGCCCGGCGCCGCTGCCCGGCAGAGAGATCCATTCGGACCCGAACAGGCAGCCGCCGGCGATTGCCAGGACGGCCAGCGCGGCTCCGAGCCGGCGAGCTCGGGCAAGGAGCGCAAGTGGTGTGAGGAGCACCAGGGCGGCCACGAACAGGTGCTCCTCGACGATCATGAAGAGGGCCAGCGGACCGGAGGAGGGAGCCAGGACGGAGACCAGAAGCGCGAGGATCAGCAGCGCTGCCGGCACGAGGGCTGGGAGATCCCAGCGCGATGGCGGTTTCACAATGCGGAACCCGGACGTTAGTTCCATAGGCCGGGCAGTTTACGGCAACCGGCGAGACCGGCTACACTACGGCCCACCATGAACAGGTACGCCTTCGACAGCAGCCTGCTCCTTACCTGAGGCGAGCCCCATCGGGGTGCTCGCCGCTGACCTCCTGCGCCTTGGCAGGAGGTTTTCGTTTAAGCACTGAACCCAGCCAGGGCCCGCCGCGAGGAAGCGGGCAGACCGCCAGCCCAGGAAGGAAGACGAGATGCCTCCCCAGCCAGCGAAGCCGAAGACCATGTCGCACGACAAGTACGTGCCGTTCCGGCCGCTGCCGCTCCGCCTTCCGGACCGGGAGTGGCCAAACCGCGAGATCACCCAGGCCCCCCTGTGGTGCTCGGTGGATCTGCGCGACGGCAACCAGGCGCTGATCGACCCGATGGATCCGGCCCGCAAGCTCCAGATGTTCAAGGCCCTGGTGGCCATGGGCTTCAAGGAGATCGAGGTCGGGTTCCCGTCGGCCTCGCAGCCCGACTACGACTTCATCCGCCAGCTGATCGACGAGGATCTGGTCCCCGACGACGTAACCATCCAGGTGCTGACCCAGTGCCGCCGGGACCTGATCGAGCGCACCTACGAGTGCCTGCAGGGCGCCAGGCGGGCCATCGTCCACTTCTACAACTCGGTCTCGGTCCTGCAGCGGCGCGTCGTGTTTCGCCTGGACAAGGACGGCTGCAAGAGGATCGCCACCGACGCGGCCCAGATTTGCCTGGAGCAGGAGAGCCGCTGCCCGGGGACCGAGATCCGCTACGAGTACTCGCCCGAGAGCTTCACCGGCACCGAGCTGGACT
>CAZFLI010000115.1:0-6313 GCA_964519845.1 uncultured Anaerolineaceae bacterium | reverse complement strand
CACGGGTGCCGATAGCCTAGCGGGCCGCCGGCCCCCTCGCCCCGGTCCCGCTCCCATATACTCGCCCATGCTGACCGGCGGGCGGCTTCCAGGTGGCCGCGTCTCGCCCGTCACCGATCGGCGGCACTTGGAGATGGGATGGCAGACAAGACGGTCCGCGACTTCCAGGTCTCACTCGACATCGGGCCGGTGGCCGATGCCTGGGCGAGCGGCAATCACTTCGGCCTCCGAGAAGTCCAGCCGGACGGGACGCGGCTCTATCAGCGCGGCAATGGAATCCTGACCGGAAGCATGCACACCTCAGTCCGCCAGCAGGGCAAGGAGGTGCACCTCGAGGCCTGGATTCACGCCAACCTCCTGGCTCGAGCCTGTGCCCTGTTCCTCATCCCGACCAACAAATCCATCGAGTCCGGTGGCCTGGTTGGGGCCATACCCCGCAACATGGCGCGAGACGCCGTCAACAAGCTGCTGGCGCAGGTCGGCCAGCCGGCCATCCCGTAGTCGCGGCGCCCCGCGCGCCGGAGGACCCGCATGGATACGGCAACGATCGTTCTGGTTGTCCTCCCGCTGCTGATCGTCCAGTTCGGCTTGCTGGGCTACGCCCTGTACGACCTCTTCCAGGAGGACCGCCGGGTGCGGGGCGACAGCAAGATCATGTGGGCCCTGATCATCTTCTTCGCCAACATGATCGGCCCGCTGCTGTACCTCTTCCTGGGCCGCGACGAGTCGCGCGGGGTGGCGATCGAGGGCACCGCCGACGAGCTGGGCGCGCCGGTCGCCGGCTCGTCTTCGGTGGCGATCCTGGCCGGCTGGCCCCGGCTGGTGGAGTCCCCCGAGGCAGCCGTCGTCACCACCGGACTGACCAAGCGCTACCGCGGCGGCATCGTCGCTCTCGATCACCTGGACCTGACCGTTCCCTCCGGCAGCATCTTCGGCTTCCTGGGGCCCAACGGGGCGGGCAAGACGACCACGCTGCGGCTCCTGACGGGCCTGGCCACCGCCACGGCCGGCACCGGCAGCGTGGCCGGAGTGCCGATCGGGCGGACCGACGGCGAGCTGGCCCGCAACATCGGCTACCTGGACCAGGACCCGCGCTTCTACCCGTGGATGCGCGGCCGCGAGCTGCTCGATACCGTGGCCCGGCTGCACGGGCTGTCCGGTCCGGCGAGGCGCCGGCGAGTGGACGAGGTGCTGGAGATCGTGGGCTTGCGCCGGGCCGGTCATCGCCGCATCGGCGGCTACTCGGGCGGGATGCGCCAGCGCCTGGGCATCGGCCAGGCCCTCATCAACCAGCCCCGGGTGCTCTTCCTTGACGAGCCGGTCAGTTCGCTCGACCCCGAGGGGCGCCGCGATGTGCTGGAGATCATCGACCGGCTGCGCGGCGTGGCAACCGTCTTCATGAGCACCCACATCCTCAACGACGTGGAGCGGGTCTGCGACCGGGTCGCCATCCTCAACCTGGGCCACCTGGTGGTCGAAGGCCCGATCGGCGAGTTGCTGGATCGCTACGCCCAGCCGATCTACGAACTGGAGCCGGAGCCCCAGCAGCCCGGCGCGATCGAGAAGCTGGCCGGGCTGATGCGCGGCCAACCCTGGGCCAGGGAGGTTCAGGCGACGGCCGACAGGGTTCGCGTCTTCGTCAACGATCCGAAGATCGCCGGGCCGGCCATGCTGCCGCTGCTGGCCAAGAGCGGGGTGAGACTGGCCCGCTACGAGCGCGAGCGCCCAAGCCTGGAGGACGTCTTCCTGCGCCTGGTGGCCGAGAGCGGTCCGCCGATAGCGCCGGCCGTCCGAATCCCGGCGACCGGCCTGGATGGGAGGGCCCGGCGATGATGGGCTTCAGAACCCTGCTGGCCAAGGAGATGCGGGAGCAGCTGCGGACCGGCCGCCTGGTCGCAGTGGCGGCGGTCTTCGTCCTGTTCGGAATCATCGGCCCGCTGACGGACCGCTACATGAAGGAGTTGTTGAACGCCCTGGGCGAGCAAGGCGGGGGCATCACCATCACTGTTCCGCCCCCCTCGCTGCAGGGCGCCGCGGACCAGATCCTCAAGAACCTCAGCCAGTTCGGCGTCGTCTGCGCCCTGCTGCTGGCCATGGGCTCCGTGGCCTGGGAGAAGGAGCGCGGCACGGCCGGCATGATCCTGACCAAGCCGGCGTCGCGGGCGGCCTTCCTGGCGGCCAAGCTGGCGGCCATCTCGGCCACCCTGCTGGCGGGCATCGCCCTGGGTTGCGGTCTGGCCTACCTCTACACCCTGATCCTCTATCCGGAAGCCTTCGGGCTCGTCGGCTACGTTGCCATGGCCCTGCTGCTGTGGTGGATGCTCGTCGTCTACGCCGCGATCACCATGCTCGGCAGCACTCTGACCCGCTCGGCCGCGGCCGCGGCCGGCATCGGGCTGGTGGCAATGCTGGTGACGGGCGCGCTTGCGTCGCTGCCGGGCATCGGGCCCTACATGCCCATCTCCATGAGCGCTGTGGCCTCGCACCTCGTCATGGGCACCGACCCCGGTTGGGTCGCGGGCCCGCTATTGTTCAACATACTGCTGGTGCCCGCCGTGTTCGGCGTCACCTGGCTGATCTTCCGCCGCCAGGAGCTGTAGACGATGGTTTACGTTGCCGCGGCCGTCATCGGGGTGGCCTCGTGATGCGAGTACTCGTTACCGGCGGAGCCGGCTATGTCGGCTCCATAACCGTCGAAGTCCTGCAGGAGGCGGGCCACGAGGTTGTCGTCCTGGACGACCTCTCGACCGGACATCGGGCCGCGGTGGTCGATGGGATCGGGCTCGAGGTCGGCAGCTACGGCGATGCCGAGCTGCTGGCGCGGCTCCTGGACCGGCATCGGGTCGAGGCGGTCCTGCACTGCGCGGCTAAGTCGCAGGTACCCGAATCGGTCGCCGACCCGGCGAAGTACTACCGCGAGAACGTCGGCGGGGGCGTCGTCCTGCTGGAAGGCATGCGCCTGGCGGGGATCGAGCGAGCGGTCTTCAGCTCCACGGCCGCCGTCTACGGCATTCCCGAGCGGACGCCGATCACCGAGGATCAGGCGCCCGCGCCGATCAGCCCATACGGCGAGACGAAGCGCACCTTCGAGCAGGGGCTGCGCTGGTACGGCAATGCCTACGGGCTGCGGAGCGTGATCTTCCGCTACTTCAACGTCGCCGGCGCCTCGCTTCGCAACGGCGAGGCCCATGAGCCCGAGACGCACCTGATCCCCAACGTCCTGGCGGCGGCGGAGAGCGGCGGAGAGCTGACCCTTTTCGGCGACGACTTCCCGACTCCGGACGGCACCTGCGTGCGCGACTACATCCACGCCCTGGATCTGGCCCAGGCCCACCTGCTCGCTCTCGAGGCGACCGACCCGAACGACCAGCGGACCGGCCCCCCGGGCGGACCCTGCACCCCGCTGGTGTGCAATCTCGGGTCCGAAACCGGCTCGAGCAACCGCGAGGTACTGGCCGCGGCGGAGCGCGTGACCGGGCGGAAGGTCGCCCACCGGGTGGGGCCGCGGCGGCCCGGCGATCCTGCCATCCTCGTGGCCAGCGCGGCGCGGGCGCGGGAGGTGCTGGGCTGGCGGCCGGCCCACGACTCGCTCGAGGAGATGATCGGGTCGGCCTGGGAGTGGCGGCGCGCCAACCCGAAGGGATATGCGCGGGAGGCATCCTGATCCCGGCGATCCGGGCGAACGCCGGCCCCGACGCTACTTCTTGAGTCCCCGCACGAGCCTGGCCGGCTCCAGGGCCGTCAGGCGGCCCTTGTTGGCCATGGCTTTGGATAGGGCGGTACGGTGGGCCCGTTCCTCCATCTCGTCGTCGAGCGGAGCCAGGGTGAAAGGCTCGCCCTCCACGCGCGAGACGGCGATCTCTATCAGGCGGTCGGTCAGCCACGGATTCTTGGGCAGACAGGGGCCGTGCAGGTAGGTGGCGAAGACGTTGCGCCAGCGTGCGCCCTCGGTCCCGTCGCGGCCGTTGTTGCCGCCCCCCGCGATCACCCGCCCGAACGGCTCGCAGCCGGGCCCCAGCTCCGTCAGGCCGGAGTGGTTCTCGAAGCCCACGACGGTGCCGGCGATGCCGTCGATGGTGACCTCGCAGGCGGCGTGCTGCATGAAGCGCTGCGGCCCGCCGCGCGTCTCCAGGTCCAGGATGCCGACGCCCTCCATCACCTCGCCGGTGTTCGCGATGTAGCGATGACCGAGCAGCTGCAGCCCGGCGCAGACCGCGAAGACCAGGACGCCGTCCTCGGTGGCTCGGCGCAGCGACGGCCCGTGGCGGACGAAATCCGCGGCCACGACCTTCATCTCCACGTCCTGGCCGCCGTGGAAGAGCACGATGTCGAAACGGCTGTAGTTAGGCGTCTCGCCTATCTCTATGGCCGTGACCTCGGCAGGGATGCCCCGCCACTCGGCCCGGCGTTCGATGGCGATGAGGTTGCCGCCGTCACCGGCCACGTTGAAGAGGGACGGGTACAGGTGGGCGATGCGCAGCGGCCGGTGGTCGTGGGCTTCGGGGCGCCGGCGGCGCGGGGCTGGGGCGGGCTTCGGGGTTGACTTCGGGGCCGGCTTCGGCTTCGGGGGCGCGGCGGTCGGCTTCAGCTTCGGGGTCGGCTTCGGGGCCGGCTTCGGGGTCGGCTTCGGGGTCGCGGCGGCCGGCTTCGGCTTCGGCTTCGGGGCCGGCTTCGGCTTCGCCTTCGAGGGCGCGGCGGCCGGCTTCGGGGCCGCGGCGGCTCTGGTTGGGGCTCGCTTCGGCTCGGTCATACGGCCCAGAACCTCCCCGTCCAGCCACGCTTGCGCATCTCGTCGCGCAGCTCGATCAGCGGCGTGTAGCCCGACAGGATCACCAGCCGCCCGTCGGCGGGCAGCCCGTGCAGCGCCGCCTGCAGGGCGGCCGGCCGGTCCTCCACCACTACCATCTTGCGCGGCAATAGGCCGGCGTACTTGAGGCGGTTGGCCAGCTCATCGGCACGCGTGCCGGAAACGACGGCGCGCTCGACGCCGGGGGCCATCGACTCGAAGTCGACGTCCCACAGCCAGCCGAAATCCTCGCCGTCGACCAGCGTGTTCGAGAGGGCGATCAAGAGCTGGCGCGGTTCGCCCTCGGTCGCCAGAGCGCGCAGGGTCGTGTTGTAGGAGGTTGGGTTCTTGGCAAAGGCCAGGACGATCGTTCGACCGTCGGCTTCTATCTTCTCGAGGCGGCCGAAGGCCGGGCCGACCGAAGCCAGCGACTCGGCGGCATGCTCGAGCGAAACGCCCAGACCGACCATGATCGCGATGGCGGCTGCCGCGTCGTAGGCGATGTGGGTGCCCGACTGCGGGATCTCGATCGCCAGCTTGCCCGCCGGTGTCTTGACGCTGAAGCGCGTCCGATCGAGCCCGACGACCTCCATGGCGGTAACCGCGACGTCCAGCCTGGGGCGGCGCAGCTTGCAGGCCGAGCAGTGCCAGTCGCCCATGTGGGAGAGGTAGACCTGGTCGTAGACGAGGTCCGCCCGGCAGCGCGGGCAGCGGATCGTGTCGGCGGCGCGGGTGATTCGATCGGTCGAACGGTCGAGCGCCAGGCCGAAGGTGACGCGCTTGCCCTTGCGCTTGGGGGCCAGGGTGGCCACCATCGGGTCGTCGGCGTTGACGATCAGGGCCGATTCCGAGGGCAGGGCCGCGGCGACCGATTCGATGGCGTCGGCCACGGCGTAGATCTCGCCGAAGCGGTCCAGCTGGTCGCGGAACAGATCGGTGATGAGGAGGGCGCGCGGCGCCAGCTCCGGGGCGACCTTGGGCAGCGCTCCCTCGTCCGTCTCCACGACGAACACGCCCCCGGGAAGCCGGCCGCGCAGATTTGCGCTGTTGACCGCCAGGCTCGTCACGCCGTGAACCAGGTTCGCCCCGGCCGAGTTGTGGCTGACGGTCACACCCTCGCCGCGCAGCAGGGCCGCGGTGAAGCGGGCGGTGGTGGTCTTGCCGTTGCTGCCGGTGATGGCGACGACCGGCTCGCCACGGTCAAGGACGATCTTGCTAAGGATCTGCGGGTCTACCTTGCGGGCCACCATGCCGGTGACGGACGTCCCGCCCCCGCGCCCCGCCAGCCGAGTGGCTCGGGCCGCGGCCTTGCCCGCTGCCAGAGCGAGGAAGGTGCGGAAGGTCAGTGGCCTGGCGGTTCCCGTCGGTCGCCGCCGTATCTGGCTGCTCATCGCTCCGGGAGTGTAGCGGGTGGCGCCCGGCGGCGGCGCGGGGCCGCGGGGCGCGGGGCGGGGCGCGGGGCCGGCGGCGGGGGCGGCGGCGGCGCGGGGCGGGGCGCGGGGCGGGGCGCGGGGCAGGCGGCGGGGG
>CAZFLI010000114.1:0-6439 GCA_964519845.1 uncultured Anaerolineaceae bacterium | reverse complement strand
GGGAGCCGGTAATGAGCCCGAGTACGCGCTCAATGCCCAGCTCGAACGAGCGGATAAGACCGAAAAGGGATACGTCCACCAGGCCGAGATTGTCCGACGGGACCTGCACGTGACTGCCGTCCGCCCTGATGGCGACGGCGATGTGGCGGCGGCTCCAGCGATCGAACAGGCTCAAACCTGACTCTCCATAGCGGCAACTACACCTGCCCTCCTGGGCGGGTGTCCCGCGAGTGTAGCAGCCGCCGTCAAGCGGCGCTCCAGGCTCAAACGGTCGCCGCATGTCCTTCGCCCCTGCGGGTGCAATCGAATGAACGGGGCATCCAGGTCACGCTACCGGCTCGCCGGGGCCTGCTTGGGAAACCGGGCCGGCAGGGGGCACAGCTTCCGGTCGACCGAGCCGGTAGCCCTGCCCCAGAGCGATACCGAGGGAGCGCAGCATGTCCAACTCGTCGTCGGTCTCGATGCCCTCGGCGATCAGCCGGCAGCCCGTCGCGCGGGCGAAGTGGCGGAGGCCCACGACCATCGCCTGGCGTGCGGAATCCGTGTCAAGGCCGGCGACGAGCGAACGATCGAGCTTCACGAACGCGGGCCGCAACTCGAGGATGTGGCGCAGGCTGGCGAACCCGGAGCCGGCATCGTCAACGGCCAGCTCCACGTTGGGCCCAAGCGCGGCGACTGCCGCGCGGAAGGCCGGGTAATCGGCGATGGCCGCGTGCTCGGTCACCTCCAGCACGAGGTGTCGGGTGCACCCGGCGAGGATGGTGCGCAGGGGCTCTCCCGCCAGGATGAGCTCGGGCGACGTGTTCAGGTTGAGCCAGGCCGACGGTGGCAACGCCTCCGCGGCCGCGAGGGCAGCCCGGAGCGTGGCGGTCTCCAGCGCGAGCCCGAGGTCGGCCGCGGCCGCCTCGGCGAATACGGCCTCCGGATCGCCCCCGTCGGCGAATCGAGTCAGCGCCTCGTAGCCGACGATCGTGTTGTCGGTCACGTCGACTATCGGCTGGCAGACCGGCTTGAAGGCCCGGTTGTCGATAATGCCCGAGATGCGATCGCGGCTGAGCTCCAGGTTGGCCCTGTCGGCCACGTCGCGGCCGACGAGTGCCCCGGCAAGGTCGGCGAACTCGCACAGGGCCGGCAGCAGATCGGCGGCGCCGGTCCCCTCGATGGACCCCTCGGCGTTGGCGACGAGCAGCCCGATGAGGTGCTGGCGGTGCCGGACGGGCGAGTACGCAAGCGCGCTGATTCCCAGACCGTTGATGAGCTGGTTGTAGGGGTGCCCGGGCTGATCCTCCCACTGCTCGATCCAGGGCCCCAGGGCCGCTCGCTCGCGGAGGTACTGGCTGCGCTCGGCTGGGATCCGCTGCAACGGCGGATTGGGCTGGTCCGTAACGACGGTGCCGATCGGCCGCACTGATCCGTCGGCCTCGAAGATGGCGAGTTGCGCCCCCCGGACGCCGGTGAGACCCACGACCTGGCGGCAGATCGCCTGCGCGGTTTCCTCCGGAGTGTCGCCGGTGTGCAGACCGCCCATCGTCTCCGCGATGAGCGTCCGCTCTCGAACGAGCCGGGTCGCGCGTTCCTCAAGTGCACGCTCGCGCGTCACGTCGCGCTTCACGGCCACGAAGCTCGTGATCGTGCCCGAGGGGTCCCGGATGGGCGAGATGACGGCCTCCTCGGCGAAGAGCGAGCCGTCCTTGCGCCGGTTGACGAAGTCGGCCACCCAGGGCAGGCCGCTCGTGAGCGAAGCCCACATAGCCTCATAGAACCAGGGGGTCTGGAGGTCGCTCTTGAGCAGGCGCGGGTTCTGGCCGACTACCTCGTCGCGGCGATAGCCGGTCAGTCGCTCGAAGGCCGGGTTGACGTACGTGATCTTCGCGTCGAGGTCCGTGATCATGACCGACTCGGTGGCCTGCTCGATCGCGGCCGCGAGCCGATCGCGTTCTGCCCCCTTCTTCGCATATTCGGTGATGTCGACTCCGATGCCGCCCACTCCCATGGGCGAGTCGCCGGCCGGCAGGGCGAACTCCGTGAGCAGGACCGTGCGCAGCGACCCATCCAGACCGGACATCACGCGCGAGAAGACATGTGAGCCGCCGCCACGGAGGGCCGCCCTATCATGCGAGCGAATGACCACAGCGGCCTCCGGCGGCCACAATTGCGCATCGCTCTTGCCGTGCCAATCGGCCCCCATGCGCTTGCCCATGGTGGCAAGGAAGTATGGGTTGGCGTACAGGTAGCGACCGTCGGCGTCCTTCACGAATGCAGCCACGGGGGCGGATTCCATCAGGTCGCGGAAGACTGCCGTGGACCTGTTCGAGCGTGTCGGCCTGGGCTTGGGAGCGTGGACGAGTGGCAGCGCTCCGATGCCGCTTCCTTTCCGCGAGCGGGTTCCTCTGGGAGCCACTACCTCGTCGGATACGGCGACTTCGCCGGAGAGGCCTGGGCCGGCGCCCGACGTCTTTGCCGCCGATCGAGGCGCGAGGAACGCCGCCGCGCCTACCGCGACGGTAGGGCCGACGAAGTTCCGACGAGACCTAGGGCTCATGATCAGTCCCCGATTGCGCTTCTGGCATCCGGGGAAGCGGAGGCTGTCAAGTCCACCGCCGGGAGTCGCTCCGGCCACTGCTGCCGATTGAGTGAACCACAGAGTTGTGATATAGTCAACTGTAGTTAGCGAAATGCTACTGTAGTGCAGGGTATGTGAGTGGAGTCCTCGTTCGGAATCACGCTCAGACAGGCGCGTAGGGCTCGCGGGCTGACGGCAGCGGACGCGGCCCGGACCGCCGGGATCTCGGGGGCCTACCTGAGCCGGCTCGAGAAGAGCGCGGTCAAGCGCCCATCGCCGCAGGTTCTCCATCAACTAAGCGAGGTCCTGGCCGTGCCCTACGCCGATCTCATGCGCCTGTGCGGCTATCGAGTCCCCGGCGAGCCGAACGGCGGTGCCGCCGACACGGTGAGTGCGGCCCTCTTCGCCGACCTCACCAACGACGAACGAGAGGAGCTTCTGGAGTACCTCGCCTGGTACCGTGCGCGGCGCAGCCTGCGACGCGTGGCCGGTGGTACCGTCTGACCCGGGAGCACGAGGGCCGCGTTCGAGAGCTCGGGACCTTCGGCCCTGACCAGGTGCCAACTGGGCCCTACCGCCACGCCGCCGGATCAGGCTCACTATGCCCGTGCCTAACTCCGATCTGCCAACTCGGATATCGACGCCCGATGAAGCCCCACCGCGCCAGACCCTGGACGCTGCGCAGTTGAGCCGGATGGTCCGCGTAATCGGCATGCCGGATGCGGCCCGGACGGCACTGGAGCAGGAGGGGGTGGTGACGGGCGTGGTGCTCAAGGTCGAGCGCCGCGTCGGGCTGGGCGGACCGGTGATCGTGCGCCTGGGCCGCGCCCGCCTGGCGATCGCGCGAGCAGTGGCTGCCACGGTCGAGGTCCAGCCGGTGGACGATGAGGGCGGGCGCGGATGAAGCTGCCCCACCTCGGCCGTCGGGCGGCCGCCGACGAAGACCGCGGCGAGTTACCGCTGATCGCCCTGGTCGGCCGGCCGAACGTCGGCAAGTCAACGCTGATGGGCGTGGCCAGCGGCCGCTACGTTGAGAGCGTCAACGCCCCGGGCACGACTGTCTCGGTGGAGCGAGTACGCGTTCGCACGGCCGAGGGCTCGGCCTGGTTGGCCGATACGCCCGGCACGCTCTCCCTCCAGGACTCCCCTGCCGGCGGAGACCCCTTCTGGAGGACACTCACCGCCCTGCGGCCAGACGCGATCCTGTTCGTCGGCGATGCCGGCGACCTGCGTCGCCATCTGCCCCTGGCGCTGGCCTGCCGCGACCTGGGTCTGCCGCTCGTGTTTGCCGCGAACCTGGCCGACGAGGCGGCCGCTCACGGCACCGAGGTGGACACGGGACGCCTCTCGCAACTCCTGGCGGGGCCGGTCCACCTGACCACCGGGCGCAACGGCCGCGGCGTGATCGATGCCGTCACCGACGCGGTTCGCATGGCGCGCTACCGCCGCGAGCGCCTGGCCGGAGGCGCTCCACGCGGCACCGTCCCGGCCCGCATCTACGACCTGAACCTGGAGCGCCGGCTGACCGAAGGCGGGCGCGAGCTGCAGACCGGGCGCTCGCTGGGGGCGGCGGCCTCGGCTCCGGCCGTCTCGGCCCCGGCGGGCCTGCGCGAGCTGGTTTCGGGACACGTCATCTCCGGCCGCGGAGCCGCCGCCCTGGCGATGGCCGCCGACCTGGAGCCGGCCCGCTGGCGCGTCGGGGCGGAGTGGGCGGAGCAGGTGGAGCGCCGCCGCGACGTGGCCGCTCCGCTGGCCGACAAACTCTCGATCTGGACGACCTCCATCTGGCCGGGCCTGCCGCTCTTCATCGGCGTCACGATCGCCGTCTTCGTCACGATGCTCGTCGTCGGCGGGGCACTCTCGGAGGCCTTCACCCGGGCCTGGGACGCAACCGCCGCCCCGGCCCTGACCGGCGCCGCCGACAGCATCGCCCCGGACAACCCGATCGCGTCCGGAATCCTGTGGGGGTTCAACGGCGGCATCCTGGCGATGCTCACCGTGGGCGTGCCGTACATCTTCACCTTCTACCTGCTGCTGGCCGTGCTGGAGGATTCGGGCTACCTGACCAGCGCCGCCGTCCTGACCGACCGGCTCTTCAACGTCCTGGGCCTGCCCGGCCGGGCCGCCATCCCGCTGCTGGCCGCGACCGGCTGCAACGTCCCGGCAATCTACGGCACGCGCGTCCTGCCACGCCGCCGGGAGCGGCTCATCGGCGCGTTCCTGGTGACGATGGTGCCCTGCTCCGCCGGCTCGGCCGTGGTCATGGCCGCCCTGGCGCCTTTCGCCGGCCCGGCAGTCGCCCTGGCGGCGTTCGTGGTCATCGGCGCGATCACCTTCGCCGCCGGACTGGCGGCCAACGCAGTGGTCCCCGGCCGCCAGTCCGAACTGGTCCTGGAACTGGCCCCGCTGCGGCGCCCGGTCGCCCGCCAGGTGCTGCGCAAGGCCTGGTTCCGCTTCGACGACTTCATCCGCACCGCCGCCCCGATCATGCTCGGCGGCTCAATCGTGCTGGGCCTGGCCTACGAGACCGGCCTCATCTGGCCGGCCGCGAAGCTGCTCGACCCGATCATCATCGGCTGGCTCGGCCTGCCGTCGGTCGCGGGGCTGGCGATGGTCTTCGGCTTCCTGCGCAAGGAGCTGGCCCTGCAGCTGTTGGTGGCCCTGGCCGTGGTTCAGCTGGGCGCCACGGCGGCGACCCTCAACTCGTTCATGACCCCCGGCCAGCTCTTCGTCTTCGCCATCGTCACGTCCGTCTCGATGCCGTGCGCGGCGACGCTGGCGGCCCTGGCCGGCGAGTTCGGCTGGCGCCCCGCGCTGGCCATGCTGGCCACAACCCTGACGATCGCCCTCGCGGCCGGCGGCCTGCTGGCCCGCCTGCTGGGCGTGGCCTGACCCGAACCTACTTCTTCTTGCCCTGGTTGGCGACGGCCGCCATGGCAGCCTCGACGGCCGCCTGGTCGCCCAGGTAGCGGTGGCTGACGGCCTGCAGGTTCTCGTCCAGCTCGTAGACCAGCGGCATGCCGGTGGGGATGTTCAGCCCCACGATCTCCTGGTCGCCGACGTTGTCCAGGTGCTTCACCAGGGCCCGCAGGCTGTTGCCGTGGGCGGCGATGATGACCCGCTTGCCCTCGCGCAGGGTGGGCACGATGCGCTCGTGCCAGTAGGGCATGAAGCGAGCGCGGGTGAGCTTGAGCGACTCCGTACGCGGCAGCTCGTCGTCGCTCAGGTCCGCGTAGCGCGGATCGTGGCCGGGGAAGCGCGGATCGTCCGGCGTGAGCTCGGGCGGCGGGACGTCGTAGCTGCGGCGCCAGATCAGCACCTGCTCCTCGCCGAACTTGTCGGCCGTCTCGGCCTTGTTCAGGCCCTGCAGCGCGCCGTAGTGGCGCTCGTTCAGGCGCCAGGTCTTCTCGACCGGGATCCACATCAAGTCCAGCCCGTCCTGGACGATCCACAGGGTGCGGATGGCCCGCTTCAGGACCGAGGTGAAGGCGATGTCGAAGGTGAAGCCGCCCTCGGCCAGGAGCTTCGCGGCCTGATGCGCCTCGGCGATCCCCTTCTCCGACAGGTCGACATCGGTCCAACCAGTGAAGCGATTCTCCCGGTTCCAGTCGCTTTCGCCGTGGCGGAGCAGGACGAGCGTGGTCATGTACGTACCTCTGGGCGCTGTGGCTGACGGCCGTATTCTCGGCTCTATCGCGTTCGGCTGCCAGCGATCCGCGCGAGGAAGGCTGTAGCTGAAGTCCCCAGTCACATTGCCGACGTCGCCGCTTTCCTGCCATATGTCGCGGTGGGCGTCACGAGGAGGGAAGCCGGCGGGGCTACGGCGGGGCCGACCGTTTCCTTCCTGCCATCTGTCGCGCCACGGCATCATGAGAC
>CAZFLI010000113.1:0-6452 GCA_964519845.1 uncultured Anaerolineaceae bacterium | reverse complement strand
CCCCCTGGCGGGGGGTCGTGTGGCGCGTCGGAGGCGCCAAAGGCGTGCTGGAGCTACCCGTCGGTACGATCGACGAAACCGCGACGCAGTTGGGCGACGAGATAGTCATCGAACGGCCCGCCTGAACCCGGATCGCACCTCCGGGCCGTTTGGGCCGGGCCGGCGGGCCTGTTGATCCGCCGATGCGCAGCAGTTGAGCGTCGGATAAGCGGCTGGTGAGCGCGGGCGGCTAGGCTCGTCCGCATGACGGCCGAGTCGGTCCAACGCTCTCTGGCACGCTTCGGCGCCACCGTCCTGGACCTGGCCCTGCCGGCCGATTGCGCGGGCTGCGGAGAGGAGGGTGCGGCGTTGTGCGTTCGCTGTGCGCGCTCGCTGAGGGTCCGTGAGGGTCTTCCGGCCGGCGTGCCGCTGGGCCTGCCGGCCACCATGCCGCCGGCCCTGGCTCAGCTGGAGTGGTGCGCCCCGTTCTCGGGTCCCGTCCGCGCGGCCCTGCACCGCCTCAAGTACGCAGGGGAGCGGCGGGCCGTCCCCGTGCTGGCCGGAGCCATGGCCGCCCGCTGGCGGGCGGCCGGAGTGGGCGGCGACCTGCTCGTGCCCGTGCCGGTCCACCTGGAGCGTGCCCGCCGGCGAGGGTACGATCAGGCCGCGCTGCTGGCGCAGGCCGTCTCGGGGCCTCTGGGGCTGCCCTGGCGCCCGCTTCTCGTCCGGACGCGCAACACCGCTCCACAGTTCGAATTGGGCCGCCGGGCTCGCCGCTCCAACGTCGCCGGCGCGTTTGCCCTGGGTCCGGGCACGGGTTCGCTCGCAGAGGGACGCTGGCCGGTTCTGGTCGACGACGTGGCCACGACCGGGGCTACTCTGCTGGCCTGCGCGGAGACACTGTACGAGGCCGGGGCCGTGGCGGTCTCGGCGCTGACTGCGGCCCGTGAGCGCTGACCGCAAGAGGCCGCCCGAGGATTGGTGAGAACGACGGAGGCGGCGCTCGGCGGGCGGCTCCTATACTGGCCGTGGCTGAGTTGCGGCCCGTCGGGCCGCCTGCGGCGTCCGCCCCGAAGAGCGGGCAAGACCCCCTGGTCGCCTGGAGGTAGACGGTGAGGACAGTCGTCAAGGGCAAGAACATCGACGTCCCGGAGTCCGTGCGCAAGTACGCCGAGCGCAAGATGCGCCGGTTGGAGCGCTTCCTGGATGAGCGGTCGGAGGCCGTTGTCGAACTGTCGACTGAGCAGCATCGCAGCTCCGCCGACTCTCAGCTCGTGTCGATAAGCCTGACCATCGACGGCCGCACCCTGCACAGCCATGCCGCCGGGCCCACGTACCGGGCCGGCCTCGACATGGTCGTGGATCGCATCGAGCGCCAGGCGATCGATCTGCGCGAGAAGCCCCGCAACAGAACCCGTCCGGGCGCTGTGAGGGCCCTGCGGAACGTGGCCTCGCGGTTCAACTCGTCCGGGGCCACGACCGAGAGGGCCGCCGAGCCTGCCGATACGGCCACCCGCTCTCGTATCGTGAAGACCAAGCGCTTCGCCATCGAGCCCATGTTCGAAGAGGACGCGCTGGCCCGAATGGACGAACTCGGCCACCTCTTCTTCATCTTCGTCAACGCCGAGGACGAGCGACTGTGCGTCCTCTACCGGCGCAAGGACGGTGGCTACGGTTTGATCGAGCCGATGGTGGGCGGCGAGTACACCGCCGGTCGAAGCGGCCGCAAGGGCTGACCGGCCATCGACAGCCCGCCGATCAAGCAGCTCCTGCCCGGAGGACGCCGCGTCGGGCCGCACCTTCCCGTGGGGATGGGCTTGCTGCGCCTGGCCGATCGGGCGGCCGCGATAGGCGCCACCGCCGTCCAGATCTTCAGCGACAACCCGACCGCCTGGCGCCGGCGGGGCGCGACCCCGACCGAGCTGCCGGCCTTCCGCGAGCGGCTGGCGCGGCTGGACATCGGCCCGCTGGCCATCCACGCCGCATACCTGGTCAATCTGGCCGGGCCCAACGAGTCACTGTTCGAGAAGTCCGTGGAGCTCATGCGGCACGAGCTGACCCACGCGCCCGCCTACGGCGCCCGCTTCGTGAACGTCCACGCCGGCTCGCATCGCGGGGCCGGCCGTGAGGCAGGCGTAGCGCGACTGGCCGATGGACTGGCCCGGGCCGCCGACGGAACGCCGGACGGCCCCGACGCGCCGTTGCTGGTGGTCGAGAACTCATCGGGGGGCGGGGACTCGATCGGCGTCACCATCGAGGAGCTGGCGGCCATCGCCGATGCCGCGGCGGCCAGGCGGCTCGATGGGCGGCTGGCCTTCTGCCTGGACACAGCGCACCTATGGGGCGCCGGCCACGACATCTCGAAGGCCGAGGGAGTCGATCGCCTGCTGGCCGAGTTCGACCGGCTGATAGGGCTGGGCCGGCTGGCCATGATCCACCTCAACGACACGCACTCCGGGCTCGGTTCGCGCCACGATCGGCACGCCCACCTCGGCGAAGGGCAGATCGGGCCGGCAGCGATGGCCCGTCTGCTGCGCCGCCCGGACCTGTCCGGCGTGGCCTTCTACCTGGAGACGCCCCGAATGGAAGACGGCTACGACGCGGTCAACATGGCTCGGGTCTACGACCTGGCGGCGGGACGGCCGCTGACGCCCGGGCCGGGCGAGGATCCTGCCAGGTCTTCGGATGGGAGCGGCGTCCGGGACGGTTAGCTGTCGTGAGCGGGGCGGCGCGGAGGCAGCGGCTGGAGCGGCCGCAGGGCATGCCCGCCCATCGCCGAGACGATCGGCGCCTCGCGCCTGTCCTCGAAGCGGCGCGGCTCGATCATCCGCTCGTCCGATCGAGGGCCCGAGTAGGTGCGCCCGAAGCGGCGCATCCGCACCGCCAGGTAGTACTCCATGACCTGGCGCACGTGCGCCTCGGTGAGGATGTCGTCGGCTCGCAGAGCGTACTCGACGCGGGCGGTCGGGTTGACGGTGCCCAGGGCGACGGCGCCCAGGTACTGCGGAGCGTCGGCGTCATCGCGGATCTCACGAAGTCCACGGGCCAGCTTGGTGGCCGTCCCGAGCGACGGCATCCGATCACCGCGAATGAGCCGGGAGATGGTGGAGTGATCCACCCCCGACTGCTGGGCTAGCTGGCGCTGAGACATCTTCTTGGCCTTCAGCTGGGCTCGCAGCCACTCGTTGAAGCCCCGTCCGTTTTGTACGGCCATGGCGCGATATCGGCTCCACTTGCCGGGCAGACTGCCCGGATGCTGGCAACTATCGGGCCGGGCGGCCGCCACGTGTATGACTCTTTGGTACCTCGCAGGCGGAGCCAGTCGGACGACCGGAGCTACACCGTCGAGACGGGTCCGGCGAGCGGCCCGGCTGTGGCTCGCGGGCCGGCCGCGAGACTCAGGTGACCCGCGCCCGCAGCGGCCCCGGCGCGATCTCCTCGACCTCCATGCCGGCCCCGCGCGGCTTCGACGAGAGCATGTAGGCCACGGCGCCCAGGACCACGACCGAGAACACGCTGATCGCACGGTCCACCAGCACGATCGCCGCGGCGTGGGTTGGGGTGGCGCTGAAGATCCGCGTCAGCAGCGTCAGCATGCCGGCCTCGACCAGTCCCAGGCCCGCCGGAGTGAAGGGGATGGCGGTCAGCAGCGAGCCGATCAGGGCCACAAACATCGCTCCGGAGAGGCCCAGGTCGACTTCCTTGAAGCCGAGGGCGAGGACCACGAAGTAGAGGCGCATGGCCTCGCTGAGCCAGATCAAGGTCGTCATCAGCCCCAGCAGCGGCAGGCCGCGCAGACCCACCGACCCGAAGACCCCCTCTTCGAACCGCTCGTACATCTCCGAGACGCGACTGGGCAGAGGCAGGACGGAGATCACCCGGCGGCCGAAGTTGCGCATCACGACCAGGGCCACGATCAGGCCCACGATCACCACGACGCCCATGGCGAAGATGACCTGGACCGACGTGGGCAGATCGTTCAGGCTGCCGTGGAAGCGCCAGTAGCCCGCGGCGACACCCAACGCGGCGATGGCTATCAGGTCCAGCATCCGCTCCATGAATACGGTGCCGAGGGTCCGCGTGGCCGAGACCGGGCTGTTCAGCTTGAGCAGGTAGGCCCGATACAGATCGCCGAGCTTGGCCGGAACGACGCAATTGACGAGCCACGAGATGAAGATGATCTCGGTGGCGTCGCGGGCGCGGATTCGATAGCCGGCGCCCCGCAGGAGCTTCATCCAGCGGCCGCCGCGCAGCGGAAAGCCGAGGTAGTAGCTGGAAAAGGCCATCAGGAGAAGCAGCGGGTTGGCCCCGGCGATCTCGCCCGGGACCTTCTCCATGTCACTCCAGTTGGCGGCGACGGCGACGGCGATGACGGCCAGCGGAACGGCGATCGAGAGGATCGTTCGCGGCTGGCGCATCCGGCGCAGCAGCGACATCTGTTCGGCCGGCGGCACCTCGACGGGCTCGTCGGGGTGAATGAGGGCCTCGACCTCCTCCTCCAGGGCTTCGCCCATCGGGTGAAGGTGGCGGTCCGTGTGATCGGTCACCGGCTCACTCCCGTGCTGTCCGGGGCCCGACGCCTGCCGTTGCCCCTGAGCGATTGGATCATCTTGGCGATCGGGGTCCAGGCGCGCACGTACAGGGTGGCACGACCGGGAACCAGCTCCAATCCCGCCAGAGACGCCAGCAAGCCACGTGGAGTTCCGGGGTCGCCGTGGACGATGTTGTAGGTGACGCCAACCTCCAGGACGGTGTGCGAGTCCGAAGCGCACAGGCCCGGAAGATGGTGCTCGCGGGCGAACTCTGCCGCACGCTGGTTGGCGCTGCCGCCCACCACGCGGGCGTTGTGGACCTCGATCCAGTCCACACGATCGGCGATCTCCTCGAGCTTCGTCCCGGTCTTGTGGCCGAAGCCGCGCAGACCGTCGAACGGGTGGGGTATGCCGACCAGGCCCCCCTGGTCGCGAATGGCGGCAATCGTCTCAAGCGCCGAGAGGCCAGGCGGGATCTCGCGCTCCAGGAAGATGCCCAGCACATCGCCGTCGGCGGTCTTGATCTCCTCGCCGACGATCACCGTCAGGCTGGGGGGGGCGGCGTCGCGAGCCCGCAGGGCGCCCTCGATGCGATCGTGGTCGGTCACGGCCAGGTGCGTCAGGCCGCGGGCGGCGGCGGCCCGAGCGACAGAGACGGGATCGGCCAGCGAATCGAAGCTGGTGCTGGTGTGGCAGTGGAGATCGATGAACGCCCGCCGGGCGTCGCCGGCCTTGGGCCCGGCCGGGGCCGCCATCAGCTCTGCGGCCCGAGGTACCGCCTGTAGAAGTCGAAATGCTCCAGGGCCAGGCCGGTCCCGCGGGCGACGCAGTTGATCGGGTCGTCGGCGACATGGCAGGGCACGCCGGTCACCTGGGTCAGCAGCTTGTCGATGTTGCGAAGCATCGAGCCGCCGCCGGACATGACCATGCCCTTGTCGATGATGTCGCTGGCCAGCTCGGGCGGTGTCTGCTCCAGCACCAGGCGGATGGCGCCGATGATCTGCTGGAGAGGCGGCTCCATGGCCTCCATCACCTCGGAACTGGTCATGGGGATCGTGCGCGGCAGGCCGGCGATCAGGTCGCGGCCGCGGACATCCATGGTCAGCTCGCGCTCCAGCGGCAGGGCGGTCCCGATGGCGATCTTGACTTCCTCCGCCGTGCGGTCGCCGATCATCAGGTTGTACTTCTTGCGGACGTAGCTGGCGATCGCCTCGTCGACCTTGTTGCCGCCGACCCGGAGGCTGGTCGAGCAGACGATCGCACCCAGCGACATGACCGCGACCTCGCTGGTGCCGCCGCCGATATCGATGATCATCGCGCCGGATGGGCCGCTGATCGGCATCGCCGCTCCGATCGCGGCCGCCATCGGCTCGTCGATGAGATAGGCCTCGGAGGCACCGGCCTTGAGGGCCGCGTCTCTGACGGCTCGCTTCTCGACACTGGTCACGCCGGCCGGGACGCTGATCATCACGATCGGCTTGCCGAACCCAAACCGGCGCCCCCGCTGGACGCGGTCGATGAAATGGCGCAGCAGCGCCTCGGTGATGATGTAGTCGGCGATGACCCCGTCCCGCATCGGCCGGATGGCCGAGATGTTGGCCGGCGTGCGGCCGATCATCTCGCGAGCCTCGTCGCCCACGGCGACGATCATCTTGTTCTCGTCCACGGCCACCACCGAGGGCTCCTGCATCACGATGCCCTGGCCCTTAACGAAGACCATGATGTTGGCGGTGCCCAGGTCGATACCGATCTTCATGCGGTTGCGCTACGTCCCTTCCGCGAGGCGCTCGATCCTGGCGCCCAGCTCGGTGAATTTCGAATCGATCTTCTCATAGCCGCGGTGAACGTGGTGGGCACCGCGAATGCTGGTCGCGCCCTCGGCGGCCAGGGCGGCAAGGATAAGCGAAGCCCCGGCCCGCAGGTCGCCGATCTCGACGTCGG
>CAZFLI010000112.1:0-6476 GCA_964519845.1 uncultured Anaerolineaceae bacterium | reverse complement strand
GGGGAAGACCTGCGGCTCGTACTCCCAGGCCACCTGATAGAAGTCCAGGATGCGGCCGAATTCGGCCTCGCTGGCGTGAGCGAAGGCGCACCCGGGCCTGGGCTCGGGCCGGCCCTCCAGCTCGCTCATCGCTCCAGCAGGGTCCGCAGGTCGCCCCGGTAGTCCGCCAGGAAGGAGCGCATCTCGAGCACGTCCGCTTCGCTGACGGCGGACCGTTCCGACGACACGCCCACACCCTCTGCCTCGGTCGCCGACGGGCTGCCCGAAACACCGGTCACCAGGGCCAGCGTCTGGACCTGACAGGCCGAGCAGGCCAGCTGGACGAAGGCGATCTCCTCGCGCAGGGCGAGCACGACGACCCCCTCGGCGCCGTAAGGACGACCGCACCGGGTGCAGCCGGCACCAAGCAGGAGCATGCGCAGACGCTCTCGCGGATCCACTCCTCAAGTCTACCGGAGAGACGCTCCGGGGGCGGCATGGAGAGCCGATTCCGGGGCGGCCGGGCACCGCTCGCCGGCCCGCGTGTTTGCCGGCGCATACTCCCCGGGGGTATGATCAAACCGGAGGCCAGACTTGCCGAACGAAGACACCCCCAGGACCGACCAGGTCCGCCCGACTGCCAGGCCGGAGCGCCCACCGCAGACGCCCGCGCCCAGGGTTGCCGCGCCTGCGCCCAGGGTTGCCGCGCCCGCGGCGGCGCCGGTCCTCGCGCCGGCCGAAGATGCCGACCTGGACGGCACGTTCCGGCACGCCTACTCCCGCGACCGGGCCAACCTCGTCAGGCGCCTGCGGCGCATCGAAGGCCAGGCCCGGGGAATCGAGCGGATGGTCGAACGGGAGGAGTACTGCGTCGACATCCTGCAGCAGACGGCTGCGCTGCGCGCGGCCGTTGACGCCGTGGCCCTGCTCATTCTGGAGGACCACGTGCACGGCTGCGTCAGGACGGCGGCCGAACAGGGCGACGCCGACCGCTACGTCGAAGAGGTGCTCGAAGTCGTGCGCAGGGCCCTGGGGAAGCCGGTCAAACCCAAGGTTCAGGCCGACCACGCCTGATTCGAGCCGCCCGTCCACCATGACCCTCGACGCAGCGGAGTTATCCACGAAAGTGGATTACTCATCCGATTTGGTGGACAACGCTCTTGACGCTCCCAGCGGCCCGCACTACCGTCCGACACCCGCACCGCAGCTGCGGCCCGCACATGGGTAACCACGTTCGCGAGGGGTCTGGGGAGACCCGACCGAGGACCGGACTGACGTGGCAAGACCATGGGCCGCCGGGTGCGAGCAGAGCCGACGCCGGGAGCGGCGCGACCCACAGAGCCGGGCAGGACCCAAAGGCCCCGCCCGCGGGCCGCGAGCCGCTCCCGACGCGCGTCAAGGACCTGGCTCCCCTGCCTCCCGGCTACGAGTCCGTGCTGCTGGCCGGCCTGCGCGTCGTCGGCACGGACGGGACGGCACTGTCGGAGCCGGCACGCGAGGCGATCGACGGCCACGTCCGGCTGCTGCTGGCCTGGAACAACGCCATCAACCTGAGTGGCATCCGCGACCCCGAGGCGATCGCCCGCGAGCACGTCCTGGACAGCCTCGCCGCCCTGCCGCTGTTGCGCCGGGCCGGGATCGAGGAGTTCGTGGACCTGGGGAGCGGCGGCGGCTATCCGGGCCTACCCCTGGCCGCCGCCCTGCCGGCCCGACGGGCCCTGCTCGTGGAGTCGATCGCCAAGAAGGCTCGCTTCCTCGACGCAGCCGTCGATGCCACCGGCCTGGCGGGCAGTGTGGCCGTGACAGCGGCCCGGGCCGAGGCCGTGGCAGCCGATTCGCGCAGCCGCGGGCGCTGGCAGGCCGTCGTCTCGCGGGCCCTGGCCGAGCTGGCCGAACTGGCCGAGCTGGGCTTGCCGCTGCTTGCCCCGGGCGGGCTGCTCGTGGCCTGGAAGCGGCTGCCACTCGACGAGGAGTTGGCCCGGGGCGGGCGGGCCGTGGAACGGCTGGGCGGTCGCGTGTCCGCCTGCGAAGCAGTCGCGGTATCGGGCCTGGAGGATCACTGCCTGGTCGTCGTGGAGAAGACCGGCCCCACCCCGCCCCAGTACCCGCGCGACCCGACCGCGCGGCGGCGCCGGCCGCTGTGGCGGTAGACGGCTGAGGTAGCCTTCTGACCATGCGGATCGCGGTTCTCTCGGACGTCCACTCGAACCTGCGGGCCCTCGAGGCCGTGCTGGCCGACGCCGGAACCGTGGATGCGATCTGGCACCTGGGCGACACGGTCGGCTACGGTCCCGACCCCGACGCGGTGGTGGCTCGGCTGCGCGGCCTGGGCGCCCTCTCGGTCCGGGGCAATCACGACGACGCGGTGGCAGGCGGCGATTGCCTCCGCTGGTTCACGGCCGACGCCAGGGCCGCCGCCGAATGGAGCCGCGACCACATCGTTCCGGAGACGCGCGCCTATCTGGAGTCTCTGCCGCTGACGCTGGTCCGAGAGACCCCCGCCGGCTCGTTCACGCTGGTCCACGGCAGCCCTCGCGATCCGCTGCGCGAGTACGCCTACTCGAGGGCCGCCGCCCTGGAGATCCTGGCCGAAATCGAGACCCAGCATTGCCTCATCGGGCACAGCCACGTCCCGATCCACTTCCAGCAGGTCGGGCAGTTGGACTCGTCGCTGGAGGAATGGCAGGTAGATCCGGGCCGCCCGGCGCGGCTCGGCGAGGGCCGGGCCGTGCTCAACCCCGGCAGCGTTGGTCAGCCTCGTGACGGCGACCCGAGAGCCAGCTACGTGATCATCGACACGGGACTCGGCGAGGCCGCCTGGCACCGCGTCGAATACGACATCAAAGGAACCCAGCGGGCCATGATCGAGGTCGGTCTTCCGCAGGCGCTGGCCGCCCGTCTGAGCTTCGGGTACTAGGCATCCGGCCGCCCGGCGAACCAGGCCGGCCCGCCTCAACCCGCACTCGGCGGCTGGAGGGTTCGCGGCTGGGGTCATCGTGCTAGCCTTGCGCGGTTCGCGAATGGGGTATCAGAGAGGTTTCGCCGGTCGATGACCGCTCCAGGTTCGCCGCTCCGGGGTCGCAAGCTCGGTGACCGGCGCGTAGTGGTCGAAAGGCCGCACTCCGCCTACTTCCGCTACGCGGGGGCCGGCGTCATGGTGGCCAAAGCCGCGGCCAGCGCACCCCGCACGGCCCTGGGCCGGCGCATCGCCCGCGTCCGAGCCTTTGTCTTCGGCAAGCCGTTGTCCAACGCCCAGGACATCGAGGAGCGCCTGACCAAGAAGAAGGCCCTGGCCATCTTCAGCTCCGACGCCATCTCCTCGTCCGCCTACGCCACCGACGAGATCCTCAAGGTTCTGATCCTGGCCGGCGTTGCCGCCCTGACCTGGTCGATCCAGATCGCCGTGGCGGTCGCCCTTCTGCTGGCTATCGTCGCCTTCTCCTACCGCCAGGTCTGCCGCGCCTATCCCGGCGGCGGCGGCGCCTACGTCGTGGTCCGCAAGAAGCTGGGCCCCGGCCCCGGGATGGTCGCGGCCGCGGCGCTGATGATCGACTACGTCATGACCGTGGCCGTCTCGACGGCGGCGGCCATCGCCAACCTCGGCAACGCCTTCCCGGCCGTCAACGAGTGGGGCGTCGAGCTGGCCGTGCTCGCGGTGGCACTCGTGGCGACGGCGAACCTGCGCGGCATTCGCGAGTCGGGCAACATCTTTGCCCTGCCCACGTACCTGTTCGTGGGCAGCGCCCTGCTGGCCATAGTCGTGGGGCTGATCAACACGGTGACCGGCAGCGCCCAGCCGGTGCCCGCTCCCGAGCATGCCCTGGAATCGACCGGCGCGGCGCTGACCATCCTTCTTCTCGGCCGCGCCTTTGCCAGCGGCTCGGTCGCCTTGACCGGCGTCGAGGCCATCGCCGACGGAGTGCCCGCCTTCAAGCCGCCGGAGCCCAAGAACGCCGCGAACACGCTGGTTGCCATGGCGACTCTGCTGGGCGTCCTGTTCATCGGCCTGACCTTCGTCGGCCTCCAGTATCACGTGATGCCGACGGACGATCGCTTCGGCCCCACGGTCCTGGGCCAGATCGGAGGCGCCGTCTTCAATTCCGGCAGCCCGATCTACTTCATGTTCTATGTGCTCCAGTTGAGCGCCGCGATGATCCTGTTCCTGGCGGCCAACACCAGTTTCAACGCCTTCCCCCGGTTGGCCGCGATCCTCGCTCAGGACGGCTACATCCCGCGCCAGTTCGCCTTCCGCGGCGATCGCCTGGCCTTCTCGTGGGGCATCGTGGTCCTGGGCCTGGTGGCGGCCCTGATGCTGGTGGCCTTCCACGCCGACACCCACGCCCTGATTCCGCTCTACTCCGTCGGCGTGTTCCTGTGCTTCACCATGGTCCAGACCGCCATGGTTCTCCACTGGCGGTCCGAGCGCGACTCCGGCTGGATCTGGCGCGGCCTGGTGAACGGCTTCGGGGCCTGCCTGACCGGCGTGGTCTTCCTGGTTGTGGCCTCGGAGAAGTTCGTCGACGGGGCCTGGATGGTGCTGCTGATGATCCCGCTTCTGATGGCCGTGATGGCCTTCATCAACCACCAGTACGAATCTTCGGCTCGCCAGCTGGAGCTGCGCCCGGGCGCCGCCATTCCGCAGCCGCACCGCCACAACCGCGTCATCATCCCCATTCCGGGCGTCAATCGCGCCGTGGTCCAGGCCCTCAACGTCGCCCGATCGATGGGCAAGGACATCAGGGCCGTCTACATCTCCGACAATCAGGCCAGGGGCGAAGAGGTGCGGAAGCATTGGGCCGAGGCCGTCCCGGACGTGCCGCTGGTCCTTGTGGAATCGCCCTATCGCGCGGTCATCGCCCCGCTCGTCGCCTACCTGGATGTGCTGGACAGCACCTGGCCCGAGGACGAGAAGGAACCCATCAACTTCGTCCTGATCCCCGAGTACGTTGCCCGCAACTGGTGGGAGCGGATGCTGTACAACCAGGCCGCCAAGCAGCTGCGCGCCACGCTCCTGGGCCGGCCGCACACGGTGGTCATCGACGTTCCCTACCGGCGCGACGAGACCAAGCCCGTCCCTGAGCTCCTCGAAGTGCCCGTCGGGACGCTGGTCCCGACCGATCATTCGCCCGAGGGCCGCTAGCGACTTTGCGGCCGCGGCCCGGCGGTGACGAACGGCCGCGGCGGGCGGGCCGAACGGCAGCCCGAGCCGGCCTGCGGGTCCGCGAACAATCATGCATTCGGACCGTGCGCCCATCGGAGGCGGTGGTATCGTTCCGGGCGAAGGTCGGCCCCTACCCGTTATCTGTGGGCCGAGAACGGAGGTCAGGTGCCCGAGGCGAACAACGTCGTCTTCCGGCGCGCCGTCCTGGCTCTCAGCGGCGGACCCACCGACGAGATCATCGTCCGGCTGGCCTGCGAGCTCGCCCGTCCCGCCCGCGCGGAGCTCGTGGCCGTGCACGTAGTGGAGCTTGACTGGACGATGCCGCTCGATGCGGACGTGGCTGAGCGGTCGGAAGAGGCGCAGCGCGTCCTGGACGCGGCCGAAGGAATCGCCGAGGAGCTGAAGATCACCATGGAGGCGGTCCTGGTCCAGGCCCGCGATCTCGGGGCGGCGGTCGTGGACGAAGCGGCCGCGCGCGAGGCCGATCTGCTGATCCTGGGCCTGCCCTACCGGACCCGGTTCGGCGGCGACTTCGCCATCGGCCGGGCCATTCCCTACGCATTGAAGAACGCCCCCTGCGCGGTGTGGGTGGTACGCGAGCCGATGGGCGAGGAGGCGTGATGAAGATCGTGATCGTGGGCTGCGGACGTGTCGGTTCCACGCTCGCCGACAGCCTGGACGCGGCGGGGCACGACGTGATCATCTTCGACGTGAAGACCTCCGCCTTCGACCGGCTGCCCGAGACCTTCAAGGGCACCGCCATCAGGGGCGACGGGACGGACGAGGAGATGCTGCGCCAGGCGGGAGCCGAGGGCGCGGACATCTTCCTGGCCCTGACCGAAGGGGACAACCGCAACGTCATGGCCGCCCAGGTGGCAACCGAGAGCTTCGGCATCGCCAGGGTAGTGGCCAAGATCAACGACCCGGTCCGGGCCGCGGCCTACGCCGAACTGGGCGTGGTAACCCTCTGCCGCACCAACCTGATGGTCGATTCGATCGGCAAGCATCTCAAGCTGCCGATGGACGTCGGGCCGGGCGTCGATACTCCGGCCGGCGACGGACACGGCCGGCCGCGCGGCACAGCCTCGGCCGAGCCGAGCAACGAACCAGGTGACACCAAAGCCGCGGACGCGGCCGGGCGGGGCTAGGAGGTCGACGTGTTCGTCATCGTCGTAGGCGGCGGCAAGGTCGGGTACTTCCTTGCCCGCGAGCTCATCGGCTCGGGCCACGAGGTCGTGCTGATGGAGCGCGACCGGGCGCGGGCCATGCAGGTCACCGAGGAGATCGGGTCGATCGTCATCCCGCACGACGGCTGCGAGGGCAAGTACCTGGGCGA
>CAZFLI010000111.1:0-6597 GCA_964519845.1 uncultured Anaerolineaceae bacterium | reverse complement strand
GGATTCCCAGCGCATCGATGGCCCGCACCCCGCCGGCGCCCAGCACCAGCTCCTGGTGGAGGCGCATCTCGCGTCCGCGGACGTAGAGGATGTGGGTGATCGGCCGGTCGGATTCGTCGTTGTCCGGAACGTCGGTGTCGAGCAGCAGCACCGGCGCCCGGCCAACCTGGACGCACCACACCGCCACGGCCAGCAACCGCCCTGGCAGTTCCAGGTGGATCATGAGCGGGCTGCCGTCCGTGCCGACGACGCGCCGGATCGGCAGGCGGGTCAGATCGAAGTCGGGGTAGGCGTGCTCCTGGTGACCGTCGGCGTCGATCGTCTGGCGGAAGTAGCCGTGCTTGTAGAGAAGGCCCACGCCCAGGAAAGGCATGGCCATGTCGCTGACCGACTTGACGTGGTCGCCGGCCAGCACCCCCAGGCCGCCGGAGTAGATGCCGAGGCTCTCGTGAAATCCGTACTCCGCGCAGAAGTAGGCGATCGGCCCCTTGAAGGATTCGCCGTGGTGGGTGTCGAACCAGTGCTCGCCCTCGCCGGCCATGTAGGCGTCGAACTCGGCCAGCACCTGCGAGCACTCGGCCATGAAGGCTGGGTCGTCCAGCAGCTCGGGCCAGGCGATGGGCTGGGACAGAACCTCGATCGGATTGCGGTAGCGGGACCAGGCCAGGCCGTCGATGCGGGAGAACAGCGAGCGGGCCCTGGGGTTCCAGCTCCACCACAAGTTGTAGGCCAGCCCCCGCAGCCCTTCGAGCTGAGGGGGCAGCCGGAAGTACGCACCGGGAAGCGTGGAAACGAGGATGGGATCCATTGGCCCGCATTCTAGCCCACGGATCGTCGCCCCCATTGTCGGCGACGCCCGATTGGGTGGGTGAGGGGGGGTGCCTTCGGCGCCCGCGGCGACTACCATGACCGGCACACGCCTCGTGCGCGTCGTGCGCGCCGGCCGGCGGCCAGACAACACAGGGAGCCCAGACCGGATGCGCGTCGCCTTCATCACCGCCGAGTGCGAGCCGTGGGCCAAGACCGGCGGCCTCGGCGACGTGGTCGACGCTCTGGCCAGGGCAGTCGCCACTCTGGGCTCGCGCCCGCCCGACATGGACCGGGTGGTCGCGCCGCAGGTCTGGGCCGGGACCGGAGCCGTGATGGGGCCGCCGCCGGAAGGGCTGGAGGGGCTGATCGACAAGCCGGTGGATGTGTTCCTGCCTCGCTACCGGGGAACGTCGGTTCCGGACGGGGCAACGTCCACGCCGCTCCAGGTGCCGGATCCGACGTCGCCGACCGGGGTGACCACCGTCAACCTGGTCGAGTTCGATGGCGACGGCTACCGAGTCCGGCTGATCGACCACCCGCGCGCCTTCGACCGCGAGGGCTTCTACGGGGATGACGACGGCGACTACCCGGACAACGGCTGGCGCTTCGGGCTGCTCTGCCGGGGGGCGTTGGAGGCCTTGCTGGCCGACGACCGGCCGCTCGACGTGCTCCACATCCACGACTGGCAGGCCACGCCGGCCGCCCTCATGCGCAACGAGATGTACGCCGCGTACCCGAAGATCCACGGTGCGGCGATCATGCTGACCATCCACAACCTGGCCTACCAGGGCTGGATGTCCCGCGAGCAGATGGCCGGGTTCGCCACCCGCGACGAAGTCTCGCACCTCGTCAGCCGCCACGCCGACGGCGTGCTGCTGCTGCGCGAGGGGATCAAGCAGGCCGAGCTGGTCAACACGGTCAGTCCGGCCTACGCGGCCGAGGTGCTCACGCCCGAATGCGGGATGGGCATGGACAAGGTCCTGGGTGAGCTGGGGCACCGCTTCGGCGGCATCCTCAACGGCCTGGACGTGAAGGTCTGGAACCCGGCTACCGACACGGCCCTGGCCTCGCCGTACTCGCGCGGCCGGATGAACGGCAAGGTCGAATGCCGGCGAGCCTTGCTGTCGGAGCTCGACTTCGACCCCGATGACGACCGGGCGGTGATCGGCGTGATCGGCCGCCTGGATCCGCAGAAGGGCTTCGACCTGCTGGCCGCGGCGGCCCCCGACCTGCTTGTCGAGGGGGCGCGGATCGTGGCCCTGGGAACCGGCGATCCCCGGATCGTGGCCGACCTGAAGAAGCTGGCCTCCCGCCGCAGCGACCGCGTGGCGGTCGTTGAGCGATTCGACAGAGGCCTGGCGCGCCGCATCTACGCGGGCGCCGACCTGTACCTGATGCCGTCTCGTTTCGAGCCCTGCGGCCAGGGCCAGATGATCGCCATGCGCTACGGGACTCCGCCGATCGTGAGCCGCACGGGCGGCCTGGCCGACACGGTCGTCGATGCGGACGCCTACCCGGACGAGGGGACGGGCTACGTATTCGACGAGCCGACCACGGCGTCGCTGCTCGACGCCTGCCGGCGGGCGCTGTCCCACTATCTGGCCGGCGGCTACCACTGGCAGGAGATCCAGGAGCGGGGAATGGCCATCGACTGGTCATGGGAGGCCGGCCCGGCCGAGCAGTACGCGGCCTCCTACCAGCGGGCGGTCTCGCTGCGCCGCCAACGGTCATGAGCAAGCGCGCTGGTTCCGGCGCGCCGCACGATCTGCTGGTCATCGGAACCGGCGCCGCCGGCCTGACGGCCGCACTGACGGCCGCGGAGCAGGGCTGCCGGGTGCTGATGCTGACCAAGGGCCACGCCCCGGATTCATCGAGCTGGCACGCCCAGGGCGGCATCGCCGGGGCCGTCGGCGACGACGACACGACCTCGCTCCACGCCGTCGACACCGAGCGGGCCGGCCGGGACCTCTGCCGGGCCAGCGCCGTGATGGTTCTCGTGCGAGAGGGGCCGGATCGTGTCCGCGAGTTGATCGCCATGGGCGTCCCGTTCGACCCGGAGCTGAGCCTGGAGGGCGGCCACTCGCGCCGCCGAGTGTCGAGCGTGGAGGGAGCGGCGACCGGCTGGGCCGTGACGTCGCTCCTGGGCCGCCGCGCCGGGGCGACTCCCGGGATCGAGACCCGCGAGGCCACCACCGTCCTGGGACTCTGGATGGACGGACGCCGCTGCCTGGGCGCGATCACGCCCGAAGGCGCGATTGCCGCCCGGGCGACGGTCATGGCCATGGGTGGGGCGGCCGCCCTGTGGGCCCGCAGCTCGAACCCGGAAGGCCAGGTGGGCGACGGCATCGCGATCGCCTACACCGCCGGAGCAGCCGTGGCGGACCTCGAGTTCATGCAGTTCCACCCCACCGTCCTGGAAGGCTCGCGGTTGCTGCTGACCGAAGCCTTGCGCGGCGAGGGCGCCGTCCTGCTCAACGCCAAGGGGGAGCGGTTCGTCAACGAGCTGGCCCCTCGCGATGAGGTGGCCCGGGCGATCGTGGCCCAGGGCCCGACCTGGCTGGATCTGCGGGAGATCGATCGCGGCCGCTTCCCCGGCCTGATGGCGGAGATCGAGAAGGCCGGCCACGATCCCGCGAGCGAGCCCGTGCCCGTCTCTCCCGCGGCCCACTACACGATCGGCGGCGTGATGACCGACCTGGAAGGCCGCACGGACCTGGCCGGGCTGTTCGTGGCCGGCGAGAGCGCGGCCACGGGCGTCCACGGCGCCAATCGCCTGGCCTCCAACTCGCTCCTGGAGTGCCTGGTCTTCGGCCGGCGGGCGGCCCTGGCCGCGCTGGGCGAGCCGGCCCTGCCGGCGGCCGGCCGGATGCCGGAGCCGCTCCCGCCTCCGCCGCGGGTCGTGACCCAGGAGTTGCGCGACCAGGTCTGGAAGCAGGCGGGGGTGGTGCGCGATCCGGGCCAGCTCGCCCTCCTGGCCGCCAGCCCGGACCCGGTAGCCTCACTCGTGGCACGATTCGCCCTGGCCCGCCGCGAGAGCCGCGGCGTTCACTACCGCATCGATGCGCCTGCCCCCAACCTCGACTGCGAAGGCCACTTCGTCCTCCGGTCGGGGCAGGACCTCGTTCTGGAGCAATGGATTTGACAAGCCTCGAAGCACCCGGCAAAGCGGCCCGCCAACCGGGCGAGCCCGCCGACCCCGCGGCCACCGCGGCCGCCGACGCCGCGGCCACCGCGGCCGCCGCCGATGCGGCCGACCCGGCCGCCCGCAGGATCGCCCCGCCGGACCCGGCCGCCGTCGCCCGCGTCATATCCACGGCCCTGGCCGAGGATCTGTCCCGCGGCGACCCCACCAGCGAGGGGTTGTTCGGGCCGGACGAGACCTGCCGGGCCGTTCTGCTGCAGAAGGAGCCGGGGGTGCTGTGCGGCCTGGACATCGTGGCCGCCGTCTTCGCCGCGCTCGACGAGCGGGTGGTCGTGACGACCTCCTTCGTCGACGGCCGGCGCCTGGACGCCGTCCCCGTGGAGGTGGCCCTCGTCACCGGCCCCCGGCGCGCTGTTCTGGCGGGGGAGCGGACCGCTCTCAACCTGCTGGCCCGGCTGTCGGGGATCGCCACGGAGGCCGCTCGGGCGGTGGCGGTCGTGGCCGGCACCGGAGCGACGATCCTGGACACTCGCAAGACGACGCCAGGCCTGCGCGACCTGGAGAAGTACGCGGTCCGCTGCGGCGGCGCCTCGAACCACCGCCACGATCTGGGCGAGATGCTGATGGTCAAGGACGGCCACCTGCGCCTGGCGGGCGGCGTCGCGGCCGCCGTGTCGAAGCTGCACGAGAGCCACCCCCGGTTCTACCTGGAAGTCGAGGCCGAGACGCTGGACCAGGTGCGCCAGGCGCTGGCGGCCGGCGTCAATCGGATCCTGCTGGACAACATGACGACCGAGGAGATGAGGCGAGCCGTCAAGCTCTGCCGCGAGGCCGCCAATGGGGCCGTCGAGACCGAGGCCTCCGGCGGCATGACGCTCGAACGGCTGCGCGAGGTCGCGGAGACCGGGGTGGACTACATCTCGATGGGCGCCCTGACGCACTCGTCCGAAGCGATCGACTTCTCGCTGGAGGCTGCGCCGTGACGGCCCGACGTTCGGCTGCGCCCGAAGGTTCGGCTGCGCCCGAAGGTTCGGGCGCGGAGAGCCCGAGTACCGCCGCCGGGCGTTCGGCCGCCGCCCTGGCGACCGACGTCCCGCCGGCGACCGACCCGGCCGTCATCCCTGCCCTCCAGGCCGAGATCCGCCGCCTGGCCGCCGAGCGCGAGGCCGTGATCCTGGCCCACAGCTACGAGCGGGCCGAGATCCAGGACGTGGCCGACCACGTGGGCGACTCGCTGATGCTGTCCCGCGTCGCCGCGGCCGCCCCCCAGCCCCTGATCGTCTTCTGCGGCGTGGCCTTCATGGCCGAGACGGCCAAGATCCTGAGCCCCGCCAAGCGGGTCCTCCACCCCGATCCAGCCGCCGGCTGCTCGCTGGCCGATTCGATCACCGCCGACCAGCTGCGCGCCTGGAAGGCCGAACACCCGGACGCGGTCGTCGTCTCGTACGTGAACACCAGTGCCGACGTCAAGGCGGAGAGCGACTACTGCTGCACCTCGGGCAATGCGCGGGCGGTGATCGGGGCCGTTCCGCCCGATCGGGAGATCCTCTTCCTGCCGGACATGTTCCTCGGCTTGTGGCTGGAGCGGGTGACCGGGCGCCGGCTCACGATCTGGCCGGGCGAGTGCCACGTTCACGCCGGCATTCGGATGGAGGACGTTGAGCGCCTGCGCGCCTCGGAGCCCGGCGCGGACCTGCTGATCCACCCCGAGTGCAGCTGCACCAGTCAGGTGATCGAAGCTGCGGGGGACGAGGCCCACATCCTCTCGACCGAGGGCATGGTCCGCTACGCGGAGCAGTCGAAGGCGCCGAGCTTCCTGGTGGCGACCGAGGTGGGCATCCTCCACCGGCTCGCCCTGAAGGCTCCGGGCAAGCGCTTCGTGCCGGTGAATCGCGAGGCCGTCTGCCAGTACATGAAGCTGATCACGCTGGAGAAGCTGCGCGACTCACTGCTCCTCGACCAGTTCGAGGTGGTCGTTGCGGAGGACGTCGCGGACAGGGCCCGCCTCGCCCTGGAGCGGATGATCGCCATCGGTTAGGCCCGCGGCCGCGGGCAGCACCTCAGCCGGCAGCCCCGGCGTCAGCTCGGGCGGCCCAGCTCCAGCTGCACCGACTCGACCGTTTCGACCTGGGCCAGGCGGGCAAACAGGTTGCCGGCCTCCTTGTAGTGGGTCACCAGGCGGTCGTACTCGGTCGAGACCCAGGCGTAGTCCGGGTGGCGGGCCTCCCACTCGCGGTGGAAGACCACGCCCTTGATGCGGACCTGCATCAGCTCCTTGAGGCAGTTGAAGCAGGGCTGGAGAGTCGTGTAGAGAAGGGCGCCGTCCAGGGCCGTGCCGAAGCGAGCCGCGGTCAGCATCGCGTTCTGCTCGGCGTGGACGCACAGGCAGATGTCGTAGAACTTGCCGGCGATGCGGGCCCCGTCCTGCTCCAGGCGCATCGCGCAGCGGCGGCAGCCCTTCTCCGACTCGGTGCAGTTGGGGTAGCCCGCCGGCGTGCCGTTGTAGCCGCTGCCCAGGACGCGGTTGTCGCGGACGATGACGGCGCCCACGTGCGAGCCCAGGCACTTGGCCCCCGACTCGACGACCATCGCCAGGCGCATGTAGAAGTCGTGGCGCTGCCAGCCCGGGTCCGACAGCTCGATCA
>CAZFLI010000110.1:0-6619 GCA_964519845.1 uncultured Anaerolineaceae bacterium | reverse complement strand
CCGGTCTGGCCCACCTGGCGGTCGTGCGTGGCGAAGCCGTCCTCGACGGCGATGCGCGACGCGCCCACCTTCGCGTCGCCGCCCAGCAGCCTGCCCAGGCCGTCGGCCAGCGGCCGCAGGTAGCGATCGAAGTCGGCCCGGGAGCGCAACCCGTGCCCACCCGAGACGACGATGTCGGCGTCGCGGATGGAGGCTTTGGCCTGCAACGCCTCGACCGCCACAGAGCGCACGCCCAGTTCCTTGGCGGCCAGGGCGGGCCTGGAGCGGATGACCCGCCCGGTCCGCTTGGGATCCCTCGGGGGGACCCGGAAGACGCCGGGGCGGACCGTGGCCATCTGCGTCACGGAGTCCTTGGTCAGGATCGTGGCCATGATGTTGCCGCCCAGGGCCGGGCGCGTCTGCTTGAGTATCGCCACCAGGTTCAGGTCGCCCTTGGCGTAGTCGCCGATCTCCAGCTTCGTGCAGTCGGCGGTGAGCCCCGAATCGCAGGCATAGGCGATCCGCGGCGCCAGCTCCCGCCCCAGCGGTGTCGCCCCGAAGAGCATCACCTGCGGCCGGTGCTTGCGAACCAGCTGCGAGACCGCCTTCTTGTACGGGATGGGCAGGAACTCGCACAGGAGGGGGTGCTCCAGGGCGTACACCGTGTCCGCCCCGCAGGCGATCAAATCCTTGGCCAGCTTGCCCACCTCGCCGCAGGGCAGGACGGCGCCGACCTGCACGCCCAGGCAGTCGGCCAGCTCGCGGGCCTTGCCGATCAGCTCCAGCGACACCGGGCGGATGCCGTCGCCCTCGCGCTCGGCCAGAACCCAGAACTCGCCCGAGTAGGTGGGCTTCCTGCCGGCCAGGTCGTAGACCTCGCCGGCGGCCGCCCGCGCCCGGCCGCCGGCCGCCTGGTAGCGGGCCTGGATGCGGTCGATCAGCTCGGCCGGCTCCCGCACGAACTCGCAGGCCGTGGACCGGTCCTCGCTGGGCGAGAAGATGCGGTAGACCTGCGTTCGCGAGCCCGTCAGGCCGGTCCGCTGCGGCACCGCCCCCACCGACTCGGCACTCCACTCCTCGATGGGGCCGAAACGCGCGTCGCGGGCCTGGTGGAACGAGCGGTACAGCGGTTCCATGCAGGCCGTGACGGTGACCAGCACCGGGTAGCGCAGCGCCCGGACGACTTCCGTGCCCTGTGGGCCGATGCGGCGGATGGCCAACTCCGGCTTCGTCTCCAGCGCCTGGGCGTAGGCGATGTGCTCGATGTCCAGCTCCTCGGCCACCTGCGGCGGCACCTGGGCCGTGTCGCCGTCCACCGACTGCATCCCCGTGACGATCACGTAGTCGCGGCTGCCGCCGAGCATCTCCTTCTCGATGCGGCGGATGGCGCAGGCCAGGGAGTAGGAGGTGGCCACCGTGTCCGCGCCGGCGAAGGCGCGGTCGGTCAGGAGGACGGCCTCGCCCGGGGCGCGCGACAGGCAGTCGATCAGCGTCTCGCGGGCCTGCGGCGGGCCCATCGTCAGGTAGATCGTTCGCGAGCCCGGGGTTGCCTCGGTGATCCTGTGAGCGAACGTCAGCGCCTGCAGGTCCAGCGGATTCAGGATCGAATCGAGCATCGCCCGCTTGAGGGTCCCCTTTTCGCGATCCCAGGCGTCCTCCGGGATGTTGGAGACGTCGGGAACCTGCTTGACCAGCACGATGCAGTGCAGCGGGCGCGCCGCTCGAGCACCGGAGCGAGCCGGGCGAGCGGGCTTGACCACAGGAGCTGGGCCCTTGCGGGCCGCGGGCGCCCTCATTTGTTGCGCAATCTAGCCCACTCGCGGCGCCGGCGTGCGGCCGAATCGCCCACTACACGTCGCCGCAACGGTGCCGTAGCGAACACTCACTGCGGGCCGGCCGCCCTCCTGAGCCGCTGGGCCGCGTCCTCGAGGGGTTTGAGCGAGACGTCTGCGCCGGCCGAGGCGTGGGCGTAGCCGAACGGGTTGTCCAGATCTCGGATCAGCAGCGAGAGGAAGATCAGCAGGCAGGCGATGATGCAGCCGGTAGTGGCCCGGCCAGCTTCATTGCCCTACCTCCGATGGAAAGGCCACCAGGCCCACTCGCCGACGAAGGCCGTCAGGGCGGGCACGAGGATGCTCCGAACCAGGAACGTGTCGATCAGGACACCCAGGGCCACGACCAGGCCCACCTGGAAGAGCAGCTGCAGCGGCGAGGTGACCAGGGCCCCGAATGTGCCGGCCAGGATAAGCCCGGCGGAGGTGATTACGGTGCCTGTCCTGGCAGACGCGGCGCGAATTCCCTGCCGCAGCGGCCGGCCTCGGCTCTCTTCGCGCACCCGGGACATCAAGAAGATGTTGTAGTCGGAGCCGAGCGCCACCAGAAGCACGAAGACCATGAGCGGGATGAAGTAGTTGATCCCCTGCTGGCCCAGGACTCGTTCCAGGAGGAAGGCCGAGAGGCTCAGGCTGGCCGCGTACGAGAGGAGGACCGTCAGCACCAGGTAGAGCGGGGCGGCGATTGCCCGTAGCAGCAGGATCAGGACCAGCAGGATGCCGAGAGTGGTTATCAGGGCGACGCGCAGGAAGTCGGCCGAGATCGTGGTCTGAACATCGGTGAACTCCGCCGAGGGCCCGCCGAGCAGGATGCGCGCTTCCGAGCCGAAGGCACCGGCCTGAGAGTCCAGCATGACGCGCAGGCTGCGAACGGTGTCGAAGGTGCGGATGTCGTAGGGATTGGTGGAGGTGACGACGTACAGCCGGGCCACGCCGCCAGAAGGGGATTCGTAGGCGGCCCGAAGCTCCGGCGGAGCGTAGAGATCGGACGGGTCGAAGAGCGCGGCCAGCGCTTCCAGCTCGCCCGGCAGACGCCCGCGGGCGGCGACCATGGCCTGGGCGGAGGCCTGCTGCTCGGCCGAGGGCGGCGGGGCGGAGGGCATGAAGTAGAAGGCCGTGGGGCGGGCCTCGAACCAGGACTCCATCTCGCGTATGGCCTGGAGGAGCGTCATGTAGGCGGTCACGTCGAGAGTGGCGGCGATCTTGGGTATCGCCGCCAGGGCGGCCTGGTAGGCCTGCGTGGCCTTGAGCTCCGGGACGGCCGCACCGAGCTCGTCGAGGTACGACTTCAGCGGCGCGATCTGCTGCTCGACCTCGGCCGGCGACGTACCGGTCATCGACCCTGAGACCGCGATCAGGCCGTTCGCGATGGTGTCCAGCTGAATGGATACGTCGGCGATGGCGCGGGCCGAGATCAGGCCGTCATGGATCACTTCGAGATCGGCCGCGGCGACGTCCAGGGTCGGCCCGGCGGCTTTGGGCTGGGCCGCGGCGAGCCCACCCACGTACGAGATCAGCGACTCGATGCCGGCCAGGGACTCGTCGCCGATCTGCTCGTTGAGGTCCTCGCCGGTGGCTTCGCGGAGGGTGCGGGCGGCGGCGGCGAGTTGAGCCGAGGGCCGCAGCAGGTCGGACATCCCGCCCTCGCCGTTGGGATCGGTAAGGCCGCTCACGGATTGCACGCCCGGGACGGCGGCGAGCCGCTTCTGCAGCTCGCCCAGACGCACCAGCGAGGCGGGACTGGCGAGGTCCGTACCCGGCGCCTGAACCAGCACGTTGAGCGGCATCAGCCGGCCCTCGCCCAGACGGTCGCCGATGACCGTGAAGCCGACCCGCGACTCGGCGTTGGCCGGCAGCTCCTCGATGAGGTTGAAGTTCTGGGTCAAGCCCGGCATGGCCAGCAACGGCACCAGCAGAGCGGCCAGCGACACGGCCGCCACGACACCGGGCCGGGCGGTGATGCGCCGGGCCAGACCGGCCCAGAAGCCGCGATCGTCGGGCGCGGCGGTGCGGGTCCTTTCCTGGAGCGGCCAGAAGAGCCGGCGGCCGAAGATGGCCAGCAGCGAGGGGGTCAGCGTCAGCCCGGCCAGCAGGGTGATGACGATGACAATGGCCAGCGCCGGCCCGGTGGTCTGGATCATGCCGAAGCTGGCCACGACCATCGACGTCAGACCCACCACCACCGTCGCGGCCGAAGCCGCGATGACGGCCCCGATCCGGCCGACGGTCACCCGCACCGCGTCGTCGTGGCCGTGCCGGCCCAGCTCTTCTCTGAATCGAGATACCAGGAAGATCGAGTAGTCCGTGCCCACGCCGAAGACCAGCACGACGATGAACGAATCAAGGATCGACGAGAGCTGCCAGCCCGCCTGCGCGGCGAACCCCAGGACCCCGCGAGCGACCAGGAAGGCGCAGCCGATCGTGGCCAGCGGCACCATCGCCGCCACAGGGGCCCGGTAGATGAGCAGCAGGATGATGATGACCAGCAGGACCGTGGCCAGCGTGGTTCGGTCGGTCCCTTCCCGGATGGCCTCAAGGTAGTCGCGGCCGATGCCGGCCTGGCCGCTGACCTGGGCCGAGAGGCCGCTCGGCAGGACGCCCGGCTCGGCCAGGTGGGCCCGCACCGCGTCGACGGCGTCGTTGGCCGCCGGCAGGAAGGACGGCTCGTTCAGGTCCAGACGCGCCAGCTCCACGGTCCCGTCGGCGCTCCTGAACAGCGACGCCAGGGAGGGCTCGCGGCCGACCGTCGCATAGCCCTCGACGGCGGCGGGGCGATCGGGTCCATCCATCCAGGAGCCCAGGTTCTCGATGGCGGCCCGGTCGGCGTCGGTCAGGCCGCCGTCGCGCGAGAAGACGATCAGCGCCACTGCCACGGCCGAGTCGCCGGGAAAGGCCTGGTCGACCAGCCGGCGGGCGGCCAGGGATTCCGCGTTGGCCGGCAGGAACGAGGTCTCGTCGGCCGAGCCGACCTGCGTCAGTGACGGCCCCAGAACACCGAATGCGGCGGCCGCGACGATCCAGCCGGCGACGATGCCGAAGCGCAGCCGAAGCACGTGGTGACCGAGTCGTTCGAACATTCGAAGCCCCCGCAGGGAGATGGGCAGAAGTTGCGGGGGATTCTAGACCGTCGCGGGCGAACCCTGTGGCGTGCGCCGCACAGGCGGGCCGCGGTCAGGACGGCCCGGCCGGGGCGGTGCCGGGCGGGACGGGGCGCGGGACGCGGCGGCGCGGCGCGGCGGCGCGGCGCGGCTCCCGGTCAGTGGCGATGCCGGGCGGGGCGCCCGAGGCTCATCGGCGCTTGCGCCCTCCCCGGCGCAGCAGCCAGACCAGCCCAACGGCGGACACGATCAGCGCCACGATCCAGTACCTGCCGCCCGGGTCTTGCGGCCCCGCGGCGATGCCGGTCGCGCGCACCCGGACCAGCGGCAGGCCCTCGCACTTGCGGACGATCTCGTGGGGCTCCATCTTCCAGGGATTGCCCATGCCCAGCGCACCCACGATTACGCCCATGCTGCGCAGCAGCGGCGGCAGGACGGCCTGCCTCTCGGCCTTGTCCGTCACCTCCTCGGCCAGACCGGAGAACGACCGCCCGGGCAGGATAACCTCGACCCTTGGATCGGCCTTGACGTTGAGCAGCCAGTTGGTCCGGGCGCCGAAGCCGGCCATGCAGTACACGGCGTCGCCCACGATCACGTAGCCCAGCGGGGCATCCCTCATCTCGCCGCTCCTGCGGCCGCGGGTGCGCAGCATCATCATGTAGCCGGTGACTGGATTGGACATGTACATCCCCAACCCGGCCCGCAGCGCCGGCACGCTGACGTAGCGATTCATGGAGTTGAAGCCGTCGTGCAGGGCGGGCAGGTAGGCCCGGACCCACTCGGGATAGGCGCTCAGGTCTTGACCCCAGAGAGCCGTCGGCGCAGCCGCGGAGGCCGAGGCGGGCGAGTGCTTCGGCCCGGGGCGCTTCCCGGCCGGCTTCCCGGCCGGCTTGGCGGAGGGTTTGCGGGCGGCCTTGCCCAGGGCCTTCGCCGCATCGCCGGCGGCCGTCTTGCCGGAAGCCTTGGCGGGCTTGTCTGCGGGCCTCTGTGCGGGCTTCTCCGCGGGCTTGTCTGCGGTCGCCATCGCCTGCCCCTTTCGTTGCTCGTGCCACTGCGTCGGAACGCCGCCAAAGCTTAGGCGAGACGGCGGCCCGTGACCACCCCACTGGGCGGGAATGGCGCCGCGACAGCCTCACCAATCGTGCGCAGCCCGGGAGGTCCCTGTTAGGCATTGTGCAAGGTACGGTCTGGTCATTCACGTCCGCCACCCCGGCCCCGATGATGGTTCCAGATGAGCCGGGCGGCGGCGCTTGCCGCGGCCGGAGCAGCAGGATCCTGGAGGTCGAGAAATGGGGCTCTTCACGCACAAGGCGACGGCGCCCGCCGGGGCCGATCCGCAGCACAAGCACGAGTACAAGGCGCCGGTCTCCACCTGGCGCACCGGCTGCGAGATTTGCGGCCGGACGGCGGACGACGACCGCCACGTGGTCGAGCGGAAGCCGGGCGAGGCGGAGTCCCAGGCCGAATTCAACTGGCCTTCTTGACGCTGACTCGGCTCTGACCCCGCGGCCTGGCCGGCCCAGCCGGCAGCTGACCGCCTGCCGGGCCGCAGGCCGCCCAGGGGTGGCCGAGGGACGGCCCTCTTCCGGGGCTGAGGGCTGCCGTCGGACGTCCTGGCGCGGTGGCGCGGTGGCGCGGTGGCGCGGCGGGGTGGTGGGGTGGCGCGGCGGGGTGGCGGCGATCTGGACAGATTCCAACCCCCGTAGCACG
>CAZFLI010000109.1:0-6650 GCA_964519845.1 uncultured Anaerolineaceae bacterium | reverse complement strand
ACCGGCGCGACCGGCGCAGCCGGGCCTCAGGGCGATACCGGGGTCGCCGGAGATACCGGCGCTACCGGCGCAGCCGGGCCTCAGGGCGATACGGGCGCTACCGGCGATACCGGAGCCGTCGGGCCGCAGGGTCCGCAGGGCGACACCGGAGCCATCGGGCCGCAGGGTCCGCAGGGCGACACGGGAGCCGTCGGGCCGCAGGGCGACACGGGAGCCGTCGGGCCGCAGGGTCCGCAGGGCGATACCGGGGCCCAGGGCCCACAGGGCCTCCAGGGTCCACAGGGCGACACGGGAGCCGTCGGGCCGCAGGGTCCGCAGGGCGACACGGGAGCCGTCGGGCCGCAGGGTCCACAGGGCCCGACGGGCGATACGGGCGCCACCGGCGCGGCCGGCGCAGCCGGACCTCAGGGCGACACCGGCGCAACGGGCGCAACGGGCGCCCAGGGCGATACGGGCGCCACCGGTCCTCAGGGCCCGCAGGGCGCCACCGGCGCCCAGGGTCCCTCGGGCGATACCGGCCCCAAGGGCGACACCGGCGACACCTTCACGGACTGGCGAGCCGGGACCGGCACAATAGCCTCGGGCAACTCGAGCGTGAGCGTCTCGTTCAGCTCCGGCTTCCCGAGCGCCAGCTACGCCGCCATAGTCGAGATCACCAATAGCCCCAACTTCGGCAGCGCCGTTGTCGTCCAGGTCTCCGGCAAGACGACCACCGGCTTCACGATCACGCTGATCGATCCCACCACCGGAGGCGCGGTTACCGCGCCGGCCGGCGGGGTCACCGTCAACTGGGTCGCGCTGCCCTACAACTAGCAAGCAACCGAATCGAATAGATCGGCCCTGCCGGCAGGCGCTCGGCAGGGCCGATCGTTTTTGGTCGGCGCGCACATCGGCAATACGCCCCACTCGGATCGCGGCACGCCCCGCACGGGCGACGCACGCGTTGGCAGAGAGCCACCCGGCACGGCAGACCGGTGGTGGGTGCGACCGCTCGCGCCGGCAGGCCGGGGCCGGAATCCACGGCAGGTCCAGGGGCTGTGGAATCGGAACCCCCGGCGCGACGCGCCGGGGGTTCCACTATCCGCGAACGGTGGCGCAAGCCCGCGCCCGAGGCCTCAGGACGCGGCCGTCGCTGAAGGCGCAGGCGTCGGGGTAGGAGTGGGCGCAGGCGTCGGGGTGGCCTCCGCCTCGGACGCCCCAGGCGTAGGCACAGTCAACGAGGGGTTGATGCTCTTTGCTACGGCCAGCTCCGCGTAGCCCTCGGCAGTGTTGCCCGTCTTGATGAGCAAGTCCCCCAGGTTCAGGTGGCCGCCGGTGTCGTTGGGCCGGAGCTTGATGTAGTTGCGATACAGACTGATCGCGCCCTGGGAGTCGCCCAGCTTGTCCCGGACGATCGCCAGGTTGAAGATCGCCGGCGTGTAGTTGGGATCGCTGGCCAGGGCCAGCCGGTAGTAGTTCTCGGCGTCATCGAGCAGACCCGCTGTCTGGGCGATGAGCCCCAGGTCGTAGAGGCAGACCCTGTTGGTGGCCTCATACTCGAGGCACTTCAGGTACTGAGCCCGAGCCGTCTCCAGGTCGCCTGAATTCTGGGCGGCAAAACCGGCGTTCAGCGCCTCGCTCGCCAACTCCGCGTCGCTCTTGCCTGAGCACGAAGCAGCTCCGGCGACAAGCATCACGACCAGGATTCCTGCTCCGATCGGCCGGTGAAGGCCGCGCGCACCGATTCCGAACATGCTCGACATCTCTCCACCCTATGCGGTTCCGGTTGGGCCCGATCTGCTGCTATGGTAATCGCGACGGCGCGCGTCGGCACCGCGCGAAGGACGGAGGCAAGCAACAGGGCCCGGTGACCCAGCCCGCTCGGGCTACGAGCGGTAGGCCGGGATCTCGTAGCGCAGCCGGGCTCGAACCCGGGCGGAGGACAAGGCGTGACTCAGCCACCTTGGTCGGCGCGATCCCAGCAGGTGAGAGACCTCATCCCTCCCGCTTCTCCGCCCCCCAGGGAGGTCAATGTCACGCTCAGCATGAGCGGCATTGCCTTCGTGCTGCTGGCCGGCCTCATCCTGCGGCTGCTCATCGCCTACGTCATCTTCCCCGGCGAAGGCTTCGGCAACGACCTGAGGCTGTACGGCGCCTGGGCCCAGACCCTGGCCGACCACGGCCCCGGCGGCTTCTACGCCAACGCCGGTTGGACCGACTACACGCCGGGGTACCTCTACGTACTGTGGCTGTTGGGCGTGCTCGGCAACGCGCTGGCCGCGCCTCTGGGCGCGCCCGCGGCCGACGTGATCGCGCAACTGCTGAAGCTGCCGGCCATCCTGGCCGACGTCGCCGTCGCCGCGCTTCTCTACCGCGCCGCCTCGCGCTGGCACAGTCGACGAGCCGGCCTGGCCGCGGCATCGCTCTACATGTTCATTCCGGTGACCTGGTACGACTCCGCCCTGTGGGGCCAGGTAGACTCGGTAGGCGCCCTGCTGCTGGTCATCGTGGCGCTGCTGCTCATCGACGGCTGGGACGAGCCGGCCACGGCCGTGGCCGTCCTCGCCGCGGTGGTCAAGCCGCAATACGCGATCGGGGTGCTGATCGTGGCGGCGGTCCTGGCCGGTCGCTACCTGCTCGGGCGCCTGCCCGAGTTCACGCCTGAGCCGCGCGGACTCGGCGGGGCCATCGACCGGCGTCTCCGCGGCTGGTTCACCCGTCAGCACGGGGTGCGGCGGCTGGTGGCCTGTATGGTGACCGGCGCGGTCACCTTCGTCGTTCTCATCCTGCCCTTCGACCTGCAAACGTGGGCCAGCGCTACCTGGGCATCGACGCCGGTAATGGGCCAGGTCGTGGGTTTTACGGCCCTCGTCCAGAATGCCGCGGCGCACTACAACGTCATGACCGTGAACGCGTTCAACATCTGGGCCATCGCCGGGCCCACGCCTCTCAGCGAGGTGTTGGGGAGCGGCAACCTCACCTGGACGTGGGATTCGCGGGCCGTGATCGGCGTCCAGGCCGCCTCTCTCGGCATGCTCGTGTTCGTGGCCGTCGCGCTCGCGGTGATGGCCGCGGTTGCCTGGCGAAACGACAGGACCGCCATCGTGCTGGGAATGACGGTGCTGGCAATCGCCTTCTTCGCCGTCCCCACGCGCGTCCACGAGCGCTACCTGTTCCCGGCCTTTGGGGTCGGCGCGCTCGTGGCCGCGGCCTCGGTAGCCTGGCGGTGGTGGTACATCGTCCTGGGCATCGCCGCCACGGTGAACCTGCACGCCATCCTGACGCTCCCCTATCAGGGTTACGGCACGTCGAGCATGCGCAACCTGCCGCTCGGAGCGGAGATGCGGTCGCAGGCCGCGGTGACCGTCGTGGCCGTCGTAGTCACGGTCGCCTTCGTCCTTGTGCTGGCGGTGTTCCTCTGGAGCATCGCTCGACCCGCCCTTGCGGAAGCCTGGCCCGGATTGCGGGCCTGGTACCGGGCGGCCGGAGGATCCCCCACGGCTTCGCCCACACCCGAGGAAGAGTACTGGGGCTGGGGCGATGGCAAGGCCCGTCGCGGCCCTCGCGGCACCCGCGCCATCGGCCGGGCCGAGCTCGGCATCGCGGCCGTGCTCGTTCTGCTCACCCTGGGCTTCCGCGTCCAGCAGCTGAGCACGCCCAAGGGCATGTACTTCGACGAGGTCCTCTTCGCGGGCACCGCGACCGAGTTCCTGCAGGACTGGCGCTACGGCCTGCCTCACGAGATCACCGAAGACACTCACCCTCCGCTGGGCAAGTACATCGTGGCCGGCGGCATCGCCCTGTTCGGCGACAACCAGGTGACGCTCACCAAGACTCTGCCCTGGACGGTCACCGACGCCGCGTTCGAGCCCACCTACGTGGACCCCACCGCCGACGACGACCGGTCGGGCGATCGGATCATCCTCGCCACGGGCTCCGGAATCATCGTCGCCGAGCAAGGCCGGTTCGAAAACGCCGTCGTGCTGCCGCTGGCCGGAGCGCGAGCGGTAGCCGTGGACACGGTCTCCCACCGGGTCTTCGTGGGCACCAGGGGTGGCACGATCTGGCAGTACACCTCCGAGTCGCTCAACCTTCTGGCAGCCTATGGCACCCCGCCCACTCCGATCCGGATCGCCGACGTGGGCTCCGAGATCGCGAAGCTCCGCCTGGTCGGCTACTCGAACCTGCTCGTTCAATCGGGCAGCACGCTGAGCATCGTCGACGTGGGCGCCGGTCGGGCCACCTGGAGCTGGACGCTGCCGGCCGTCTCCGACATCGAGGCCTACAACGTCGACGGCAAGTGGTATGCCATCGTCGCTACCCCGGACGGCCTGCTCCAGCTAGACCCGACGAATCTCTCGCCGATCTCCCAGGTGAGTCTGCTGGGCGGAGCGACGGGCCTGGACCTCGTCTACGGCAATCCCAAGCTCGAGGCCTGGCGCAATCTCCTCCCCCAACCCACGCTCTACGTGGCCACCGGGACGGCTCGCCTGGAACTCCTGACATTCGGCAGCGACGGCAAGCTCGTCGACTGGGGCAGCTTCGCCATGCCGGGCACGGTCACAGACGTCCGCTGGAACCCCTCCACGAACCTGGTCCACGTGCTGGGCAAGACCCGCGACGGCACGCCCACGATCTTCGTCGTGGAGCCCAACGGAAACGCCACCTTCGCCGATGCGCAGCTCATGTTCCCGCCCACCGCCTGGATCGTCGATTCGCAGGCCAACGACCCGGGGACCGACCGCGGGCGCGTGCTCGCCTTCAGCAGCGCCGGCACCTACTCCGTCGTCGACGCCGGCAGCAACTCCTTCGCCTGGCGCCTGCCGGCCGTGCTGGCCGGCGCGCTCCTGGCCGGGCTGCTCTTCCTGCTGGCAATGGTCCTGTTCCGCCGCCGTTCGGTCGGCCTGATCCTGGCTGCCCTGATCAGCCTCGATGGACTGGTCTTCGGACGATCCCGCATCGCCGGCGTCGACGTGTACATGGCCCTGTTCATAGTCGCCGCGTTCCTGGCCCTGGCCTACCTGCTGCAATCGCAGGCCCGCGGTAGGCGCGCGCTCCTGGAGGGCCTTGTCCTGCCGCCGCTGATCGGCGTACTGCTTGGGCTGGCGATCGCCACCAAATGGCCGGGGCTCTATGCCCTGGGCGCCGTGGTCCTGATCATCCTGCTGCGCTCCGTGCCTGGACGCTGGCTGGCCCTGGCCGGCATGATCGGCCTGACCTCAATCCTCGGCTATCTGGCCCTGGACGACCGCCCGCCGAACGCCATGTTCGCCCTGCTGATGGTCGGCCTGACGTCGCTGCTGGCAATCGGCATCGTCCGAGCCGGCCCGGTGCAGGAGGCGCAGCCACGCTGGGCCGATCCCCGCTGGCGGCGGGGCCTCCCCTTCGTGTGGGCGATGGCCTGCTTCATCCTGGTACCGGTCGCGGTCTACGTTGCCACCTTCATCCCGTGGGCCCTCTCGGCCGGCGGCAGCCCTCAGCTCTTCGCCGGCTGGCCTGCCGGCCACACCGGCCAGACGTTCTGGGATCTGCAGGTGCAGATGTACAACTACCACAACGAGTGGCGCGCCGGCCACGGTGCCGCGTCGCCGTGGTGGGCCTGGCCGTTCGACTTCAAGCCCGTGTGGGCATACCTGGAGAACATGCTGGGCGGCAGCCAGGCCACCGTTATCGAGGCCGGCAACCCCTTCCTCTTCTGGCTCGGCGTGCCCGCAGCCGCCTTCGGCATATGGCAGGCATGGAGCCGTCGTGACCATGCCCTGGGGCTGGTGGCCATCGCGGCCCTGGCGCTGTGGCTGCCGTGGGCTCGCGTCGATCGGGTCGCCTACGACTACCACTACTACCCCACCCTGCTGTTCGTGTTCGTGCTGTTGGCCTACTTCCTGGCCGAGCTGTGGGATGGTCCATCCCGCTGGACCTGGCGGCTGGCGCGCGCGTCGGCGGCCCTGGTGCTGCTGGCGCCGGCTCTGCTCTGGCTGGGCACTCAGCCGCTCTGCTACGCCGCGGGCGTGCCGAACGCGGGCTACCAGACGGTCTGCGACACCGCGGTCGGCAGCGGGCCGGCCTGGGTGTGGCCCTGGCTGGGGGCCGGCCTGGTGATCAGCCTCCTGGCCTGGCGCTTCATCAAGCCGAGGCACCTGGTGATCGTCGCGCTGGCCGGCGCGGCCGTCGCGTTCGCCGCCATGTACCCGGCCCTGGCCGCGTGGCAGATACCGCAGGGAATGCCGGGCCGCTACGTCGAGCTGCTGCCATCCTGGAACGGGACCTTCGTCTTCGGCCACAACAACCTGGTGGCGGCCAGGACGCAGCTCCTCTCGCCGGGCCTGGCCGTGACGGCGGCCGTGACGGTGGCCGTGACGGCTGCCGTCCTGTTCGCCGGCGGCCGGCGGCCCGGGGCGCCGGCGGTGCGGATCAGGTTCGGGAGGCGGCGCGACCGCGACCTCGACTAGGCTCTGCCTGCCGGGCCCGACAACGAACCGGCCCGCGCCTTGCGCCCTACGCCTCGCGGCGGTAGGGGCAGTCCAGGACGACGAAGTCCTTGCGGCCGACGAGCGCCGCTCTGATGCGACGCACGTTCTGGTTGTACAGGATGCGGTCCCACAGATGGCGGGGCAGGTGCTCCGGCAGCAGCACGATCGTGACGCGCTCCGGGTCCTCCGCCTGCGAGACTT
>CAZFLI010000108.1:0-6739 GCA_964519845.1 uncultured Anaerolineaceae bacterium | reverse complement strand
TCGCAGCTCTGGCTCTCGCGGCGTCGATTCTGCCGCTGGTCGGCTGGCTCTTCTGGGCCCTGGTCCTGCACCGAGGATCGAACGACTTCCACGACTATTGGTTGGCCGGCCGGCTGCTGCTCGAGGGCCGCTCGCCCTACGACGCCCATGCCCTGGCCGAGCTGGCCTCTCGCGAGCACCTGAGCTTCATGCTCGGTGGGGGTTACTCGTACCCCCTGCCCTTCGCGCTGGCGATGGTGCCCTTCGCCCTGGCCCCCTTCGACTGGGCCCTGGTGGCGTTCAACGCGATCTCGCTGGCGGCGTTCGGGTTGACCGTGGGAGGGTGGCTGATGGCGGTTCACGGCCGGCCCGACCTCGGCCGCCGGCGCCTGGTCGCCGCCCTCGCGGCCGGGGCCTATCCCCCCGTGTACGGGACCGTGGTCATGGGCCAGGCCAACCTGATGCTGTTCCCGCTGCTGGCGACCGGGGCGGCTCTGGCAGTGGGCGGGTCCACGGCCTCGCGTCGGGCCTGCGGCGGAGCGCTGCTGGGTCTGGCGGCGATCGTCAAGCTCGTGCCGGGGGCCCTCGTCGTGCCGCTGGCCCTGGGCCGGCGCTACGGGGCGGCGGCCGGGCTGGCGGCCGGTGGCGCCGCCGCCTTCGCTCTGGCGGTCGCGGCGGCGCCGTGGGCGGCGGCCGGCAGCGGGAGTCTGGGCTCGCTCATGGAGCCGGACACGTTCTACACGAACCAGTCGATCAACGGGTTCGTGACCCGGCTTGTCGGGGAGGGCGGCCGGACGCTGCCCATCTGGCGGGGGGCGTTCGATCCGCGGGTGGGGATGGTGATCCTGACCGCGGCCTTCGGCGCGGCCACTCTGGGGGTGTTGTGGTGGCGCCGCGCGGTACTCAACGGCAGGCGCGGCGCCCTGCTGGGCCTGGGGCTGGCCCTGGTGGCGGCCACGATCGGGGCGCCCAAGACGAGCTTCTGGAACGAGTCGCTGGTGCTGGCGGCAGCCGCCCTGCTGCTGGCGGCCGAGGCCGCCGACCTGACACTGCGCTCGTTCGACAGGCTCGACCGCGCTCTGCTGGCGATCTGGTTCGGCGGCGCAGTGCTCTGGGCGGTCGTGTGGGCAGTCGAGCCGGCACGGTCGGGGCCGCTCTCCTGGGCCGTAACGCTGCTCTGGTCGTCGTCGCTGTACTCGCTGCTGGCGCTGTGGTTCCTGTTCGGGCGCCGTCTGGCCGGGCTTCCGGCAGCGCCCGAACCGCAGGCAGACCCGGCGAGCTCGGCTCAGGCGGTCTGAGTCTCCGAGGCCGGGCCTTCCCCGACCGCCGGCTCTTCCTCGATCACGTAGCCCAGCCGGGATCGCAGGCGGCCGAGCGCCGCCAGCACCGGCGGCCCGAAAGCCAGCACGGCTACGGCGTCGCCGAAGGCACGGAAGGAATCCCAGACCAGCGAGGTGAGGACGTAGTAGCGGCCGAACTGGGTCAACGTGTCGAAGGTCGAAAGGCCGGGCGTCCAGCCAACGTTCTCCACGCCGCGGTAGAAGGCCACCCAGCCCCAGACGTCGGTCAGGGCGCCGTAGGCGAAGCCGGTGACGATCGCCACGACGACGAGCACCCCGATGTCGACCCGGTTGGGCTGCCAGCCGCGTCGGGCCGGTCGAACGCGCCGGACGGTCGAGCCGGCCAGGCCGGCAGCCACGCCCATCCAGCCAACGCCGAAGGTCTCGTACGGCAGCCACGGTCCTACGCCGCCGGTCACCAGGGCCGAGACCAGCAGCGAGAAGGCGCCGACGAGGAAGCCGTACGAGGCGCCGAACTCGTAGCCGGCAACCAGCACCAGGAAGAAGATCGGGCTGAAACCACCGACGCCATTGACCATCGCCAGCCGCATCGCGGCGTCGATGGCGGCCAGGGCGGCAAGGAGCGCCAGGCGGCCTGAGTCGAGGCGGCGGGCACCGGCTTCGAGCACGACCAGCATGGTGACTGCGCTCAGGGTCAGGGCCAGGGCCGGTGTCTCGTCCGGCATCCCCAGGCCCAGGAACGGCCACAGGAAGAGGGCCAGGCCCACGACCGAGGCACCGGCGAGACCGAGGCGGCTCATCGGCCTGCCTCGGGCCGCGCAGAGGCGGCCGCGCTGGGCCGCTCCACGGCTCGCCCGCCGCCCAACTCCACCACGCGGCCGGCGATGGCGGCAATCAACTGTGAATCGTGGGTGGCCAGGACCACGGCCGAGCCCCGCTCGGTCAGATCGGCCACGGCGGCAGCCAGGGCCCGCCGGGCCGCGGAGTCCATGCCACGGGTCGGCTCGTCGAGCAGAACCAGGTCCGGAGAACCGGCCAGAACGGCCGCCAGGGCCGCCCGCTGCCGCTGCCCCGAGCTCAGGTCGCGCGGGTAGCGGTCGGCCAGCTCGGCCAGGCCCATCTCCGCGAGGAGCGGCTCTGCTGAGTCGGGGCTGCCGGTGCGGCGAAGAGTCAGCTCCACTTCGGCCCGGACGGTCGGCAGATGCAGCAGGGCGCCGGGGTTCTGTGGCAGGTAGGCTGTCCGGCCGTCGGGGCGGCGAACCGAGCCCGAAAGAGGCGCCAGCAGCCCGGCGATGGTGCGCAGCAGGGTCGTCTTGCCCGAGCCGTTGGGCCCGGCCAGGGCCACGACCTCCCCCCGGGCCCCGGCCAGGTTCACGCCGGCCAGCACGGCCTCGCCGGCGGGACCCGCAGACACCTCACGCAGGTCCCAGGCGGGGCCGACGTCGCGGGCATGGCCGCGGCTCGAGGCAGAGCCGGGCGAGGGGCGGCCGGCCGGCGGTCGAAACGGGCCGTCGGCGGTCGAAACGCGTCCGTCCTCGAGCCGAACGATTCGATCGGCAGCCGGCCCGAGTGTCTCCAGGCGGTGTTCGGCCACGACGACGGCATGGCCGCGGTCCACCAGGGCGCGGCAGCAGGCCAGGACCGAGGCGGCGCCGCCGGGATCGAGTTGCGAGGTCGGCTCGTCCAGGGCGAGCAGGCTGGGGCGCAGCACCAGGACGGCCGCCAGCGCCACTCGCTGCCGCTCCCCGCCGGAGAGCGTAGCGAGACTCCGCCCCCGCAGCTGCTCGATTCCCAGGGCCGTGACCGCTTCGTCGATCCGCTCCCTCATCGCCGCCCGCGAGAGGCCCAGGTTCTCCAGGCCGAAGGCGACTTCCCGCTCCACCGTCCCGTAGACCGATTGCGTTTCCACATCCTGGAATACCAGCCCGGCTCGCTGCGCCAGCCGCGGCACCGGGTCGCGGAACGGGTCCATCCCGGCGACGCGGGCGCGCCCGGAGATGCGGCCGCCGTGGAACTGCGGCACCAGGCCGTTGAAGACCCGCAGCAGGGTGGACTTGCCGCCGCCGGAGTCGCCGGACACCAGCGTCAGCCCGGGGTCGATCGAGAGGTCGACCTCGCGCAGCGACGGTCCCTCCCGGTTGGGGTAGCGATAGGTGACCCGCTCGAGGCGGGCGACCGGAGCGGCGAGAGGTCCAGGGGCGATCATCGGCCCGCTCCCCCCAGCGCCGGCAGCGCCAGCGGCAGGCAGGCCGCCACCAGCAGCGGCTGGATCTCCGGCGCGGCCAGGTTCGGGTACGGGTACCAATCCATCTCAAGGCCGGCCAGGCGCGCCGCTACGAAAGCCGCGGCCGAGGCCAGAGCGCCCAGGACCACGGCGATCGACCGAGCGTCCCAGGGCGACGACGCGAAGCTCGACCGGCGACCCGCGCCGAACGCCCGGGCCTCCATCGCCTCCGCCAGTCGAACCGAGTCCTCGATTGCCGTCAGCACGACCGGCACCAGGACCTCGTTCCAGGACCGAATGCCGCGTGGCCGCCAGCCCCGCATTCGCTGTGCGTCGCTGACCTCGGTGTAGGTCCGGCCGAAGCCCGAGACGAGATTGAGCGACGAGGCGACGGCGATCCCGGTGCGCTCCATTCGGGCCGGCAACGCGTCGACGACCTCGTGGGCGTGCAGGACCGTGGACAGGGGCGCCACGGCCAGCAGCGCGGCCACCAGGCCGAGCCCCACGGTGGCGCCGTAGGCCGCCGACTCGACGGTGATCGGCCCGCCGATCAGGGGCAGCCAATCCGGGAGATCGGCGATCACGCCGGCGCCGGTATGGCCGAGCAACAGATTGATGAGCGCGGCCAGCAACGCGGCCAGCGTCAGGGCCACGGCCAGCGGGCGGAGGCTGCGGCCGGGCGGCTGCCAGGCCAGGACCACGTTGAGGGCCACCAGCGCCACCAGGCCGCGGTAGACGGGATTGCTCGAGATGAGGGCGACGGTGACGGCGGCCAGGGACCAGGCGAGCCAGGCCCGAGGGGCCAGGCGGTCGGACGAGCCGGCAGCCGGCGCGGCGATGGCGGTCATGGCGCGCGGCGGCCGGCCGACATGATCCGCAGGACGGCCAGCCCGGCCAGGGTGCCGCCGGCGACCGCGGCGGCCAGGAGACCGGGGTCGGGGCCGGATGGTGGCGCGGACGGCGGCGCGGTGGGCGGCGTGGCAGGCGAAGGCGAGGCGGGGGCCGACGGCCGGACGGTGGCCGTGGTGGCCGGTGAGGCAGATGTGTCCAAGTCGCTCGGCACGGCCGAAGCCACGGCCGAAGCCACGGCCGAAGCCGAGGCCGCGACCGCCGGGGTCGGGGCCGGCGGGGCCTCAGTCGGGGCCGCACAGACGCCGGCCGGGCGCACCGGCACGTCGGGCACTCCGCCGACGGGCACGTACCGGAATCCCGCCAGGTCGCCGTCGCGCAACTCCACGGCGGAGACGCCGACGGCAGAGAGCTGCCAGGCGGCCCCGGCCCGCGAGACGAAGAAGGCCCAGTAGCGGTCCTTGTCGGGACACTCGAGGTAGCGGGTCGGCTCACCGTCCATGGCGCAGACGGCGACTCCGAAGCCGCCGAAGGTCTGGGTCGACAGGGCGATGCCCGACAGATTCAGCAACTCCTCGCCGCTGATCGTGTCCGCAGCGAATGATACGCAGCGGGTCACGACCGAGCCGTTGCCGTGCTGGATGACGAGTCCGGCCCGGTGAGGGCCGGCCGCGGCACAGGATTCGACGGCGGGAGACTGCGGCGCCAGCGAAGCGAGCCCGACTGCCGAGGCCACAGCTAGGGCCGCGGCCAGATTGCGCAGAGCGCGCATCGTCATCGCCTCCCCGAGTTGTTCATGAGGACCCAGCCGCCGCCGGCGACGACGGCCAGAGCCACGGCCGCAGTCGCCAGATAGACGAGAGTCGCGTCAGCCGAGTCTCCGTCGCCACTCCCTCCCGGGGCCGGCACGGGGGTCCATTGGTCGATCGGGCTCGGCAGGGCGGTCTGAGTCGGTACGGCGGTCGGGCTCGGCTGCGCCGTTGGAGCGGGCCCCGTCGGGCTCGTTTGCGCAGCTGGCTCGTCGGCGGTTGATGGCTGAGGCGTCGGGTGGGCGGTCGGCTTGGGCGTCGGCTTGGGCGTCGGCTTGGGCGTCGCGCTCGGCGCGGGCGTCGGAGTCGGCGTAGGGGTGGGCGTGGGCGTGGGGCAGGCGATCGCCGGCAGGCTCCGGCCGGCCACGAACGACACGTGCCCGGCGTAAGGCGCGCGCATCAGCGCAGCCGGCACCTGGCTGGTGGTGAAGGCGCTCTCGCTCATACCCGGATAGGCGAAGCCGCCGTCGGCGCCCTGGGTCGAGCGCAGGTGCGTCAGGACCGAACCGGCGCCCTGGAGCCAGGCGGCAGCCTCGGGATCCTGGTCGGCCGCGACGAGCGCCTGGATCACGATGGCGTCCGAATCGGGATCGCTGATGGCCGGGCCCCAGGGCGAGGGGTTCTGGTAGGCGAAGCCGCCGTCGGTCATCTGCTGCGAGTGCAGGTAGGTCAGGGCGGCTGCCTCGGCCGAATGGTCGCCCGCGGCGGCCAGGGCCATCAGGGCGATCGCAGTTGAATTGCTGTCGCCCTCGCCGGGGGCCGGGGCGGCGGAGCCGTAGCTCCAGCTCCCGTCGGAACCCTGGAGGGCCTGCAGCCGCGTGATTGCCTCGGCCGGCGCCGAGCCACCCGCGGCTTCCACGGCCAGAACGGCGAACGACTGGGCGAAGGTCGAGCCGTCGCCGTAGGAGCCCGTGTCGGAGTGATAGAGGGCGTCGAGGCGGGCCGGCAGGTCCCGCCCCACGAAGGCGGAAGGATCCTCGCCGGCGGCCACGACCGCCAGCACGGCCTTGCCGGTCTTCGCGGCGTCGGAGGCGGCCGCGTCGGAGGCGGCGGCCAGGAAGTCGAGCGCGCCGCCGGAGCCGTCGCAGGTCCGCAGCGTCGCGGGGTCGAAGCCGGCCGCCGCCGTCCCGAAGACGAAGTCGGCCGTCTCGCCGATCGAGCCGTCGATGGAGCCGTCGGCCAGCTGGGCGGTCCAGAGGTACTGGAGCGCCGCCGCGGCGCGATCGGAATCGGCCGGTTCGGCAGCCTGAACCGGGGGCACGAGAAGTGGAAGCGCCGCAAGACCCAGCGGCCAGGAGAGGAAGATCGCCAGTAGCGCGCTGGCGACGAGCCGTATTCGCATTGCTCCTCCGGCGGCCTGGCCCGCCTGCCGGAGGGGACCTCGCCGCCGGAGGCCACCCCAACCGTTGCGCGCAGGTGGGTGACGTGCGCCGTTCGGTCAGGTCTCCTGGCTTGCGGATCGTCGCTGCTGGCCGCCTTCCGGGTTCTTCGCCCCGTGGCACCTGGCCAGCCGCTCCTCGCTCACAGTTGCGCGACAGCGCCGGTTTCGCACCGGCTTCCCTGATACGAGCGGCCCT
>CAZFLI010000107.1:0-6809 GCA_964519845.1 uncultured Anaerolineaceae bacterium | reverse complement strand
CAGGAGCTGGTGCTGGGCGCCGGCGGGGTGCGGGCCATCGATGCGCTGGGAATCCGGCCGGCGATCTGGCACTTGAACGAGGGCCACTCTGCCTTCCTGCTGGTGGAGCGTGCCCGCGCCCTGGTGGCCGAGGGAGTGGCCGTGGAAGAGGCCCTGGCCCGCGTTCGGGCCAATTCGGTCTTCACCATCCACACCCCGGTGGCCGCCGGCAACGAGCGCTTCGACGCCGACCTGGTCCGGCGCGTGGCCGGGCCCCTGTGCGAGGGCCGCAGCCAGCCGGAGGAGGACAAGCCGGAGGTCGGGGGCATCCCGATCGAGCGGGTCCTGGAGCTGGCCCGCGGCATCGACGGCGACACCCGCCAGCTGGACATGACCGCTCTCTCGCTGCGGCTCTCCAGCGCGGCCAACGCCGTCAGCAAGCTGCACTCCGTGACCGCCAACAACACCTGGCAGGGCCTTGGCGGCAGCCCCATCCTGGCCGTCACCAACGGCGTCCACGTCCCGACCTGGGTCGGGCAGCCGATGGGCGATCTGTTCGAGCGCGGCTTCGACACTCGCCTGGTCGACCTGGACGTGCTCGACGGTGGCGCTGGGTTCCGGGACAAGTTGGACTCGATCCCGCCCGGCGAGGTCTGGGAGGCTCATCAGCGCCAGAAGCTGGAACTGATGATCTTCGCCCGCAACAGGCTGCGCCACCAGTTCGCCCGCCACGGCGAAGCGCCGGCGGTGCTGGAGGAGCTGGAATCCGTCCTGGACGTCGGCACGCTCACCATCGGCTTCGCTCGACGCTTCGCCACCTACAAGCGAGCCGCGCTGATCTTCTCCGACATGGAGCGACTGGCACGTCTGGTGTGGAACGAGCAGCGACCCGTCCAGATCGTCTTCGCCGGCAAAGCCCACCCGGCCGACCGCCCCGGCCAGCAGGTGATCGAGGAGATCTTCATGCGCTCGCGATCGCCGCAGATGCGAGGACGGGTCTTCATCATGGAGGGCTACGACCTGCGGGTGGCCCGCTTCCTGGTCGAGGGCGTGGATGTCTGGCTGAACAACCCGCGCCGCCCGCTCGAGGCGTCCGGCACGAGCGGCATGAAAGCCGCCGTGAACGGCGTGGTGAACCTGTCCGTCCTGGACGGATGGTGGGATGAGGGCTACACCGGCGACAACGGCTGGGCCATCGGCGGACGCGAGACCAACCCCGACGAAGGGGCCCAGGACGCGGCCGACGCGCAGGACCTGTACCGGCTGCTGGAGGAGGTCGTGGTGCCGCTCTACTACGCCCGCGACGAAGCCGGCGTACCGGCCGACTGGGTGGCCCAGATGGGCCGCTCGATCTCCAGCACGATCTGGCAGTTCTCGACGCTGCGAATGCTGCACGAGTACGTGGACCAGATGTACCTGCCGGCCGCGGAGCGAGGGGCAGGGGCCGCCGAGGCAGGGGCCGCCGAGGCAGGGCCGGCTTGAGCACAGCCGGCCGCGTCTCGCTCGCGCTGGTCATCCACAACCACCAGCCGGTCGGCAACTTCGGCTGGGTGATCGAGGACGTCTACGAGCACGCCTACGAGCCGATGCTCGGCGCCCTGGAGGGCCACCCGGCGGTGCGTCTGGGGCTGCACTACACGGGGCCGCTGCTGAAGTGGCTGGCGGCCAACCGGCCGGAGGCGCTGGATCGCGTCCGCGCGCTCGTCGAGCGAGGCCAGGTGGAGATCCTGGGCGGCGGCTACTACGAGCCGATCCTGATAACGCTGCCCGATCGCGACCGCCACGGCCAGCTGACGCGGATGGCGGACGAACTGGAGAGCCTGTTCGGGCGGCGGCCGGCCGGGGCCTGGCTGGCCGAGCGCGTCTGGGAGCCGTCGCTGCCGTTCGACCTCGCCGCGGCCGGCTACGCCTGGACGGTCCTTGACGACAACCACCTCCGCGGTGCCTCCGTCCCCGAGGACGAGATGTGGACGGCCTTCACCACGGACGACCGGGGCCGGCGGCTGACCGTCTTCGGCACCGAGATGGGCCTGCGCTACCACATCCCCTTCAAGCCGGTTGAGAACCTGATGAGCTACCTCCGCGCGCGGGTCACGCCGGATGGGCGGTTCGTGGGCGTGATGGGCGACGACGGCGAGAAGTTCGGCTCGTGGCCGGGCACGTTCGAGTACTGCTGGAGCCGCGAGCGCTGGGTGGAGCGCCTGTTCGAGGCGCTCGAGAGCTCGGACTGGCTGGCCACCGTGACCCCCTCGGAGTGGCTCGAGAGCCACCCGCCCACGACTCGCGTGTACGTGCCGGATTGCTCGTACATGGAGATGACCGAGTGGGTTCTGCCCCCGAACGAGACCCCGGTCTTCGTCCGCCTCCTGGCCGAGGCGCGCGACAGGGACGATCCCGCGGCGCGCTACTTGCGCGGCGGCTTCTGGCGCAACTTCACCGCGCGCTACCGCGAGATCAACGACCTGCACAAGCAGATGCTGCGGACCTCCGGCAAGGTGGCGGCCATGGCGGAGTCGAGGGCCGGAATCCCCGGCGCGGGAGCCAACTCCGAGGCGGCGCGGGTGCGGGCGCTGGACCACCTCTATCAGGGCCAGTCGAACGACTGCTACTGGCACGGGCTCTTCGGCGGGATCTACCTCCCGCACATGCGCATGGCCACGCTGTCGCACCTGATCGCAGCCGAGGACCTGGCCGACACGGCCGAAGCCGCGGCCGGCGGGCAGCCCTACGGGGCACGCCTGGCGGACACGGACCTGGACGCACTGGACGAAGTGTACGTCGCCACTCCCTCCCAGACGGTGGTGATTGAACCGGCCGAAGGGGCCGGCATCTCGTCGTGGGACCTGCGGGCCAGCCGCATGGCCCTGGCATCGGTCATGCGACGGCGGCACGAGGCCTACCACGAGCAGCTGATCGACCACGAGAAGGCGGCCGGTGGGCGGTCGCCCGGCCGGCCCGAAACGGAGGTCGCGGACGAGGGCGGCGCGCCCAAGACGATCCACGAGATCGTGAGCGTCAAGGAGCCGGGACTGGTGGAGCTGCTCCACTACGACCGCTACGAGCGGCGCAGCGGCCAGGTCTACCTGCTCGCGTCCGGTAGTGCCGTGACGGGCGAGCAGCTGGCCGCCGGCGACTGGGAGGACCTGGGCGACTTCGCCGAGGAGCCGTACGAGGTCGCCGATCTGGCAGACGGAGCCGTCACTCTCCGGCGGCTGGGCGAGGTTCGATCGAGCGGCGCGGTGCGACGGGGCAAGTCCGTCCGGGCCGACACCCACACTCGATCGCTGACCGTGGAGAAGATGTTCGCCTTCGGCGGCAACCGCCGCGTGCCCACGCTCGAGCTGGTCGTCGGCCTGGAGAACACGGGCCAGACGGAACTCGCCTTCGAGCTGGCCATCGAGTGGAACGTCAACCTGCTGGGAGGCGGCCACAATCCATCGGCCTTCTACGAGCTGCCGGGCGGCGTCCGCGAGCCCCACGATGGCAGCGGCGATCTGGAGACCGCGTCCAAGCTGGCCTTCGGCAACGACCACGAAGGCGTGAAGATCAGCGCCGCTGTCGAGCCCTCCGCCCGCCTGACCTGGTATCCGGTGGAGACAGTCTCTAATTCCGAGGCCGGCTTCGAGCGCGTCTACCAGGGCAGCTCTCTGCTGGCCCGCTGGCCGATCTCGCTTGCCCCGGGCGAGACCGCCACCCGCACGATCCGCTTCCGGGCCGTCCAGTCGATCGACCACGCGAGCGAAGAAGCCTGACCGGCCGCCCGAGCGCCGTCTCGGATACCATCGCGCGTGTGAGCCGACCGATGCTGGCCGTTCACGGCCATTTCTATCAGCCGGAACGGCGTGACCCGTTCAGCGGTGAGATCGCGCCGGAGGCCGGCGCGGCTCCGTTCCGAGACTGGAACGCCCGCATCGACGCCGAGTGCTACAAGCCCAACGCGAAGCGGGGCAGTCTGGCTCACCTCTCGTTCGACCTGGGGCCCACTCTGGCCGACTGGCTGGCCGAGCACGACGCGGCCACCCACCGGGGGTTCGTGGCGGCCGACGCGGCGGGCGCCGCCGGCCCGGATCCCGCCTGCGGCAGCGCCATGGCCCAGGCCTACAACCACACCATCCTGCCGCTGGCATCGATGGCCGACCGGCGGACGGAGATCCGCTGGGGCCTGCGCGACTTCGAGCTGCGCTTCGGGCGCCGGGCCACCGGCATGTGGCTGCCGGAGACGGCCGTGGACCTGCCCAGCCTGCGCATCCTGGTCGAGGAGGGCGTCCGCTTCACCATTCTGGCCCCCTGGCAGGCCGCCGACGCCCGGCTCGACACGCGCCGCCCGTACCGGGTGGATCTGGGGAGTGGCCGCTCCCTGGCCGTGGTCTTCTACGACTCGGGGCTGTCCAGCGCGGTCTCGTTCGACGGCGGCGCAACAACCGACGCCGACGCCTTCGCCCGCGACCTCGTCGCGCCGCGGCTGGCCGGGCCCGGCTTCCCGGACGGCACGCCCTACCTGGCGACGATCGCCACGGACGGCGAACTGTACGGCCACCACCAGAAGTTCCGCGACCTGTTCCTGGCGCGCCTGGTGAACCCCGGCCCAGACGCCCCGGACCGGCCCTTCGACGTCACGACCGTCGGCCGTGCCGTCTGCGCCGCGCCGCCCGCCCGGCTGCGCCCGGCGCGCATCGTGGAGCGGACCTCGTGGAGCTGCCACCACGGCGTGCTGCGTTGGAGCGCCGAGTGTCCCGACGCCGCCGACGGCCGCTGGAAGGGGCCGCTTCGCTCGGCGCTGGAACGGCTGGCGGCCGGCATCGACATTCTGGCCCAGGAGCGGGCCAGGGGCTTCATGGAGCCGGCGGCGTTGTGGCGGGCACGCGACGAGTACGTGGATGTGGTCTTCGGCGCGGAATCGGCCGAGGCATTCGCGGCGCGACATCTCCCCGAAGCCACTCCCCGGGATCGCGCCACGCTGCTCGCGCTCCTCGACGCGCAGCGCTGGCGGCTGGCCATGTTCGCCAGCGACGGCTGGTTCTGGGACGACCCGGTCCGGCCCGAGACCAAGCACGTGATGCTCTGCGCGGCCAAGGCAGCGCGGTCGATGGACGCGGGGACGAGCCCCGACCTGGAGCACCGGCTGGCCGCCGACCTGTCCATAATGTCGTCACCGTCCCGACGCACCGACGGAGCGGCCATCTACAACGAGGCCCTGGAAGCGGCCCACCAGCCGACGCTGTAGGAGGACGATGGATCCCTGGATCGCCGGCGTTATCTTCGTCGCGGCCTACGCGCTCATCGCGACCGAGCGTTTCGATCGGACGCTGATCGCGCTTGCCGCCGGTCTCGGCACGATCGCCCTGGGCGTGGTGAGCCAGGAGGAGGCCTTTGCCGCGATCGACCTCAACGTCATCTTCCTGCTGGCAGGGATGATGGTCATGGCCGGGGTGATGGCCCAGACCGGCTTCTTCGAGCTGGTCGCCATCCGGGCCGTCAAGCTCTCCCGCGGCCGGCCGTTCAGCCTGCTGGTCATCCTGGCCGTCGTGACGGCGTTCCTGTCGGCATTCCTGGACAACGTGACTACGGTCGTTCTGCTGGCTCCCGTCACCCTGTCGATCGCCCAGATGCTCCGCGTCTCCCCCTACCCGTTCCTGATCAGCCAGATCCTGGCTTCGAACGTCGGCGGCACGGCCACCCTGATCGGCGATCCGCCCAACATCCTGATCGGCTCGCACGCCGGGCTGGACTTCGGGGCCTTCCTGTACAACCTGGGGCCCGTGGTGGTGCTGACCCTGATCGTCTTCCTGATCACGCTGCGCTTCTTCTTCGGCAGCGACATGGAGGTGGACAGCGAGCAGAGAGCAGTGGTGCTGTCTCTCAGCGCGCGCCGCGCCATCCGCGATCTGCGGCTGCTGATCGTGAGCCTGGTCGTCGTCGGCACCACGATGGTGGCCTTCCTGCTCCACTCCGCCCTCGGCATGGAGGTAGCCACGATCGCGCTGCTGGGCGCGACGGCGCTCATGCTGGCCGGGCGGGTGGACCCGCACGAGGCCCTGACGGAGGTGGAGTGGTCCACCCTGTTCTTCTTCGTGGGCCTGTTCGTGCTCGTCGAGTCGATCGTCCACACGGGCATCGTCGGCAGTGTCGCCCGCTCCCTTGCCGACGCCACGGGCGGCAACGCCACCCTGGCCACCATCGGGGTGCTGTGGTTCTCGGCTCTGGCTTCGGCCATCGTCGACAACATCCCCTACACCGCCACGGCCATCCCGGTGGTGGATGAGCTGGCGCGCTCGGGCCTGCCTGCCGAGCCGCTGTGGTGGTCGCTGGCCCTGGGGGCCTGTCTGGGCGGCAACCTGACGATCGTCGGTGCCTCGGCCAACGTGGTCGTGGCCAACCTGGCCAAGCGAGCCGGCTACCCGATCCGCTTCTTCGACTTCATGAAGTACGGCTCGGTCGTGGTCGTCGAATCGCTGACCATCTCGACCGTTTACCTGTGGATCCGCTATCTCGCCTGAGCGAACGAGGGAGGGAGCCCGCCTGGGGGCCTGTTAGACTCCGGCCCGGGCCCCGGCGGATCGGGTAGAGCGTCGGCGCCCGACGGTCGGAGCAAGAGACGGTGGCATTCGAGTTCCATATCTCCAGGGCGGCGCGCACGCACTACGAGTTCGACCGCGCCCTGTTCCAGACCAGCGGCAACGTGATCCTGCCGGATTTCCCGGCCTCGCGCGCCTTCGCCCGGCTGATGAACGAGCGGGTCGATCGCCGGCGCTACCCCGATCGCGTGGTCCACGCTGCCGAGCTGAACGCGATGGGCCTGATCGACGAGATCCTGCACCACGCCATCGAGA
>CAZFLI010000106.1:0-6853 GCA_964519845.1 uncultured Anaerolineaceae bacterium | reverse complement strand
CGGGCCGACGGTGACCGGGAGGCCGGCTCCGTTGCTGTAGCCGCTGCCGTCGCTCACGATGATACTCACGGTCTCGGCCCGATAGAGGGTGACCGGGACGGCGGCCGCGACGCCGCTGGTGAAGGTGACGGCGCTCTGGCCGGCGGAGCAGGAGCCCTGGGCCGGGTAGAGCGGGGCGGTGCCGTCCGGGCTCACCCCCGGGCCGAGGAATGTTAGGCACCTGGAGCCCGTATAGGCGGTCACGGTGTTGGCGGCCGCGTCCAGAGCCGTGATGGTCAGGTTGTCGGCCTGGCCCGCGGTAGGGGTCGTCGTCGCGGCCGATAGCACGAAGTGGTCGAGCGCACCGGAGGCGAGGATGACCTGTGCCTGCGGGCTGGTCGCCGTCCAGGATTGCCAGACGGCCGTCACCGTGTAGGTGTAGGTGCCCTGGCTCAGTCCGCTGTCGGTGCAGGTCAGCACCGAAGTCGGCGCGGCCTGGATCGGACAGTCGCCGGCTGGGTTGCCTCCGTTCCGTCGCACGTAGTAGGCGAGAGAGCCCACTCCCGGCGGCGTTACGGCGGTCCAGGTGAGGGTCGCCGTACCCGCTCCCGGACTGGCGTTGAGCGAGGGAGTCGAGAGCGTTCCGGCGTTGGCGCTGCCGATACCCATGCCGCTCGCTGTCCAGTACGCTTCGACGCTCCCGACCAGCATGAGCGCCATCACTAGGCCACTCAGCACGGAGAGCCACCCGCTGGTCCCGAACGGCTGCCGCCGCTTGCGCGACGCGGCCTCCGCGCTCATGAGTGGGCACTCCCGCTGTAGGTCAGGGCGAAACTCTTGTTCTTGCAGATGTCCTGATTCACTCCGGGCAGGTTGAGAAGCCTTATCTGCGGCGCGCGCGGCGCAGCCACCAGGGTCATGCTGCTATTCGCGGCGATGACGATCGGGTCGGCACCTGACGCATTCGACTGGGTGACCTGGAGATTGCTCGCGCTGCTGCAGCCGGGTGGAGTGCTGTCCGGGGCCAAGGTCACAGTCAGGGCAGTGACGTAGATGGGGACGCCATTCGGGTTCGTCAGCGTGAGCCGGATCGGCGTCGCCACGCCCGGAGAGAGGTTGCCCACACTGCCAGAGATTGTGAAGCCGGCGTCACCCAGTTGGGCCGAGCCGGCTCCACCCCCACTCGCCGACGGCAGCGGGCTCGGCGGCGGGGTCGGCGGCGGGGTCAGCGCGACTTGCGAGGCACCCGGACTCTCGCCGGACTGGCTCGCAGTCGCGGACGCCATGAAGGACGTGCCCGGCGGGCCGGCTTCGGGCGTGCCACGCAACCAGCCCACTGAGATTCCCCCCAGCGCGAACGGGACGAGCAGGAGGAGAAGCAGAAGGAGGCCGCGCCGCAGCCTGTCCTTCCGGGGAGCTTCTGTGGAGCGCTCTCCGATCAAGGTCGAATCCTCTCGGCGTCCCCTCGATCGCCGTCGCGGGCGATCGCCGGGTGAAGGGCGGCCCAGCTGGGACCGCCCTTCCATGCCGTGTCGCTAGGAGATCGAGAAACCGAGGTTGACCGTGACGCTCTTGCAGGCGTCCTGGTTGGCGCCCGTGTTGTTGAACTGGATTGTCGGTGGGGTGTAGGCGCCCGTCAGGACAAGGTTGCCCGAGGCGGCGATCTGCGCGCCAACGGCCACGGGACTCCCCACGATCGTGAAATCGGCCGCGGTGCAGCCGGCATTGGTGGTGTCGACGACGACGGCGGACACGCTCGTGACGTAGACCGTCTGGGTCGAGGGGTTGTTGACGGTGATGACGATATCCTGAGGGCTGTCGCCCGGGTACATCGGGTTGAGCGCGGCCGAAGTGGCGGTCAGGGTCGTGACGCCGGCGGCAGTGCTGCCGGTTCCGGTGCCGGAACCGCTCGATGTCCAGTACGCATAGGCGACACCGCTGGCGACGATGAGTGCGAGCAAGGCGGCCACAACGGGGACCGCTCTCCGCTTGCTGATGTGCTTCTCCACTTTTTCTCCTTGACTCTGGTCTGCTGTCGATCGGGGTTGGTGGACGCCCGCATTCAGAGCGACCGCTACTTGGCGGGACGCTGGCTCCGAGCCGGGGAGCCGGCCAGCCACAATCGCCCACCCTTCTCGTCCTAGTTGATACCTCGAAGGAGGGGCCGACAAGGTGCCGGGTAGGTGATCCTGCGTAGGAAGATCGGCGGAGCGCTGATAGTACTTTGGTCCCAGCGGTGCCCGCGCCAGACTGGATGTTCCCGCGGGCTCCAGGAACCGGCGGCGCGTGGAAGATCTCGTGGCCCGCGTTCGCCGAGGCCCGCCGAAGCTCTAGCGCTACTCCTCGGCCGCGCGGTGGTAGACGCCTGCGACGCGCACCATCACCGCTTCCCGCAGGAGAGCGGCGAGGGCGGCCGCGCAATCCGGCTGAGCCGGATCCGAATCGAGATCCGCCCAGAAGACGTACTCCCAGCGCACCCCGCGGCTGGGCCGCGATTCCAGGCGCGAGAGGTTGACCTTGCGCTCGGCGAAGCAGCCCAGGCACCGGTACAGGCTGCCCGGCACGTTGCGCACCGCCCAGACAAGGGTCGTCTTGAGCGGCCCCGAGACGGTGGCGGGGGCCAGCCGGCCGTCGGGCAGCGGATCGCGAGCCAGGACGGCGAAGCGGGTCCGGTTGGCGGCGCCGGTCTGGATGTCGCCGGCCAGCACTTCCAGGCCGTAGATCGGCGCCACCCGCGGCGAGGCGATGGCGGCCGCGCCCATCTCCGCCTTGTCGGCGATTGCCTTGGCCGCGCCGGCGGTGTTGTAGCTGGTCATGACCTGCCACGGCCGCGAGCGCAGGAAGGCATCTGCCTGGTCGAGCGCCTGGGCGATGCTGTACACCCGCTCGATCTGCTCGATCGTCTGACCGGGCATGGCCAGCAGGGCCAGATGAACCGGCACGGTCACTTCGGCCGCGATGCGAATCTCATCGAACTCGAAGAGCAGATCGTAGATCTCGCGCACGCTGCCGCCGGCGGAGCGCTCGATCGGCACGACCCCGGCCTCGACTTCGCCGGTGTCGACGGCCTCGAAGACGGCCCGCCAGGTGGGCAGGGCCACGGCCGAAGGCGCGGCGAAAGCCGACAGGACGCCGTCCTCACTGAAGGCGCCGGGTTCGCCCTGGAAGGCGACCCGCGGTGCGCTCGTCTGCGGCGATGCCATCCAACCTCCTCGGACTGTATCGGGGCCGCTACTTGCCGTTGCCGGGCGCCGCGGTCGTGAAGTGGCGTTCGTCGCGCCGCCGCACCTCCGCACCGGTCTTCCAGATCGCGTACTCGAGCGAGTCGCACAGCGCCTGGCAGCTGGCGGCGATGATGTTCGTCCCGCTGCCCATTGTGGACCACTCGAGGATGCCGTTGGCCGAGTCGATGATGACCCGCGTCTGGGCGCCGGTGGCCTCCTCGCTGTCGAGGATTCGGACCTTGTAGTCGACCAGGTGAACGGCGTCGAGCTGCGGGTAGAAGGCGCCAAGGGCCTTGCGCAGGGCCGTGTCCAGGGCGTTGACCGGGCCGTTGCCGTCGGCGGCGGTGTGGAGTACTTCGCCGGCCACTTCCACCTTGACGGTGGCTTCGGCCAGCAGCTCGGAGCCGCCCCGCTGCTCTACCAGGACGGTGTAGTCGCACAGCTCGAAGGGCGGCGCGTAGCCGGACTTGTGGCGCCGCACCAGCAGTTCGAACGAGGCCTCGGCGCCCTCGAAAGCCAGCCCCTCGGCCTCGAGCTGCTTGATGACCTGGCTCAGAACCTTCGGGTCGACGTCGTCGAGCTGCTGGCCGAGCTGCTCGGCGCGCAGCTGAGTGTTGGCCCTGCCGCCCAGCTCGCTGACGACCAGGCGGCTGACGTTGCCGACCAGGCTGGGGTCGATGTGCTGGTACGCGCTGCTTGCGCGTGCCGTCGCGGCCCCGTGGACGCCGCCCTTGTGGGCGAAGGCCGAGCGGCCGACGTAGGGCTGGTGGTCGTCCGGGGCGATGTTGACGATCTCGGCGACGTAGCGGGAGAGCTCCGTCAGCTCACCCAGGCGGCCGGACGGGACCGGCGCAAACTCCGTCTTGAGCTCGAGGTCGGCCAGGATGCTGACCAGATTGGCGTTGCCGCAACGCTCGCCGTAGCCGTTGATGGTGCCCTGGACGTGGCGGCAGCCGGCCGTCACCGCGGCCAGTGAGTTGGCCACGGCCAGCTCCGAGTCGTTGTGGCAATGGATGCCCCAGACGACCTCCGGCCCGCCGTCTTCCGCCAACGCGGAGATGGTCGCCCGGGTGATCGCCGCGACCTCGTCGGACAGGGCTCCGCCGTTGGTCTCGCACAGGACCAGGGTCGCGGCGCCGGCGTCTCGGGCCGCCCGGAGAGTCGCCAGGGCATAGGCCGGATCATCCTTGTAGCCGTCGAAGTAGTGTTCCGCGTCGTAGACCAACTCCCGACCGGCGGCTCTGGGGAAGGCCACCGAATCGGCCACCATGGCCAGGTTCTCTTCCGGGCTGGCCTGAAGGACCTCGCGCACGTGGAGCAGCCAGCTCTTGCCGAAGATGCAGACCACCGGCGTCTCGGCGGCGACGATGGCCAGCAGGTTCGGATCGGCGTCGGCGCGGTGGCTGCGGTGGCGGGTGGAGCCGAAGGCGGCGATCCTGGCGTTCTTCCAGGCGATCGATCCGGCGGCCTCGAAGAAGTCGACGTCTTTGGGGTTCGAGCCCGGCCAGCCGCCCTCGATGTAGGCGATGCCGAATTCGTCCAGGCGGCGGGCGATCTTGATCTTGTCGGCCAGCGAGACGATCAGGCCCTCGCGCTGAGTGCCGTCGCGCAGGGTCGTGTCGTACAGGACTACGTGGTCGCCGTCCGAGCTGCTCATCGTGCCGCCTCCAGTGCCCCCACGACCGCGTCGGCCATGGCCTGCGTGCCCACCTTCTTCGTTCCCGGCTGCTCGCCGGTCGCCGCCACCAGGTCAGGCGTTCGGTGGCCGGCGGCCAGCGTCGCCGTCACCGCCTTCTCGATCGCCTCGGCCGCGTCGGCCCGCCCCAGCGACCAGCGCAGCAGCATGGCTCCGGAGAGGATCGTGGCCAGGGGATTGGCGATGTCCTGCCCGGCGATGTCCGGGGCCGAGCCGTGGATCGGCTCGTACAGCCCGAACAGCCCGTGCGCCGTGCGCCGCTCGCCCAGCGAGGCCGAGGGCAGCATCCCCAGCGACCCCGCCAGGACGCTCGCCTCGTCCGACAGGATGTCGCCGAAGAGGTTCTCCATGACCAGCACGTCGAACTGGGCCGGGCGGGTGACCAGCGACATGGCGCAGGCGTCCACCAGCCGGTGTTCCAGCTCGACGTCGGGGTACTCGGGTCTGACCTCCTCGACGATCGTCCGCCACAGGCGGCTCGATTCGAGGACGTTGGCTTTGTCGACGCTGGTCAGCTTCTTGCGCCGGCCGCGGGCCAGCTCGAAGCCGAGCTTCACGACGCGGCGGATCTCGTGCTCGGTGTAGGTGAGGGTGTCGACTACCTCGCGCCCGGCAGGCGTGACCCGCTGCTCCGACGGCTTGCCGAAGTACAGGCCGCCGGTCAGCTCGCGCACGATCAGCAGATCGACGTCCTTGACCAGCGACTCGCGGACCGGCGAGCTGCCGGCCAGGATCGGCTGAACCGTGACCGGTCGAAGGTTGGCGTAGAGGGCCAGGTCCTTGCGCATTCGCAGCAGGGCCTGCTCCGGCCGGACCTTGGCCTTGGGGTCGCTGTAGCGAGGATCACCGATGGAGCCGAAGTAGACCGCGTCGGCGGCGGCGCAGAGGGCCAGGTCTTCGTCTCGGATGCCGGTTCCGTAGGCGTCGATGGCGACACCCCCGACGAGGATCTCCGTCCACTCGATGCCGAAGCCGAAGAGCCGGCCGGCGGCGTCCATCACACGCCGCCCGCCACTGATCACCTCGGGGCCGATCCCATCACCGGGAACGACGACCAGGTTGTAGGTAGGCGCGGGCTGTGTCACGGGAGTCTCCACTGGCTTCGGCTGTTGGGCTCGGGCGGAGTACCCACCCGAGCCCCGGCAACGCGGCTAGTCCTTCGCGGCAGCCTGAGGCTGGCCGTCGACGATGACGACCGGATTGAGGAAGGGCATCTTGGCGCGCAGCTCGGCCCCGACCTTCTCGATCTGGTGGTCGCGGCCCTTCTCGCGCATCTTCTTGAACTCGGGCTGGCCGGCCTCGTTCTCGGCGATCCAGCGGGCGGCGAACGACCCGTCCTGGATCTCCTTGAGCACCTGCTCCATGGCCGCTCGCACCTGCGGGCCGATGACCCGCGGGCCGGAGACGTAGTCGCCGTACTCGGCCGTGTCGCTGACGCTGAAGCGCATGAAGTTCATGCCGCCGCGGTAGAACAGATCGACGATCAGCTTCAGCTCGTGCATGACCTCGAAGTAGGCCAGCTCGGGCTGGTAGCCGGCCGCGACGAGCGTCTCGAAGCCGTTGCGGATCAGCTCGGTCACGCCGCCGCACAGGACCGTCTGCTCGCCGAAGAGGTCCGTTTCGGTCTCTTCCTTGAACGTGGTCTCGATGACGCCGGCCCGGGTGGCGCCGATGCCGCGGGCGTAGGCGAGGACGCGCGCGCGGGCGGTGCCGGTCTCGTCCTTCTCGACGGCGAAGAGCGCCGGCACGCCGCCGCCCTGCTGGTAGACCGAGCGGACGAGGTGGCCGGGGCCCTTGGGGGCGACCATGCCGACGTCGATGCCGGCCCCCGGCTTGATCCGATCGAACCGGATGTTGAAGCCGTGGGCGAACATGAGCAGCTGGCCGGCGTGCATGTTCGGCGCGATCTGCTCCTCGTACACCTTCTTCTGGATGGTGTCGGGGACCAGGATCA
>CAZFLI010000105.1:0-6872 GCA_964519845.1 uncultured Anaerolineaceae bacterium | reverse complement strand
CGAAGCCGGCGTGGTACTTGGCCTTTGAGGCGGTCAGCGAGACCGAGCCGTACGTGCGGCCGTGAAAGGCGCCCAGGAAGGCGACCAGGTTCTGGCGCCCGGTGGCCAGGCGGGCCAGCTTGATCGCGCCTTCGACCGCCTCCGTCCCGGAGTTGCCGAGGAAGACCCGGCACTTCTCCTTCATCGGTGCGATGCGAGCCAGCTCGGCGCAAGTCTCCGCGTAGTTCGGCGTGTAGAAGTCCGGGCTGTAGTGGATCAGCTTGCCGGCCTGGTCCTGAATGGCCCGCACCACGTCCGGGTGGCAGTGGCCGGTGGACGTGACGGCGATGCCGGCGTTGAAGTCGAGCAGCAGGTTGCCGTCAACGTCCTCGATCACGCAGCCTTCGGCTCGGGCGGGGACGACCGGATAGGCGCGCGGCACGCTGGGCGAGGTCCACTGCTTGTCGAACTCGAGATGGGCGCGGGCCTTGGGCCCGGGCAGCTCGGTGACGATGTTCGGGACGTTGGCCTCTGCGAGCGAAGACACGGTGCACCTCGACTTGCTGCGGCACGACGGCATGGCGGCGGCGCGGCGTGCCCGACGCGGCGCGCCCGGCGCGGATGCCGTTTATGCAGCCTGGATAGTGGCCTTCAGTATAGCCGAGACGGCCGCCACCTCCGGAAGCGCCTGGGTCAGCGATCGACCTCTCGAACGAAGACGGCCTGGCGCTTGTGCTCGCGGTAGCCCAGCCCGAGGTAGAAGGCGTGAGCGCCCTCTCGATGGATGCTCGAACGCAGACGAATGACCGAGACTCCGTGGGCCCGGGCGGAACGGTCCGCGGCCGCCATCAGCAGACGACCGATGCCCCGGCCGCGCCAGCCCTCGCCGACGACCAGGCCCATGACCTCGATGTGCGGCTCGACGACCAGCGAGCGGCGCACCGTGCAGTGGGCCCAGCCGACCACCCGGCCGTCCAGCTCGGCCACCCAGACGTCGTCGCCTGCGAGCAACTCAGCCAGGCGGCGGGCCAGGTCCGCCGCTTCGGTCGGGTAGCCCAACTCGCCGGCCAGCTCGGCCAGGGCCGCTACGTCGGAAGACTCAGCCGGGCGAACGATCGCCTCGCCCTCGGCCATCGTCAGCTCACGACGGTCTGCGATTGCTCGCGCATGAACTGCTGGACGTAGTACAGGCCACCCGATGCCTTGCCGGTTGTGCCCGAGCCCTTCCAGCCGCCGAACGGCTGGATGCCCGGCCAGGCACCGGTCGTCGCGCCGGCCCGGCGATTGATGTAGATCACGCCGGCGTGGATTGCCCGCTCGAACGTCTCGATCTCGTCGTGGTCCTCACTGAAGAACCCGGCCGTCAGGCCATAGATCGTGTCGTTGGCGCGCGCGATCGCCTCGTCCAGGGTCTTGAACGGAGCCACCGCAACCAGCGGCACGAACAGTTCGTCGCGCCAGATCCGGTGGTCGGGCGGCAGGTCGGTGACGATGGTGGGAGCGACGTACAAGTCCGTGCCGTGGCCGGGCAGATGTTCGCCGCCGAAGCGGATCTTGCCGTCTCGCTTCGCCTCAGCCACTGCCGCGTCATACTTGGCCACCGCCCCGGCGTTGACCAGCGGGCCGAGCCAGATCCTGCGGTCGGTGGGGTCGCCGACGACGATCGCCTTCGCCTTGGCGGCCAGCGCCTCGAGGAACGGCTCGAATACGGCCTCCTGGACGAAGACCCGGCTGCAGGCCGAGCACTTCTGGCCGCCGTAGCCGAAGGCCGAGCGCATCACGCCCTCGGCCGCCTCCTCCAGGTCCGCCTGGCCGCTGACGATGGCCGGATTCTTGCCGCCCATCTCGACCACCACCGGCTTGGGGTAGCGCTTGCTGAAGGTCCTGAAGATGTGGTCGAAGCCGACCTCGAACGAGCCGGTGAAGAGCAGGCCGTCGATGCCTTCGTTCTCCTCCAGCTCGACGCCGACCGTCTCGCCCGGGCCGCTGACCATGTTGAAGACGCCGGGCGGCAGTCCCGCCTGCTCGGCGATCTCGGCCAGCTTGACGCCGCACAGCGGCGAATCGCTGGAGGGCTTGTAGACCACCGCGTTGCCGGCCACCAACGCGCCGCCGGCGGGGCCACCCGAGAGGGCGAGCGGGAAGTTGAAGGGGCTGATCACCGCCCAGACGCCGTGCGGCTTGAGCACCGAGCGGGTGTGGACCGTGGCGTCGCCCAGGTTGCCCATGGGGTGGTCGAAGCCGTCGTTGGCCACGAACTGGTCGCAGTAGTAGCGGATCAGGTCGGCCGTCTCCTCGGTGTCGCCCAGCGCCTCGAGGCGGTTCTTGCCGACCTCGATGGCCATCAGCGCGGCCAGCTCCATCTGCCGCTCGCTGATGAGGTCCGCCATGCGGCGCATCACTGCCACTCGCTCCAGCCATGGAGTGGCCGCCCAGCCGGGGGCCGCGGCGCGGGCCGCGGCGATGGCGTCCCGGACATCCTTGCGCGTGCCCCTGGCGAAGGTGCCCACGAGCGACCCGTCGATCGGCGAGCGCTTCTCGAAGGCCTCCTTGGCCGGCCGCCATTTGCCGCCGATGAACAGCCTGTGGGTCTGGCCGAGCTCGCCCCGGGCGACGGCCAGACCGGCGTCGTAGGAAGCGTGGAGCTGCTCGTTGTCGTTGCGCAGCGTGGCGTAGGTGATCTTGAGCCGGGGTTCGGACGTCGCGGCCATCCCGAACGCCTCCTGGTGACGCGCACCGTGGACCTGGCTGCACCGCCCCGGGTCGCGCACCCGCAGCAGGGCGCAGCCACTTGCCTCCAGTCTAGCGCGGGGCCGCCAGAACGCCCTCGTGCGGGTGCCTCAGGCGCGGGCCAGGTCGCTGGCTGAGACGAGGGCCGCGGCCACTCCCGTCAAGCCGTTCGGTGCGGAGACCACGCGGCTCGCCGGGCGGCAGCCTGCGTTCAGGAGCGGGCAGCGAAGAGCCCACCCGTTTGGCTAACCTTGGTGGGTCCGTCGAGTCGGACTGCGAGAAGCCGGTGCATGACAGGAGGGCCAGGTGGCACAGCGGTCGATCAGGGACTTCCAGGTTCCATTCGAAGTCGCGCCCATCGCAGATGCGTGGGCCGGCGCCAACGGCTTCGGGCTTGACGAGGTGGAACCGGACGGGAGCCGTCACTACGTCCGCGGCTCGGGGCTGCTGACTGGCCAGATGATGTGTGTCGTCCGGCAGTCCGGCCAGCAGGTTCGCGTCGAGAGCTTCATCCATGCTCGACTATCGGCCCGCATCGGCGCTTTGTTCCTGATTCCCGAGAACAAGTCCATCGCGCCGGGGGGCATCGTGGGCGTGCTGCCGAGGACCATCTGCCGCGACGCGGTGAACAAGCTCCTCGCCCAGCTCGGCCAGCCGCCGATAACCGCGGCCGATGACGCGGATCCGACGGTCAGCGCCGTCAAGCCCGCCGCTCTGGCCGCTCCGCCCCAACCGGGCGACCCAACGCCGCCGGCGGCCCCGATTGCCCCGCCTCAATCCGGCACCGTGAGCCCCGTCGCACCTGGCTACCGAGCAGCCGCGGCTCGTCCATTCGGCATCGTCCTGCTGGTGATCGTAGAGGTCTTGACCGCGCTCATCTGCCTGAGCGTGGCCGCCGACTTCTGGTACTGGTTCGGCTGGCGCGCCCGGTTCGACGAGATGGACTGGGCCGCCGTGGACCTGGGCATGGCCGTTGGCTACCTGGCCATTGCGGGTGGCGGTGCGGCCGTGGCCTGGCGGCTATGGTCTATGCGCAGAGACGCCTGGTCGGCGGCCATCGCGCTGAGCGCCGGGGTGCTGGCCATCACCGTCGTCTCGGGGATCCTCTGGGAGTTCGATGGCAAAGGCATCCTGGGCCTCATGGTCCACGCCGGCGCCATTGGATACCTGAACCTGACCCCCACTCGAGCCCTCTTCGGTCGTGGGCCGCTGGCGGCCGGCAGCTGACCTACTGATCGACGAGATCGAGACCCTCGCCCGTCAGCGAGGCGGAACGAGGGCCGCGGCCAGCGCGGCAAGTGAGGGCGCTATCGCGTCCGGAATCACGGCGCCACGGCCGGAGGAGAGCCGGGCCAGATCCGCCTCCCCGTGCTTGCCGGTCAGGACCAGGATGCCGCGCAGGCCGGTCCGCTGGGCGCCGCGGACGTCGCTCAGCAGGTCGTCGCCGACCATGGCCACCTGGCCGCCCGCCAGAGAGTGGCCGGCCAGTTCCTCCAGGCGCCGCACCCCTTCAGCGAAGAAGGTCCGGGCCGGCTTGCCGGTGACCAGGGCCCGCCGCTCGGTGGCGTATTCCAGGCCCACCACATAGGCTCCCGCGTCGAGCAGCTCTCCGGTGGGCGTCAGCCACCAGCGGTTCTTGTGCATGGCCACGAAGCGGGCCCCGCCCCGCAGCAGCCGGAAGGCGCTCTGGACGTTGGCCGGGGTGAAGTCGCCGGTGGCGTCGCCCACGACCACGGCCGCCGCCCGCGCTCCGGGCGCACCCGCCTCCTCGTGGGAAAGCAGCCGCAGGCCCTCGAACTCGGTCAGGGCATCCGGGGCCACCAGCACGTACACCGGCTCATCGCCGAAGCGGCGGCGGACGTACGCGGCGGCGGCCGAGGCGGCGCTCACGATCCGATCCGGCGAGACGGAGACGCCGCCCTCCGCCAGGTAGCCGGCCATCGTCGTCCGGCTGACCAGCGACATGTTGGTGCCGATGACATACGGGAAGCCGGCGGCGTCCAGGCGAGCCAGGGCTTCGGCCGCCCCCGGCAGGAGCCGGCTCTTGAGCACGATCACGCCATCGAGATCGAGCAGCAGGGCGCGCACGCCTCGGAGGCCGGCGCGGAGGTCGGAGACGGAGGCATCGGCGGTCATGGGCGGATGGTCGCACACCACCGGGCAGCTATGCGGAGCGGCCAGCGGCCGCCACCCTCACTCCGGTATCCTGTGCGGGCCTCGGAGGAGGGAAACCCCTTGCGGCGCGCGTCTCCCGGAACGCCACGACAACCCGGGAAGCCCTTCGTGTACACCCGTCCGGCTCGATCCGGGCGGCCCCCGGAGAACAGGACAGGAATGACCGACCAGAGACCTATCAACTCGGCCGTGCTGGTCAAGCAGGTGCCCGACACGCACAACATCACGGGCGACGTGATGACCAAAGACGGCACCATGAACCGCAACGCGCTGCCGGCCATCTTCAATCCCGAGGACCTGAACGCGCTGGAGATGGCCCTCCAGATCAAGGAACGGTGCGGGGGCACCGTGACCGTGATCACGATGGGGCCGCCCAAGGCGGCCGGAGTCCTGCGCGAAGCCCTCTTCCGGGGCGCCGACCGCGTGATCCTGCTGACCGACCGCAAGTTCGCCGGCGCCGACACGCTGGCCACCTCGTACGCCCTGCAGTGCGCCGTGCAGAAGGCCGGGCCCTTCGACGTCGTGCTGTGCGGTCGTCAGGCCATCGACGGCGACACCGCCCAGGTGGGCCCGCAACTGGCCGAGAAGCTCGGCATCCCGCAGATCACTTACGCCGAGACGATCGTCGAGATCGAAGGCGGCAAGATCGTGGCCGAGCGAGCCCTGGACCACGGTTCGGAGATCGTGCGCTGCACGCTGCCGGTCCTCCTCACGGTCGTCGGAACGGCCAACACGCCGCGGCCCGCCTCGGTGCGGCGGCGCATGACCCACAAGCTGGCCGCCACGCCGGGCGAGTACACCACCCTGCGCGAGCAGTGGCCCGAATTCGCCAGCGACGAAGAGCTGGACGCCTACCTGGCCGCCCGCGATCTGCGGATCGCCGTCTGGACGGCCGACGACATCGGCGCCGCGGAGGGGCAGGTCGGACTGGCCGGCTCCCCCACCCAGGTCCACAAGGTCAACTTCGTGGTCCTGGAGAGCGGCGAGAGCAAGACCGTTCCGCCCACCGCCGACGGCATCGCGGCGATGATCCAGGAACTGGTCCACGAGTACATCGTCGGGTAGGGCGAGATGACTACGAACGCAATCTGGGTCTTCATCGAGCAGACCGACGGCAAGATCGCCGACGTCAGCCTGGAGCTGACCGGCAAGGCCCGCGAGCTGGCCGATCCGCTCGGCTACGAGGTCGTGGGCCTGGTCATGGGCCACAACGTGGCCGAGTTGGCCGACCAGGTCATCAGCCACGGCGCAGACCGCGTGCTGCTGGCCGACGATCCCCAGCTGGCCGACTACCGCACTCTCCCCTATGCCCGCGTGGCGATCGCCGAGGCGAAGAAGCGCCAGCCGGAGATGTTCCTCATCGGCGGCTCGCCCAACGGCCGCGACTTCGCCCCGCGCGTGGCCAGCGCCCTGCGCTGCGGCCTGACCGCCGACTGCACCGAACTGCAGGTCGGCGAGTACACGGTCAAGAAGGACAACAAGACCTACCCGAACCTGCTCTTCCAGATCCGGCCGGCTTTCGGCGGCAATCTCATCGCCACGATCGTCAATCCGAACACACGGCCGCAGATGGCCACCGTTCGGGAAGGCGTGATGCGCATGCCGGTCGCCGATTCGAGCCGCAAGGGCGAGATCGAGAAGATCGTCCCGGAGTTCGAGCCGGGCGACTTCGCGCTGGAAGTCCTGAGCCGCAAGATGCGCCAATCCACGGTCAAGCTCAAGGAGGCGCCGGTTATCGTCTCCGGCGGCGCCGGCGTGGCGGGCGACGAGTTCGACCTGCTGCGCGATCTGGCCAACCTGCTGGGGGGCGAGGTCGGCGCGTCGCGAGCCGCGGTGGACGCAGGCCTGATCGACCGCGCGCACCAGGTGGGCCAGACCGGCACCACCGTCCGCCCGCGCCTGTACGTCGCGGCCGGCATTTCCGGCGCCATCCAGCACCGGGCCGGCATGGACCAGTCGAGCAAGATCATCGCCATCAACACGGACCC
>CAZFLI010000104.1:0-6888 GCA_964519845.1 uncultured Anaerolineaceae bacterium | reverse complement strand
AGGATGTTCATGCCGGTCCGCATGGCGCAGAGCGATGCGTAGTACATCGCCCGCATGAAGTTCTCGAGGGTGAACTTGTCGTCCTGGTTCCGGACGAACAGCGGCCGACCCTCGGTGAAGCCGGTCACATGCTCGCCGGAGACGTAGTTGATGGACAGGAGGCCGCCCGCGTCGGGATCACCCTGGACCGCCAGCGGCAGGAGCTTGCCGTACAGGTCGTCGGGCGACGCCTCGATCCCCAGCGCGCCGGCCACCTGACCGAAGAGCGCGATCCAGTCGTCAAGGTCGGAGGAGCCGTTGTTGGAGTGGGCCATAGCGACCGGTTTCCCGTCGGGGGTGACGACGATGTCTATCTCTTCGTGAACCCGAGACAGGCCCTTCTCCAGCACGATCATCGCGAAGACCGATGTCCCAGCCGAGACGTTGCCCGAGCGCGGGCGAACGGCATTGGTGGCGACCATGCCCGTGCCGGCGTCCCCCTCCGGAGGGCATAGCGGGATGCCGGCGGGGAGCCTGCCCGAGGGATCGAGCAGCCTCGCGCCCTCGGCGCTGAGTCTGCCGGCGGGGCTGCCGGCCGGGAGGACGTCGCCGAGCAGGTCCCGCAGTTCGAAGCCGAGCTTGCGCGGCGCCACCAGCGCGTCGAACTTCGCCATCCGCGCCGCATCCCAACCGCCCGTGAGCGGATCGATCGGGAAGATGCCCGACGCCTCCCCCACCCCCAGCTTCCGCTCGCCCGTGAGTTTCCAGTGCACGTAGCCGGCCAGCGTCGTGACGTGAGCCAGACGCGCGACGTGCGCCTGGCCTTCGAGGATGGACTGATACAGATGAGCGATCGTCCACCGCTGCGGGACCGCGAAATCGAGAAGATGGGTCAGCTCGGCGCAAGCCTGCCCGGTGATGTTGTTGCGCCAGGTTCGGAAGGGCACCAGGAGCTCCCCGTCGCGATCCAGGGCCACGTAGCCGTGCATCATCGCGCTGAAGCCGATGGCCGCGACCGCCCCGAGTTCCAGGGAGTAGCGGGCGCGGACGTCCTGGACCAACGAGGCGTAGCTCGCGGCCAGCCCCTTCCAGACGTCCTCCATGTCGTAGGTCCAGACGCCGTCCTTGAATTCGTTCTCCCAGGCGTGCCAGCCCGACGCCAGCGGCGTGGTGTCCGGAGCGATGAGGACCGCCTTGATGCGCGTGGAGCCGAACTCGATCCCGAGAATCGCACCGCCCGACCGGATCAGCTCCGCCGCGCTGCCCTGTTGATCGTCCACCGGGTCCTCCTCGAGCGTGCCTGCCGGCGCTGGTCAGCGACTGCCGGGCTTGATGATGACCTTGATGCCGCGGCGGGCGGCCAGTGCCGCGAAGGCCGCCGGCGCCTCGGCCAGGGGGAATCGGTGCGTGATCAGGGATCCCAGGTCCATCGACCCGGCCCCCACCAGCTCTATCGCTCGTGGCAGGTCTGCCGGCATCATCCGGCGGCACTCCTGCAGCGTGAGCTCCTTGCGCCGCGCCGCCGCCGCCTCGAACGTGGTGCGGTCTCCAGGTGGGATGCCGACCAGCACCACTCGCCCGCCCGGCCGGACGGCCGCGATCGCGTCGGAAACGGCCGGGTCCGATCCGGCCACCTCAAACGCCACGTCGACCTCGATCGCGCGCGCCTGGGAGCGGCCGTCGGAGAACTCACCGACGGCGCCGTCGTCGACCAGAAAAGCATGCGTCGCACCGGCCCGGCGGGCCGCCTCCACCCGATGCTGCAGAACGTCCGTGGCAATGATCGTTTCCGCCCCTCGAGCCCGCAGCAGCTGCACCAGCAACAGGCCGATCGGGCCGCAGCCGTACACGCCAACCCTCCCAGCGGCTGCCGCGGGGGCCAGGTCCAGGGCGTGAAGCACCACGCCGAGTGGCTCCAGCAGCGGAGCCTCCTCGTCGGAGATCGAGTCCGGCAGCGGCGACAGCAGCCGCTCCGGCCAGGCCATCAGGTCGCGCAGGGCCCCGTCGGTGGTTCCGTGGCCGGAGAAGCGCATCGCCAGGCAGAGGTTGGTGCGGCCGGCCAGGCACGGCCCGCAGGCACCGCAATCCCAGGCCGGATCCGCGGCCACCCTCTGGCCCGCGCGGGGGCCCGATTCGATCACCCCGGCGATCTCGTGGCCCAGCACGAGCGGCTGCGCGAGCACGGCATCGCCGATGCCGGCTTCCTCGTACCAGTGCAGGTCCGACCCACACAGGCCCACGGCCGTCACCCGCAGGAGAACCTGGCCGGGACCGGGTTCGGGGGCATCCACAAGACAGGTCCGCACGTCGCCGCGGGCGTGTATCCGCGCGGCGAGGATCTGGTCCCGGGCCTCGGTCATGGCCGCTTCTTCTCCTGGCCGTAGTAGGCGCTGGGGCCGTGCTTCCGGCGGAAGTGGCGCTCCATAAGGTAGCCGGGCATCGGGCCGACACTGGGGTTGAGGGCCAGCGTCCGGCTGTCCATGTCCGCCACGGCCTCCAGGGCAACGGCGTTCTCCACGGCCTGGGTGGCGTCCCGGCCCCAGCAGAACGGCCCATGCGAGGCCACCAGCACAGCCGGCATCTCCGCCGCAGCGAGGCCCAGCCGCTCCAGCGTCTCCACGATCACCGCTCCGGTCTCGACTTCATAGTCGCCCGCGACCTCGGCTTCGCTCAGCTGGCGGGTCACCGGCACGGGCCCATGGAAATGGTCCGCGTGCGTGGTCCCCAACGGCGGAATGGACAGCCCGGCCTGGGCCCACGCCACCGCGGCGGTGGAGTGGGTGTGAACGATGCCGCCGATCTCCGCAAAGCGCTGATAGAGCAACAGATGAGTCGGCGTGTCCGACGAGGGCCGCAGTTCGCCTTCTACGATCCGGCCGTCGTCGAGCGATACGACTACCAGGTCCTCAGGGCGTAGCTCGGCGTAGGGTACGCCGCTCGGCTTGATGACCAGCACGCCGGCGTCACGGTCGGCTCCGCTGGCGTTGCCGAACGACAACGTGACCAGACCGGCCTCGACGAGCGCCTGATTGGCACGCCAGACCTGATCTCGCAGCGCGGCGAGCGACAGCCCGGCCATGAGCTGCCCCGGCCTGCCTACAGCCCGCGAGCCAGGCGGTAGTACGCCTGATTCCAGCGGACCTCGTTCTTGAAGGCAGGCACCTGCGTGTTCTCGTCGATGAGCAAGAACTCGACACCCACCATCTCGGCGAAATCGGCCAGTGGCTCGACCCCGATCGCCTGCGTCAGGACGGTGTGATGAGCGCCGCCCCCGATCAGCCAGGCCTCGGCAGCGGTTCGCAGATCCGGTCTCGGCTTCCACACCGCCCGCGCCACGGGCAGCTTCGGCAGCGGCGCGCTGGCGACGATGTCGATGGTGTTGGCGATGATGCGGAACCGGTCCCCCAGGTCGATCAGGGTCGCCACGACCGCCGGCCCCGGGCGCGCGTCGAAGACGAGACGTACGGGATCCGGCTTGCCGCCTATCGAGAGCTGATGGATCTCGGCCCGTGGCTTGCCTCCGGCGATCGAAGGGCAGACCTCGAGCATGTGCGCCCCCAGCACCACCGGCCCGGCGGGATCGAGGTGATACGTGTAGTCCTCCATGAAGCTCGTCCCGCCCGGCAGCCCGGAGGCCATCACTTTGACCAGACGAACCATGGTCGCGGTCTTCCAATCGCCTTCGGCGCCGAAGCCGTAGCCGTCGGCCATCAGCCGCTGAACCGCCAAACCCGGCAGCTGGGGCAGGCCGCGCAGGTCCTCGAAGGTATCCGTGAATGCCCCCATCTCGCCCGCGGTCAGGAATCGTCGCAGGCCGGCCTCGATGCGAGCTGCGTCCGCGAGATCCCCGCGCCTCGCACCGCCCTCCAGCAGTTCGGGGGCCAGATCGTAGGAACTCTGGTAGGTCTCCAGCAGGGCCTTCACCTCGGGCTCCGCAACCGACTCGATTGCCGCCGCCAGCTCGCCCACGCCGTAGCCGTTGACCGCCACGCCGAAGCGAATTTGCGCTTCGACCTTGTCGCCTTCGGTCACCGCTACCTGGCGCATGTTGTCGCCGAAGCGGGCCACCCGCAGTCGGCGGGCCTCGCCCCGGGCACAGGCCGCGCGAGACCAGCCTGCGATCCGGTCGATCACGTACGGGTCCTGCCAGTGTCCGGCTACCGTCTTGCGGGCCACGCCCAGTCGTGTCTCGATGAAGCCGAACTCTCGATCGCCGTGGGCCGACTGATTGAGGTTCATGAAAGCCATGTCGATCTCGCCCCACGGCAGATCGCGATTGAACTGCGTGTGCAGATGCAGCAGCGGCTTGGCCAGCGACTGCAGGCCCGCAATCCACATCCGGGCAGGCGAGAAGGTGTGCATCCAGGCCACCACGCCCACGCACTTGTCGCTGGCATTGGCCTCGAGGCACGCGGCAAGGATGCCGTCCGACGATTTGACCGGAGGCCGATGAACGACTCGCACCGGCATGGTCGGCGACTCGTCCAGCGCCTTCGCTATGCGCTGGGAATCCTCGGCCACCTGCCGCACCGTCTCGTCGCCGTAGAGGTCCTGGCTTCCGGTGAGGAACCAGACCTCGTACTCACCCAACGCCTTCAACTTGTGCGCTCCCGTAGTTCTGCCCTGATCGCTCCTCGCGGCTCGCGAATCGCTCACGGCGCTAGATCGTCGTCCGCCGGGCCCGCCCCGGCGGCGGCACTCACCGCCGCCCCGGGAACACTTTCACAGGTCCGTTACGTCCACAACGTAGTCGGTGAAGTACTTCTGCTGGCGGCTTTCGAGCGGCAGCAGTACGTACAAGCCCGTGACGTCCTTTGGAACAGCCTGCTTGGTAGACCATTTTGCCTCGCCGCCGGCCTTTGTGATCGGGACGGTGGCGTAGTGGGGGCTGTCATAGATGCCGTACAGAATCCCATCCGAGCCGATCACAGGCGGAATGCCGATGTGAACATAGGCCTGGTACTCAGTCGGATTCGTGCTGGCCCAGTCGAACTCCAGGCCCTCGTCGGTTCTCCTTGCCTCCACCAGCGTAACGGTGCACTTGTTGATGGCAACGAGTGCCTCTCCCACCTTGATAATGGGCAGATCGTCGAGCTTATGCGCGACCGGGTATTGGGTGTCGGTCGCGACATCGTCGAGCTTCAGCTCCATCGTGTCGAACACCGGGCGAGTAGCCACGTAATAGTTGAAGTCGCCGCTGATGTACTTGTATGAGATGGAGAGCTTCTGCCCGCCGGCCTTGCCGACCCCTGCGCACTCAACGTACAGGAGTTGCTTCACCGGGGAGCTCTTCGTGCCTCCGGTGTAGCCCTTCATCACGAAGCCGGGCGCTAGGTACCAGCCTCCGTTGTTCACGAAGACCGAGGTTCCGACGAAGACTGTGCCGCAGTCATGGCTCGTCCCATTGGAGTCCACCACCTTGGCAGTCGAGGCACCGACGTCCATCGCCGACCACTGGTTGGTGTTGTTCACGATCGACAGATCGACGTGAAGCGCCCCGTTGGATTCGGTCACGTTGTTGACTATCCCGGCCCAGCCACTGTCCTCGATGTACAGCGTGGGTGTGCCCTCGAGAGGGGGTACGACGTAGTCGCAGCCCGCGCTCATGACGGCAATGGCGATGGCCGCCGCCAGGGCGGTCCAGGTTGTCAGCTTGCGATTGGATTTCATGCTACACACTCATCGGCAGAAGGGCTGCCAGCTCGCTGGTTACCAGCCAGTAGTTGGCCGGCGCGTCGGTCCCACCGTCAACAGCGCTCACCGACTTCTCCTGGCCGTTGTACTTGATGGTGATGTGGTACTCGTAGCACGCCGCACATGGGTGGTGGTGAGTCGTATAGAACTCGTCCGTGAACCAGCCCAGCGTCTCGATCCTGGCGAGACCCTTCTCGAGCCTCTCCGTCGTGATCTGGCCGTTCTGGATGTCCGTCTCGCCGGTGTCGCCGAACAGGTAGTCGCCAACGACTCGTCCGTCTGAGTAGACGGCGAAGATCTCCTCGACGCAGTGGTTGCCGCCGTTGCGCTCGTAGATGATGACCGCGTCGCTCTCGACGAGGGCCTTGACCTGGTCCGGCCGCATGGCCTGCGGAGTGCAGGTATTGACCGCGGCCGGGGGGAAGATGTAGGGCGCAGCGACAAAGAACACGCCGCTCACGACTAGGATCGTGGCAATGGCAACGCCGGAGTAGCGGGCAGCCGGCTTCTGGTACCAGATCGTCGGCTTCTTCCGGACGCGGACTCCGGTGCGAGACCGGGCGATGGCCGCAGCGTTCCAGGTGGCAACCAGACTCTGGATGACCAGGAAGAGCAGCATCAGCGCTCCGATGAAGATGTAGGCCCAGTAGGACAGGAGTTGGCCCTGGTATTGGATAAGGGCCTGGATCAACGACGTAAGGAGAACGGCGACCAGCCCCCCGATCAGGTAGCCTTCGCCGCCCGTGAGGGCTACGCCGCCGATGACGACGGCCGCGATGACGGTCAACTCGAACATCTCGCCGTGAGATCCGTGGCCCGACTGCACGTAGATGCTGAACAGGATGCCGCCGAGAGCCGCGCAGAACCCGCTCAGGGCATAGACGCCGACCTTGGTACGGTTCACGGGCAAGCCCATGAGCCTGGCCGACACTTCGTTGGCGCCGTTCTGGCCGCCGATCGCGTACACGGTGCGGCCGAAGCGCGTGAGGTGAAGGATGAGCAGCCCGATCACAAAGACGACCAGGGCGACGGCAACGAGGTAGGTGATATAGGGACCCGTCCTGAGGTACGGGTTCGCGTTTGACACGTCGGACAAGAAGGGGATCAGGAGCTTCGTCTGGTTCAGCGTGGTGTAGGTAGCGTCACGGATCCTGACCTCTTGGTCACTGATCAGGTAGCAGACGCCGCGAGCCAGCCACAGCCCGGCCAGCGTCG
>CAZFLI010000103.1:3870-6964 GCA_964519845.1 uncultured Anaerolineaceae bacterium | reverse complement strand
CCGCACGCAACCCCGCCCCCGCCTCGAACTGGCCGCCGACGCTCCATCCCGCCTCTGCGACCATGCGCTCCGGGACCCGATTGCGGCGCGCGATCGCGCTCCACGGCTCCCGCGGCTCGCCCTCGATGATCCGACCCGTGTGCAGCCTGATCGCCGGCAGCGGGCCGCCGTAGGTCGGTCCCGGCTCGTGGGCGGCGCCGCGCGGTGGCTCCTTGCCGCCGTGTGCGGCCATGTACTCCTCGACTAAGCGCTGCTCCTCGGCCAGGTGCCGCTCGTGCTGGCGCTCGAGGTCCACCCGCTCGCCCTTGAGCGCGTCGACCAGGTCGGCTTCGGTCGCGTCCTCTGGGAGGAGGCGCTCCCGCTTGGCTATGTCGAGCATCTCGTCGATCGGCGTTCTACCACGGAAGACCACCGGGACGCCCCCCCGGCCGCCCTGGCCATACACCTCTTCGGACAGGCCCCTCGTGGCCTTGATGCCGCCACTCTCGAGCACCAGATCGCGGATGCTGTAGGTGTGAGGACGCGACGGCGCACGGCGCGGCTTACGGGCCGGCTCCAACCTCGATGGCGTCCCCCTGGCTTTCGCCCTTTTGAGTTCTTCACGAAGCCACACTATACGCTCGTTATACCGGTCAGCCGCTGCATTGTCGGTTGTCGTTTTAGCCCTTGACGCACTCCCCTCTGCGTATCTCCTCAATTGCCTTTCACGTATTTTGTCCCTACGCACAAGCAGCGCTTCAAGTTCTTTTTCAAGTTCGGCGATCTCTGTCATCGTATCCGTCGGCGGCAGAGTTGTAGTGATGCCCGCGCGCCGCTCCTGCTGAGTGCGGGCGACGCCGGCGACAAACTCAACCTGGTCGACGTCGGCCGGGTGCCCCGCAGCCTTCGCGGCCTCGGCGTCCGTAAGCTCGCCGCGAGCCCACTGGGTGCGGACGTCGACCGGCATCCACTCGGGCGCCATGTTCCAGCGGTCGAGCGCGTGCTGTTGGGTAAGGGAGGCTCCCTCGACGGGCGCTAGTTCAGTCCCCGCGTCACGATCTTGAACGTCCCCCCCGGCGGCAGGGACTTGAGCCATTCCTGGAGGCTCTTTTCCACCCCCTGATCGTAGACCACGAGCTTCGCGCGAAATCTTGGCTTCGTAGAGCGCCTTATCGGCTGCTTCCGGGGTCTGTCCTGTGCCATAGCTCAGTCCAATCGGCACGGTGTACGTCGTGCCATCCTTAGTGTACACCACCGCATTCTTTTCAACTTCCCTCTGGATCGCCGCAGCGACGCGGTCGACATCGGCGCCATCCTTGCCGACGATCGCCAGCTCGTCGCCGCCCGTCCTGTACGCGCGATCCGTGACCGACTTCACGGCCGCACCAACCTTCTGCAGCAGCTCATCGCCGGCGGCGTGTCCCAGGTTGTCGTTGACCCACTTCAGTCCGTCCACGTCCAGCGCGCCGTGGTGCTGGTAGTCGCCGCGGTCGTCCTCCCATGCGCGTCTCGTCATGAGGCCGGTCAGCTCATCCGTCCGCAGTGCCTGGAGCGCCTCTTCGTGGCTCATCTCGTCGATGCGCTTGCGCTCCTGGACGTCTTGTCGGCGTTCGGCGCCGCTGCGCCTTTCATCCGGAACGGCAAGCTCGGCCTGGCGCCGTTCGGAGGGTTGCTCGGGAGGCGCCTCGAGGCCCGAGCGTCCGAACAGCGCCGGGCCCAACCTCTCTATTTCGGACGGCGTCGGCGCCTGGAACGGGCTCGGCGACGCTGCCCTCGGCGGAACGAACGGCGGCGGCGCTGCCTTTGGCTCGATACCGAGGCTCTTGCGGATGCCAGCGGCCGCGTCGTCGAGCGCCGAGGCGCGGGCCTGGAGCGCTTCGGTCTGTACGCCGGCTGCAGCGATCGCTCGCAGGTCGTTGGCGCGCTCGTTGAAAGCTGCTGCCCGAGCCACCGTTCCGGCAGCGGGTAGCTGCGTCATGCTTGCCCGCGCCGGCTGGCGGCCCGTCATCACGCGCATGATCGTTCGCGCCTGCTCTGCGTCGGACGGCTCGATCGGCGCGGACCATAGCTTCACTTCTTCCGGCGCTTCTCCTCGTGGCCCCCCACCGGCTTCTCTCCCGCCCTGAGGCTGCTGTTGTAGATCCTGGCCGCGTGTTTCTCGGCCTCCTTCTGGCTGTAGCCCAGGTCCAGGAAGTGCTCCTTGATCCCCAGATATCTGTCCGGCATTGCCCGCCTCCTTCGGGAGCGCTCCGCCCCGATCCGCCCTGCGCGCGGCGGCCATCTCCGCAGCCCGAGTGCCCGCCCGCCACTGATCCAGCAACTCGTACAGGGTCCGCGCATCGCCCGCGCTGTATGCAGCGTTTGCCTGGCGCAAGACCTCGTTTCTCATCTCCAGGTCGCCAGCTTCGCCGGTGGTGCGGTCCGGGTGTGCCTCCTTCGCAAGCTCACGCCACAGCTGATGTGCTGATCTGAGTGCTTCCGCGCGCGACGCGCCGGCGTCCATCAGGTGTCGCGCGAACCCCCGGAACAGCTCCCCCGCCCCGCCAAGAACCGCGACTCCGAGCGCCGTCTCCGCGAACTTCTTCGCGGCTTCCTTTGGCCGGCCCTGCGCGAGTTCCGGCGTTGCCTCCACGGCTCCGAAAAGGCCCGCGTCTGCCGCCACTCTCCCCGCCCCCGTGACCTCCGGTGCGATGCCGGCAGCGCGTCCGATCCCGCCCAAGGCCGCCCATGGCCACGCCTTGGCTGCAACGTCCGCCGCTTCCGTCGCCGCGGCCGTGATCGGGCTCTGCAGCGCCTCCTTCTTGGTCGGCGCGACGACCTTGTACGTCTCGCCGCCGCCGACCAGCTCGGTCGCCGCGCGCTCGAGCATGTTCGCGGCTTCCATCTTGCCGGCCACCCGCTGCTTCATGGCCTGCAGCCCGGCTTCCAAGCTGCCGCCTTCGATTCCTGCTTTCGCGGCGGCCGCCACGTCGCCGATCGACGGGACTGAGGCCGCGAATCGCCCCAGCGTCCCCAGCACGTGCGCCGGAGCCTCCATCGCCGTGTTGAGGAGCCTCCTCCCGAACCCCGGCTCCGCTTCCAGCGTCCCTTCGGGCGGCGCAACGGCCGGCCCCGC
>CAZFLI010000103.1:2158-3770 GCA_964519845.1 uncultured Anaerolineaceae bacterium | reverse complement strand
CGAACCCCGGCTCCGCTTCCAGCGTCCCTTCGGGCGGCGCAACGGCCGGCCCCGCAGACTCCCAGGCACTCCCTTCCGGCGGCGGCGGGGTCGCCTTGGGCGCGGGCTCTGTGGGCGGGTTCGGTCCCGGGGTAGGCGTGGGCGTTGGAGTCGGCGCGGGCGTCGGCTCTGCGACGAATCCCCCGCGCTCCTGCGTGACGCGCTTCGCCGTCGCGCGCACGACCTCCATCGAGGTCCCTTCCGGGAACTCCAGGATCGCGCCGTCCGCGAGCTCGGCCTCGATCGGCTTCGGCACTACTGCACCTCTCCGATCAGCTTGCCGTCCTTGTCGAAGCGGTAGCGCACGGTGCCCTTCTTGGGCAGCGGGGGCGGGGTGGGTGTCGGCGTCGGAGTTGGCGGACGCTCGAGGGAAACTCCGGGGGTAGCGGTCGGCGTCGGTGGCGAGGTGGGTGTCGGCATCGGCGTCGCCTTCGCCTTCTGCTCGGGCGCCAGCCCGTCGAAGATCCGGATCCACATCTGATGCGCCTGGTCGGCCTTCGCCCTCAGAACGGCGATCTGCTGGTCGCTCACGCCCGGTGCCATCGTCGCCTCACCGAACTGCTTCTCCAGTCCCTGCAGCTTCTTGATCTGCTCCAGCGGATCCGCCCCCTGCCGGGGCGCCGGCGTTTTCGGACGGGCCGGTCCGGCCAGGGTCAACGAGCTCCCGTCGACCAGCTGGAAGGTGGCGCGCGAGCCGGCCGGCAGCGACTTGGCGCGCTCCAGTGCCTGCTCCCGGCTGACGAGGAGCTTCTGCTTCTCCGGCTTCGCTATCGCCGGTCCGCCGAGAGTGATCGTCCTCCCGCCCTCCAGGTCGTAGGTCGCGCGCGAGCCGGCGGGCAGGCTGGCGGCCTCCGCTCTTGCCTGCTCCACACTCATCCGCTTTTTCGGTCCACCGCCGGGCAGGCTGATGCGTGTTCCGTCCCCGAGCGTGTAGGTCGTCCGCGATCCTTCCGGCATGCCGCCGGCCGCCTGCATCGCCTGCCCCAGCGTCATGGTCGGCCGCGAAGCGCGGCGCTCGGCCAGTCGTGCGGCCGAGGACGGGTCCAGGTAGGCCAACGCGGACAATGTCGCGGAGCCGCCCGGCCCGGAACCAACGGCTTTCGCGAGATCCTGCCGCTGGCGGTCCGCCTCGAGCTGGTCGGAGATTTTGCTCGCCACCGCCACGGCGCGACCGAGCCCCGGCAACGCCCCGGAAAGGAGGCCGCCGGCGATCGGCAGCAGCACGTTAGCCGTCTTGGAACCGGCCAACGAGTCCATCACACGCCCCTACGCGCCCGCTGCAGGGCCTGGAGCAGCGACATTGCGACTGGCTGGTACTGCCACGCCCTGGCGGCCGAGAGCGACGGTCCCCGCTGTGCGGAGCTCTGTCCCCCCCCAAACATGCCCCTCCCCGCATTCATGAGCCTGAGCGCTTGGTTGAGGGTCATGCCGCCGCCTCCAGCACCCGATGCCATACCCGCGTCGAGGCCGCTGCCGATGCCAGCCGCGAGCGCATCGCCGCTGACCGCGGAAGGCCCAACCCCGCCCGTAGCGGCGAGGTTAAGAGGAAGGGCTCCTCCAGCGGCCGCTCCAG
>CAZFLI010000103.1:0-2058 GCA_964519845.1 uncultured Anaerolineaceae bacterium | reverse complement strand
CCCCGGCGGCCCCAGCTCCAGCCCCGGCGGCCCCAGCTCCAGCCCCGGCGGCCCCAGCTCCAGCCCCGGCGGCCCCTCCTCCAGCCCCGGCAGCACCCAACCCGCCGACGGCGCCGGCGGCAATCGGGAGAGCCAATAGCGCCAGGCCGGGCCAGAAGTTGCGAAGGAATTCTGCACCGGAAGGCATTTCTAACCCCCTTTACTTGAAGAGCCCGGAGTTCGATGTCGTCTTCTGCCCGATAGTGTTGGCGCTGGCCTGTCCGAAGGGCGCCAGCCACAGGTTCTCCCACAACCCTTGTCGCCGGAGCAGATCCTCATACTGCGCGTCGTTGGCGGATTGTGCGATTCCCCTGCCCACGCCTCCGATGTTCATGGCCTCCCCCAGGGTATTGAGCAGCCGGCTCGTCTCCTGGCCGCCAATCCCGGCGAGCTGCGAGGCGCCGCTGAGTCCGGCAGAGGTCCGGGCGTTGATAGCGTTCTGCTCCCGTGCCAGCTGGTCCATGACGAGCGGCGTGTAGGTGCTCGCCCAGCCGGTAGCGAGATCGTTGCCGACCGCTCCGGACCGCCCGAGTCCCATGAGAGAGTTGCGGGTTTCGATCTGCGGCGCTGCGGTCGCCCAGTAGTTCTCCTTGGCGGCCGTGATCGCCGGAGAGCTCGAGATCCCGGCGCCGCTGGCAAGGTCGCCCGCTCCGCCCACGGCCTGATTGATGAGCTGAATCGCGCGCGTGATGCTGGCTGGTTCGGCGCCCGCCTTGGTGACGTTGCCGGCGGCCCAATCCTCCAGCGAGGAGGGGCCTGCGATGTTCTTGGCGAGCGGCGCCCAAAAACCGTAATCCCCACCTGTGAGAGGGGCGCTTGTGGTCGATGGAACCCAGCCTCCCGGTGTGGCCGAGGCGCCCGGCCAGGGGTATCCTCCACTGTTCGAACCGCCGCCTCCGCCTCCCCCCTCCTGCACTCCAGGCCCGACTGCGCCGCCTCCACCTGCCGGTGGAACTGGCGTGACTCGTCCCACTGCGCGGCCTTCTCCTGCTGGTGCGCCGCCCCGCCCTCTCCCGGTGTAGATGTAGTTCGGATTCCTCGCCGAGGTTGCGGCCTCGTTCTGCTGTTCCGGAGGCAGGTTCTGGCCCCCGCTCCACGGGTACACCGTTCCGCCGCCGTTGAGCTGTCCACTCGTACTCTGCCCCGTCGCTGCAGCCGTCGCCGGTACCGCCGGCAGGTACCGCCCCGTGGCGCGGCCCGCGACCCTGCCGCCCTCCGGCGTTGCACCAGCCGGGGCGCCTGAATCGGGAAAGCCGCCCACCCCGACGGAGCTCGAGGGCGCCTGCCACGTCCCGAGACTGCCGTGCGAGCTTGGGTAGGCCCCGGCGGCTGCCGAGTACCAGCTCTCCGGACCCTTCATTGGGTTCGCCTTCATGGCACTCACCCAGCCCTGCGAGAGGTTCGAGTAGATGGGTTTGAGCTCTTCGGGGATCTCAGGTGTTGTCGTTGATGTCGACTTGCCGCCGCCCATTGGTTTCCCCCTCCTCCTCCGTATTGGCCTCGCCGGCTGACCCCGCGGCCCCCGGCAGATGCTTGATCATGACCGTGCAGTACCTCTCGAATCCGTGGAATATCCTGTGAATCCTCGCCACCCTCTCGTCCGGGCACAGCGCCACGATTCGCGCGGCTCCGATCTTGGTGCAGATCTCCTGTAGGGTCGCGAAGACCGACTTGTGAAAGTCCCTCGGCGGCGCGTGACCCTGATCAATCTGATACTGGAGCACCGTCACCTGCTTCGAGCCGTAATACTCCTCCGTAGCGCACAGGAGGTGCGCGACCAGCTTCTCATCCTGGACGACACCGAGAGCGAACAGCCCCGGATTGCAGACCACGAAGTGCTCCGCAAAGCGCTTGACCAGCAGCTGCGGATTCGCTGCGCTGTCGTAGCTCTCGCAGAACGCGACGATTCTGTCGGCCATCTCCGGGATGCGCCTCCAGGCTTCTGGAAACAACGGATGAAACTGAACCAGGCGCCAGTCGCTCAACTGATTACCCCCCAGGTCTTCCAACCCGACGCTG
>CAZFLI010000102.1:0-6977 GCA_964519845.1 uncultured Anaerolineaceae bacterium | reverse complement strand
CTCGGCCTGACCGAGGCGGGCATGGGCATGAAGGGCATCGTGGCCTCTTCGGCCGGACTCTCGATCTTGCTGGCCGAAGGGATCGGCGACACGATCCGGGTCTCGCTCACCCCTGAGCCCGGTGGTGATCGAACCGAGGAGGTGGCGGTGGCGCAGCAGGTGCTGCAGTCGCTGGGCCTGCGATCGTTCGTGCCCCAGGTCTCCGCCTGTCCGGGCTGCGGCCGGACGACCAGCACCTACTTCCAGCAGCTTGCCTCGGACGTCCAGGAGTACCTGCGCGAGCGCATGCCGGTCTGGCGCGAGTCGCACCCCGGAGTGGAGGAGTTGCGCGTGGCCGTCATGGGCTGCGTCGTCAACGGCCCGGGCGAGTCCAAGCACGCCGACATCGGGATCAGCCTGCCCGGCACGTTCGAGGAACCGGTGGCGCCGGTCTACGTCGACGGCGAGCTGGACCGGACGCTTCGGGGCGACCGCATCGCCGAAGAGTTCAAGGCCCTCCTGGACGCGTACGTGGAGCGGCGCTTCCCGCCGCCGGCGGCGTAGTCGGACCGCTAGGCCGACCCGAAAGCCCACACCAGCGCTGCCAGACCGAGGATCTGGACGGGAAGGACAACGGCCGCCAACCGATAGAGGATCGGCCTGAATGTGGCTCGCCCTTGAGTGAGACAGCGGTGCGCGCCGCGCCAATCCTGGGTGGCCATCGCGAAGCCCCTCGGCGCCCCGATCTCGGCCAGGGCGGCTTGATGGATCTCGGCGCCATGCGGAACGTCCTGCGCCGACCGAAAGGTGGCTTTGCCGCTCCTGGCCGATCGGAAGAGCCGGAAGACAGGAGCGTTGAAACAAGCCGTGACGAGGTAGCTTCCGTCCGGCCAGACGGTGAGAAGCCTGCTGGGCTGTGCCTGACCGCCGACCGCGACAACTCGCGCGTCGGGACTGGCGTAGACGTCGTATGTCGTCGCCGGGCTGTCCTTCGTCGCCGCTTCCAGGAAGGACCCCAGGGCGATGAAGCCCAGGTCTTCGAGATCGGGCCAGGCACGCGCCTGGCCCGGCGTCTCTGCCTTGGGGATGAACCCGGGCGAGAGGATCATGGTGCGAAAGAGGAGATAGGTTCCGCTGGTTGCCAGGATGGCCCAAAGTGCGAAGCCGGCGACCGCAGTCATGGGCAACCTCCGCTTGTGATGCTAGCCGATGACCGCAGGCCTCGCGGGTGGCGCGAGCGGGGAGGCGGTACGATTGCCCGCAATCAAGGGTCCGCTCCAGGAGGATTTCGTGCCCAGCGAGGGATTCGTCACCAGCATCACCCGCCAGTCTGAGGATTTCCCGGGCTGGTACAACGACGTCGTTCGCAAGGCTGAGCTGGCCGACAACTCGCCGGTTCGGGGCTGCATGGTCATTCGCCCGTACGGCTACGCGATCTGGGAATCGATGCAGGGCGAGCTGGACCGGCACATCAAGGCGACCGGCCACAGCAACGTCTACTTCCCTCTCTTCGTGCCCAAGTCGCTCCTGGAGAAGGAAGCCGAGCACGTCGAGGGTTTCAATCCGCAGGTCGCCTGGGTAACCCATGCCGGCGGCAAGAAGCTCGAAGAGTGGCTGGCCATCCGCCCCACCAGCGAGGCGATCATCGCCGAGACGGTCAAGGACTGGATCCAGTCCTATCGCGACCTCCCGCTGCTGATGAACAGCTGGAACAACGTCGTTCGATGGGAGCTGCGGACGCGCCTGTTTCTGCGCACGGCCGAGTTCCTGTGGCAGGAGGCGCACACTTTCCACGCCGGCCGCGAGGAGGCCGAGGCGGAAGTTCGGACGGGCCTGGACTGCTACCAGAAGGTGTCGGAAGACTGGCTGGCCATCCCCGTCATCCAGGGCCGAAAGACCGACAGCGAGAAGTTCGCCGGCGCCGAGTACACCTGGTGCATCGAGGCCATGATGCGCGACGGCAAGGCCCTTCAGGCCGGCACCAGCCACATGCTGGGGCAGAACTTCGCGAAGTCGGCGGGGATCGAGTTCCTGGACCGCGACAACGTGCGCAAGGCGCCGTTCGGGACGTCCTGGGGCTTCTCGACGCGCATGGTCGGCGCCACGATCATGGCCCACGGCGACGACTCGGGCCTGGTCCTGCCGCCCAACGTCGCACCGGTCCAGGTGGTGGTCGTGCCGATCTTCCGCAAAGACGAGGAGCGAGCCGCCGTCGCCCAGGCAATCGATCGTTTCACGGCGGCGCTGTCTGCCACGCCCGAGGGCAAGGCCGTTCGCGTCAAGGTGGACTGGACCGACGAGTCGCCGGGGTTCAAGTACAACCACTGGGAGCTGCGGGGCGTTCCGTTCCGCCTGGAGATCGGGCCGCGGGACGTGGCCGCGGGCCAGGGGATGCTCGTCAAGCGCGTGGACCGCTCGAAGGAGGCCGTGCCGCTCGAGAAGCTGGCGGCCGAGATGCCGGCTCGGCTGGCGGCCTACCAGGCCGAACTCCTGCAGCGGGCCCGCGACTTCCGGGACTCGAATACTCACCAGGTGGATACGTACGTGCAGCTCAAGGACGGCCTTGACGGCCAGGGCGGCTTCTATCTGGCTCCCTGGTGCGGCGGCGAGAAGTGCGAGAAGCAGGTCAGCGAAGAGACCGGGGCCACCATCCGTTGCATACCGTTCGACTCGCCGGATGAACAGGGCAAGTGCATCGCCTGCGGCGGCGAGTCTCCACGCCGGGTCCTTTTCGCCCGGGCCTACTGAGGCGCCCCAATGGCAGGCCGCCGACCGCCGCACGAGACAGTTGATGCGGTGGTCGTCGGCGGAGGCATGACCGGGCTTGCGGCCGCGGACTCGCTGAGTTCGCGTGGGCTGTCGGTTCGGCTGGTGGAGGGTGGGCCGGCCGTGGGCGGCCTGGCCAGGTCGGTCGTTGTCGGCGGGGAGGAGATAGAGGCTTACTACCATCACGCCTTCCCCCAGGACCGCGAGCTGCGGGATCTCGTCGAGCGGCTCGGCCTGCGGAGCGACCTGGAGTGGCTGAGGGCCTCGACGGCAGTCCTCGACGGGGGCCGGGTCTACCCGTTCAACTCGGTCCTGGATCTGCTGAGGTTCGGGCCGCTGTCTCGCTGGGGACGTCTGCGCCTGGGTCTGGGGTCGGCCGTGGCTCTGGTATCGGGGCGGGGCCGGGCGGTCGACCGCAAGCGGGTGGGGGACTCCGGGCCGCGCTGGTTTGGCCGGCGTGGCTACGAGGTCCTGTGGCGGCCACTTCTCGAGAGCAAGTTCGGGCCGCTGGCCGGCGACGTGGCGCTGGCGTGGCTGGCGGCGCGAATGCGGCAGCGGGCCGGATCTCGCAAGACGGGCAGGGGCGATCGGTTGGGCTACCTGCGAGGCGGCATGGGCAGGCTGGCGAGGGTCTACGGCCAGGCCATCGAGGCCGCCGGCGTCGATGTGAGCACAGGTGTGAACGCGAGATCGATCCGCCGCCGCGGGGCGAACTGGCGGGTGGACACCTCGGCCGGACCGGTTGACGCCCGGGCAGTGGTCGCCGCCCTGAGCGGCGACGCGCTGAAGGGGCTGGTGGACCTGCCGGACCCGTACGCGTCGCGGATCGCGGCGATTCCCTATCGGGGCGTGGTGTGTGCGCTCCTGGAGCTGGGCAGGCCCCTGGGGCGGCATTACTGGACGAATCTGACCCAGCGAACCGATCTCGATTGCCTGGCCGTGATCGAGCACACCAACTTCATTCCGGCCGCTCGCTATGGTGGCCGGCATCTCATCTATCTGGCCCACTACGCGGATGTCGGTGACAGAGCCTGGGCAGCCGACTCCGATGAGCTTGTGGCGGCGGCGGGCGGGGTCTTGCGGGCCGTCAATCCCGACTTCGATCCGAGCTGGATAGCGGCCGCGCACCTGACCCGGGATCGCTGGGCGCAGCCCGTACCGCTGGCCGGCGGCCCGATGCCCGGGCTGCCCCTGGAGACCGGTCTGGATGGGCTGTTTCACGCGAGTCTGGCCCACATCTACCCCGACGACCGGGGCGTGTCCCTCGCTCTGCGCCTGGGCAGGCGGGCCGGCGAAGCCGCCGCAGACTGGCTCAGCCGGCCCGGAGAGGCGCTATGAAGCGGGCCCACATGGCATCCGCCATGCCGCCGCTGACGCTGGCGACGTTGACGGCCCTGCTGGTCGCGCCGGGGCTGTGGCTTGGGGCCTCCCTGGATGCGGCGGCCTTCGTGCTTGTGGGGGCGCGAATGCGGCAGGGCGACATGCCCTACCGCGACGTCTGGGACCACAAGCCGCCCGGCGTCTACGTGGTGGAGTGGCTCGGCCAGACGATCCTGCCGTGGTTGGATCCGTGGCTCGTGGCGTGGGCGCTCAGCGCGGCCTGTTCGGTCGCGGCGGTGCTGATCCTCTACGCGCTGATGCGGCGGCGTTTCGCCACCTCGGCGGCCTGGGGTTGGAGTGCTGTGGCGGCTGTCGGCGTGGCCTGCTACCCGGTGGCCCTGGGCGGCGGACTGACCGAGACGTTCGCCCTGCCGCTGCTGCTGGCGGCCTGGTGGATGGTCGTATCTGGGGACGCAGGCGGGCGGGCGGGCGCCGCGGTGGGCGCATTCCTGGCGCTGGCCGGCTTGATGTCCCTGCAGGCTGTCGCGCCGGCGGTGGCGCTGGCTGCCGCGGCCGCGTTTCGACACGGGGACCCTGGAGGAACGCTCCGGCGGGCGACGGCGGTGGTCGTCGGTGCGGCTGTCCCGGCCGGTCTGGCGCTCGCCTGGCTGGCGGCAGGCGGCGCGCTGCAAGACACCGTCGACCAGCTCGTGACCTACAACGTCGCCTATCGGGCCGCGGCCGGCAGCCCTGCCGAGCTGTGGCTCATCGTCGGGCTGATGCTGATGGGCCTGCTGATCCCGGCTGCCGGGGGGGCCGTCCGCGTGCTGGCCGGGCGTCCGGGCATCGGGACGCTCGAGGCGACGTCACTAGTCTGGGCGATTGCCGGTGCGGTCTACGTCGGCTACCAGGGTCGGATCTACCTTCACTACCTCATCCTGTTTGTGCCGGCGCTGGTGGTGCTGGCCGCAGTCGGGTTCGAAGGGGCCGCATCCGGCCTGCGGATCGGTGGCCGTGCAGCCAGGTACCGGGCGGCGTCTGTGATGGGCATCGTCGCCGTGGGGCTGGCGGTTTCGGGGTTGGTTACGCTGCAGGTCGGTGGGCTGGTCGCGGGTCGGGCTGGTGACGAACGGGCCGTGGAGGAGGATGCGGCCGCCTGGATCGCGGACGGTACGTGCGCCTCGGCCGGGCTCTTCGTATGGGGCAACGATCCGGGCCTGTACCTGGACTCGGAGCGCGCTCCCTACGACCGCTACATCTACCTGTTCCCGATGGTGACCGAGGGCTACTGGTCGGCCGACCGCACGGCGGCGACGCTGGCTCGCTGGCAGGCCGATCCTCCGCCGGTGATCGTCGAGGGCCCGGCCGCCGTGCCCCTCTTCCGTCCTGCGGCCGGCGACCGCGACTCGCGCGCGTTCGACAGTCTGGATTCGCTGCGTGAGTTCGTTGCGTCTCACTACCGGCTGGCGGCCACCTTCGGCGACGGGGATTTCTACCGCGACGTATATGTCTACGAGCCTTCTGGCTGCTGATCCGGCCTGTGCTCCGGCCTGACGGATATTGGATGGCCGCAGGGCGCCGTGTATACTTCCAGCAATCTACCGGCCGCTCGTGACGTGGGTGACCCCCACGTCTTTTGTTGAGTAGCCGGACGGCCGGTGCACTGGCCGCAGCGCGAGCGAGTGAACGGAGGCGCGAAGTGAGTCGGGATTTCGTCGGCGCCCTCCTGCAGCTCAACGCCGAGAAGGGCGTCTCGCGCGAGCAACTCATCAGGACCGTCGAGGAGGCGATCGAGTCGGCCTACCGGCGCCAGCCCGGCGACGAGGACATCCACGTCCTTATCGACCCCGAGTCCGGTAAGGTCCGGGTCTTTCGTGCCCGCTACGTGGTCGATGAGATCGAGGATCCGGCCACTCAGATCAGCGTCGAGGATGCCCAGGCCTATCAGGCCGGTGCGGTGGCCGGCGACCTGGTCGAGACGGAGCAACTGGACCAGGAGGCATTCGGGCGGATCCACGCTCAGACTGCCAAACAGGTTGTGCTGCAGCGCCTGCACGAGGCTGAGCGGAACGTCGTCTTCGATCGCTACGCCAGCCAGGAGGGCGAGCTGCTGACCGGTACGGTGTCGCGCATCGAGCCGCGGGCCATCGTCCTGGATGTGGGCAGGGCCGAGGCGATCCTGGGAACGACCGACCAGTCGCCGCTGGAGCACTACCGCATCGGCCAGAACGTGAAGGCTTTCGTGCTGGAAGTGCGGCGCAGCGCCAAGGGCCCGCAGATCTACGTCAGCCGCACTCACAAGGGTTTCCTGCGGCGGCTGTTCGAGTTGGAGGTCCCGGAGGTCCACGCCGGCACCGTCGAAATCAAGGCTATCGCCCGCGAGGCCGGCAGCCGTTCCAAGGTGGCCGTGGCCTCGCGTCAGCCGGGCCTGGACCCCGTGGGGGCGACGGTCGGCCAGCGTGGTGCTCGCGTGCAGGCTGTCGTCGCCGAGCTCGGCGGCGAGAAGATAGACGTCATCGAGTGGTCCGAGGACCCGTCGACCTTCGTAGCCAAGGCCTTGAGCCCGGCCCAGGTCATCGAGGTCCGAATAGACGAGGAGAACCGGATCGCCAGCGTCGTGGTGCCGGAGCGCATGCTGTCGCTGGCGATCGGCCGGGAGGGCCAGAATGCCAGGCTCGCGGCCAAGCTGACGGGCTGGCGAATCGACATCCGCAGCGACGTCTCCGTGGCTGAGGCCGCACGGGCCGACGCGGAGCACGTCGCCGACGCGGAGCACGTCGCCGACGCTGAGCCAGAGGCGGAGGTCGAGCCTGCGTCGGAAGCGGAGCCACAGGTGGAGGCCGAGCCTGCGTCGGAAGCCAAGCCTGCGGCCAAGGCCAAGCCTGCGGCCAAGGCCAAGCCTGCGGCCAAGG
>CAZFLI010000101.1:0-7179 GCA_964519845.1 uncultured Anaerolineaceae bacterium | reverse complement strand
CGATGGACATCCTTGTCCCCATCAAGCTGGTACCGGACCTCGTCGAGGAGCTGGACATTGCCTCCAGCGGAGTGGCGCTGGACCGCAGGTTCATGCGGCTGATTCCGAGCGAGCAGGACGACCACGCCCTGGAGGAGGCCCTGCTGCTCAAGGAGCGCCACGGCGGCACGGTGACCGTCATCACCCTGGACACAGGCGACGCGGACGAGACCCTGTACACGGCCATCGCCAAGGGAGCCGACCGCGCCATCAAGGTCACAGGGGACGGCTTCGCCGACGGACTCACCAACCACGCGGCGTCCTCGGTGTTGCAGGCGGCGTCGAAGGACCTGACCTTCGACCTGATCCTGACCGGGGCACAGGCCACCGACGATCTCGACGGCTCCACCGGACCGCTCCTGGCGGCCCGCCTGGGGCTGCCGTTCGTGGGCTACATCCTGGCGGTCGCTCAGGAGGGCGGCGGGGTCGTCGTTCGGAAGGAGTACCCAGGTGGGCTGGTGGCGGAGATGGAGGTCGCGCTGCCGGCGGTGCTGGGCATCTCGGCCGCCGAGAAGCCGCCGCGCTACGTGGTCACCAGCAAGGTCATGGAGGCCATGAAGACGGCCACGATCGAGGAGGTGGCAGCCGGCCAGGCGGATTCCGCCGGCGCCCCGGAGCTGGCGCGGATGTACCTGCCGGAATCGGGCGAGCGGGCCGAGATCATCTCGGGCGGGGTGGATCAGGTCGCGGACGCCCTGGTCGACCTGTTCGCCAAGCGCGGACTGCTGGCGTAGGAGAGCGACCATGAGCAAGGACATCTGGGTCGTCGTCGAGACACTCCGCGGCGAGGTTCTGGAGAACACCTACACGATGCTGGCCGCCGGGCGCGTTCTGGCCGGCGCGTCGCAGGGCAAGCTGATCGCCGTGCTGCTCGGCAGCAAGGCCGAGAAACTGGCCGGGACGCTGGCCGTCGCCGACGCGGTCACCTACGTCGACGACGCGGCCCTGGCCGAATTCACGCCCGACGCCTACCAGCGGACGATCGCCGGGCTGGTCAAGCAGGCAGCCCCCAGCGCGGTGTTGATGGGCCACTCCTCGATGGGCATGGACGTGGCCAGCGGCGTCAGCGTCGAACTGGGCCTTCCCCTCGTCTCGGCCTGCCAGACGCTGAGCGCCTCCGGCGGCCGGCCCCGCTTCGTGGCCGTGACCTGCGGCGGCAAGGTGCTGGCGGAGGGCGAACTGCCCGAGCCGGCCTGCCTGATCACGATGGTCCCCGGCGGGCACAAGCCGCAGGACGGCCGAAAGGACGGCTCCCCCGCGGTCACCCGTGTCGAGCCCCCGGTCGCGCTGGACGGCGTGCGGGTCAAGCTCAAGGGCTACGTCGAGCCGGAGGCCGGCGACGTGGACATCGCCAAGGAATCGGTTCTCGTCTCCGTCGGGCGCGGCATCGGCCAGAAGGACAACGTCGACCTGGCCCAGGAGCTGGCCGCGGCCCTGGGCGGGGCCGTCTCGGCCTCCCGGCCGATCGTCGACCAGGGCTGGCTGCCCACGACTCGACTGGTCGGCAAGTCCGGCAAGTCGGTCAAGCCCAGGCTCTACCTGGCGCTCGGCATCAGCGGCGCGCCGGAGCATCACGAGGGCATGAGCGAGGCCGAGCTGATCGTCGCCGTCAACACGGACGAGAAGGCGCCGATCCTCGACTTCGCCCAGTACGGCGCGACGGTCGATGCCCTCAAGCTCCTGCCGGTGCTCACGGCCAAGGTCAAGCAGGCAAGGGGCGGCTGAGCCATGCCGATCCAGCCCCTGGTGGTCCTGGCCCTATTCCTGGCGGCACTCGGCCTGTTCGGCTTCCGGGTCTACCGGCGTCTGGAGCACATGCGCCTGGGAGGACCGTCCGGGCCGATCGGCCAGTGGCGGCGGCGCGTCTGGTTGTGGCTGGTCTACGTCTTCGGCCAGCGGCGGTTGTTCCGATTCGCCAGGCCCGGCGTGGCGCACTTCTTCGTCTTCTGGGGATTCCTGCTGCTGCTGCCGACGATCGCCCAGGCCATTCTCGAGGGCGTCTTCCCAGGCTTCGTCCTGCCGTTCCTCGGCACCTTCGGTCCGCTGGCCCTGGTCCAGGACCTGATCGCCGTCGCCGTCTCGATCGCCGTCGTCTACGACCTGTATCTGCGGCTGGTGGTCAAGCCCGAGCGCTACAAGGGCAGCCACAAGACCGAAGGCGTCGTGGTCCTGCTGTTCATCCTGACGATCATGGTCAGCCTGCTGGTCATGAACGGCATCAAGCGAAACCAGGGCGACAGCCCCATCGGCCCGGAATACTGGCAGCCGGTCTCCGCCCTCGTCGGCAGCCTGCTGGCCGGGTTGAGCACGGGGACGCAGGACGTCGTGGCCGCGATCGCCTACTGGGCCCACCTGTGCGTGGTGCTGCTCTTCCTGACCATGCTGCCGGGGGGCAAGCACTTCCACGTCGTGACCTCGATGTTCAACGTCTTCCTGCGCGACCTGGAGCCGCCCGGCAAGCTGCCCCCGGCACCGCAGTTCGGCGACCAGACCGGGGTCAAGAACGTCGAGCAGTTCTCCTGGCGCTCAATGCTGAACTGGTACAGCTGCACCGAATGCGGGCGCTGCCAGGAGGTTTGCCCGGCCTACGCCAGCGGCCTGCCGCTGTCGCCCAAGCTGCTGATCATGGGCCTGCGCGCCCACCTGTACGAGAGAGGCACCGCTCTGGCCTCCGGCGGCGCCGGCGGGACCGCGACGGCCGTCCTGGAGAAGGAGCTGACGGGCGACGTCATCTCGGACGCGGCTCTGTGGGCCTGCACCACCTGCTACGCCTGCGACCAGGAGTGCCCGCTCTTCATCGAGCATGTGGATCCGATCGTCGACATGCGCCGCTACCTGCTGACTCAGCAGCGGGCCGACGCGACGCTGATGGATGCCCTGCTGAACCTGAGGCGCTACGGCAACTCCTTCGGCCAGTCGGAGCGGCGGCGGGCGATGTGGACGGCCGACATGGCGCCGCCGGTCAAGGACATCCGGCGCGAACCGGCGCAGACCCTCTGGTTCGTGGGCGACTACGCCTCCTACAGCCCCACCCTGACCGCGGTCACTCAGGCCACGGCCCGAGTGTTCCAGAAGGCCGGCGTGGACTTCGGGATCCTGTACGAGGCCGAACGTAACGCCGGCAACGACGTCCGGCGCATCGGCGAGGAGGGTCTGTTCGAGCTGCTGGCGATGCGCAACCAGGCCGCCATGGCCGGCTGCGAGTTCCAGGAGATCGTGACCACGGATCCTCACACCTACAACGCTCTCAAGAACGAATACGAGTCCGACGGCAAGTCGAACGGGCAGGCCGCGGTGCCGATCCTCCACTACACCGAGCTGCTCGATCGGGCCATCGCCTCCGGCAAGCTGCCCATCGCGAGGCAGTTGGGCTACACGGTGACCTATCACGACCCGTGCTACCTGGGCCGCTACAACGGCGTCTACGACGCCCCGCGGCGAATCCTCGAGGCCATCGGCTGCCGCGTCGTCGAGATGCCCCGCAACCGCGACCGCAGCCTGTGCTGCGGCGCCGGCGGAGGCCGGATCTGGATGGACGAATCGGAAATCAAGGAGAGACCCAGCGAAAACCGCATCCGCGAGGCCGCCGAGCTGGACGGCGTGGGCTACTTCGTGGTGGCCTGCCCCAAGGACCTGACGATGTACCGGGATGCCGTCAAGACGGTCGGCCGCGAAGACAGTCTCGCGGTCAAGGATTTGATCGAACTGGTGGAGGAGGCGCTGGAGCAGACGTGATGTGTTACAGATCTGGTTCCCATCGCCCCCGCCCCAACAACGCCGGTGATTCGCAAGGTGGTGACAGCCATGACTGAGAGAATCGGGGTCTACGTCTGCCACTGCGGCACCAACATCGCCGGCGTCGTCGACGTCGCGGAGGTCACGCGCTGGGCCGGCGAGCGGCTCAGTGAAAGAGGCGTCGTCGTCGCCCGCGACTACAACTTCATGTGTTCCAGCCTCGGCCAGGACATGGTCGAGAAGGACATCAAGGAGTTGAGCCTGACCCGCGTCCTGGTGGCCGCCTGCTCCCCCCATCTGCACGAGAAGACCTTCCGCACGGCCTGCCAGCGCGCCGGCCTGAACCCCTACCTGTGCGAGCTAGTGTCGATCCGCGAGCAGGACGCCTGGGTCCACGCGGACAAGGAGGCCGCGACCGAGAAGGCCAAGGCCATCATTTGGGGCGGCCTGGAGAGGCTGATCCATCACGAGCCGCTGGAACCGCTGCACGTCCCCGTCGACGCCGACACCCTGGTCGTGGGCGGCGGCATCGCCGGCATCCAGGCCGCCCTGGAGATCGCCGACGCCGGGTTCCAGGTGTACATGGTGGAGCGCGAGCCGTCGATCGGCGGGCACATGGCCCAGTTCGACAAGACCTTCCCGACGCTCGACTGCGCCGCCTGCATCCTGACCCCGCGCATGGTTTCGGCCGGCACCCATCCGAAGATCAAGCTCTACACCTGGAGCGAGGTCGAGAAGGTCGAGGGCTACGTCGGCAACTTCACGGTGACGCTCCGCCAGAAGGCCCGCTACGTGAACACGGACCTCTGCACGGGCTGCGGCATCTGCTGGCAGAAGTGCCCCAAGAAGGTGACGGACGACGTGTTCGAGGTCGGCCTGACCACCCGCAAGGCGATCTACACGCCGTTCGCCCAGGCCGTGCCGATCTTCCCGGTCCTGGACAAGCCCAACTGCACCTACTTCGAGAAGGGCACCTGCAAGGCCTGCGAGAAGTTCTGCCCCACCGGCGCAATCGACTTCGAGCAGCAGGACGAGATCGTCACGCTGTCGGTCGGCAACATCATCCTGGCGACCGGCTACGACCTGTTCGATTCGACGGCAATTCCGCAGTACGGCTACGGCCGGTACGACAACGTTTTCACCAGCCTCGAGTTCGAGCGGATCTGCAACGCCGCCGGGCCCACCAGCGGCAACGTCGTCCTGCGCGACGGCAAGACGGTGCCCAAGTCCGTCGGCATCATCCACTGCGTCGGCAGCCGCGACAAGAACTACAACCGCTACTGCTCGGCCATCTGCTGCATGCAGAGCATCAAGTACGCCCACCTGGTGATGGAGCGCACGGGCGCGGAGGTCCACAACTTCTACATCGACGTCCGCACCCCCGGCAAGGACTACGAGGAGTTCTACGAGCGCGTCCAGGAAGAAGGCGGGCACTTCATCCGGGGCAAGGTCGCCGACATCACCGACATGGCCCGCCTGCCGGGCGAGGAAGGCAAGCTGATCATCCAGGTCGAGGACACGCTGGCCGGCAGACAGCGACGGATCCCGGTCGACATGGTCGTCCTGGCTCCCGGTCTGCAGGCCCGCCACGACTCGGCCGAGGTGGCCAAGCTGTTCGGCATCTCGTGCAGCGCCGCCGGCTGGTACATCGAGAAGCACCCCAAGCTGGACCCCGTGTCCACGATGACCGAGGGCGTCTTCATCGCCGGCTGCGTGCAGGGCCCCAAGGGCATTCCGGAGACGGTCGCCCAGGGCGCGGCCGCGGCCGCTCGTGTTATCGGCCGCATCCAGCAGGGCGAGATCGCCCTCGAGCCGATCCGGGCCACGGTTCATGAGGAGTCGTGCTCGGGCTGCCGCATCTGCAACGATCTATGCCCGTTCAGCGCCATCGTCTTCCACGAAGACCGCGCCGTCAGCGAGGTCGTGTCGGCCTTGTGCCAGGGCTGCGGCACCTGCGTGGCCGCCTGTCCGGCCGGTGCGATCACCGGCACGGGCTTCAGCAACGAGCAGATCCTGGCTCAGATCGAGGGCCTGCTCATGCTCAACAAAGAGCCATCCGGATCGACGGAGGATGCCGGCCTGGCGACCACAGGAGCTAAGGCATGACCACGGAAATCGCCACGACCTTCGAGCCGGTCATCATTGGCTTCACCTGCAACTGGTGCAGCTACCGGGCCGCCGACCTGGCCGGCACGGCGCGGGTCAAGTACCCGCCCAACATACGGCTCATCCGCCTCATGTGCTCCGGCCGGCTGGACCCGACGTTCGTCCTCAAGGCTTTCGCCGAAGGCGCGGACGCGGTCATGATCAGCGGCTGCCATCCCGGCGAATGCCACTACATCGAGCAGAACATCAAGGCCCTGCGGCGCTTCGAGCTGCTCAGGCGAACGCTCGAACAGATGGGCATCGAGCCGGAGCGGCTGCAGCTGGTGTGGGCCAGCGCGGCCGAGGGAGTCCGCCTGGCCGGCGAGATCGCCCGGGTGACCGAAGAGGTCCGGGCCCTGGGCCCGCTCAACTGGCCGGCCGGCCGGAACGGGGACCTCGATGCGGCCGGACTCGACGAAGCCTGGGCGGCCACCGGCGGTGACCCCGGCGGCCCGCCAGAAACACCCGGCGGAGAGAACCCCGAGCATGCAGCGGAGGCGACGCGATGAGTCCGACCGCTAAGCCGGCGGCCAAGCCCAAGCTCGCCATCTTCGGGGCGGGCTCCTGCGGCGGCTGCGACGTGGCCATTGCCAACATCCACGAGCACATCGTCGAGGTCGGCGAGGCTTTCGAGATCGTGCTCTGGCCCACCATCATGGATGGCAAGTACGCCGACATAGAAGCCCTGGCCGACGGCGACATCACGATCACCCTCGTCAACGGCAGTATGCGAACCGAGGAGACCGTCCACCTGGCGAAGCTCCTGCGCCGCAAGTCCAAGCTCATGGTTGCCTTCGGCTCGTGCGCCGCCGAGGGCTGCATCCCCGGCCTGGCCAACCTATCGAGCCGACGCGAGATCTTCGATACGGTCTACGCCACCGACAGCACCGACAACCCGGACGGCGTCCGGCCGGTCTGGGAGCACGAGGCTGCCGAGGGAGCGCTCCATCTGCCCGAGTTCGAGCCACAGCTGCGGACCCTCGAGCAGGTCGTGGACGTGGACTACGTCATTCCAGGCTGCCCGCCCGAGTCGGAGCAGATCTGGGCCGTTCTGCAGGCGGTGGTGGCCGCGCTCAACGGCACGGGCCCGCTGCCGCCGAAGGGTGCGGTCCTGGGCGCCGGCAACTCCACCGTCTGCGACGAGTGCGCCCGCAAGCGCGACGTGAAGCGGATAGACCGCTTCGTCCGCATCACGGACGTGGCCTCCTTCGATCCCGAGATCTGCCTGCTGGAGCAGGGCCTGCCCTGCAACGGCCCGGC
>CAZFLI010000100.1:1331-7201 GCA_964519845.1 uncultured Anaerolineaceae bacterium | reverse complement strand
TCCAGCTCCTCGACGAGGTCCGGTACCAGCTTGATGGGGACAAGGATGTCCATCGGCTCCTCTCCTAGTCGCGCAGGGCCTCGCTCAACAACTCGGCAATGTCCTTGACGATCAGTTCTTCCTGGTGTCCCGTGCTCTTGACCGCGTCCTCGAAGCGGGGCGTCTCGTACGGGCAGGCCACGGCCAGGATCTCCGCCCCGGCACGAACGGCTTCCTCGATCCGCCATTCGGAAGGACGGGTGTGGGCCTGCTCCCAGACGAAGCCGTCCAGCCAGTTGCCGCCTCCGCCTCCGCCGCAGCAGATGGTGTTGGCCCGGTTGTGGGCCATCTCGACCAGCTCCAGCCCGGGAATGGCCTGCAACAGCCGGCGCGGCTCGTCGTAGATGTTGTTGCTGTTGGCGCGGCCCAGGGCGCAGGGATCGTGATACGCCACCTTGGCGTTGAGCTCGCGGGTCAGCAGCGGCTGCAGCTGGTCCAGGCGCTCAACCAGGAACTGGGTGTAGTGCTGGATCGGGACCGTGACGCCGGTTCTGGGGTACTCGTTCTTGATGACGTTGAAGGCGTGGGGGTCCGTGGTCACGACCTGCTTGAACTGATACTTCTCGAAGGCCTTGCCGTTCTTGAGGACCAGCAGCTCGTACAGGCCCTTCTCGCCGGAAAGCAGCTGGGCGTCGCCGTCGCTGTTCTCTTCAGGGCCGAGGATGCCGAAGTTGACGTCCAGGGCTCGCAGCAGGCGGGCCATGGCCCTGCTCACCACCTGCGTGCGCGGGTGATACGAGGCGTAGTCGCCGACGAACCACAGCACGTCGACCGGCTCTTTGGCTTCGGCCATCAGCGGCACTGGCGGGGTCAGGTGGCTGGCCCATTCGGGGCGCCGGCGGGGCGACTCGCCGAGCGTGTTGCCGTAGCGACGGGTGTTCTCGAGCGCGGCCTGCAGCTCGGACGGGACCTTGCCTCTCAGCATCGACTCCGACTTGAACGTCGTCAGGAGGCTGGTGGTCAGCGGGATCTGGACGGGGCAGACGGACGCGCAGGCGAAGCACGACACGCACAGCCAGATGAGATCGCTGTCCAGAGCGTCGGTGAGCTCCTCGGCCCGCAGGGCGGCGATCAGCGACCGCGGCGGGAACTCCATGGCGAAGCCGTAGGGGCAGATGCCGCTGCACATCCCGCACTGCAGGCAGAGGTTCAGCCTCTCGCCATGCGGAGTGGCCTCGACTATCTCCTGGTAGAGCGTGCGATCGCTGGTCGTGGTTGTGGTCACGGTCACCTCCACGGGCGCTGTGCTTCGCCATCCGGCGTTGATGGGCATGGGCGGACGAGTGGTCTCTCGAGGGAGAGGAGGGGGAGGGATGATGGGTCAGTCGCGCCGAGCGCGAGGCCGGGCACGAGGCGAGCGCCTGCCATGACCATCATCTGCCTATGCTACCGGGTAGGGGGTGATGCCCGCGCCTCGATATCGCGCGGCCGGCGGCTCGGGCGCGGCTGGGTGCGACGCTCACAGAGCTGACAAGGTGCTCGATCACGGCGTTACCGGTTCGGCTGAGGCGGCGGATTTTGGGTGGGCCACGGACGCGCGTGAACGAACGTGCCGGGCCGGACGCCCAGGGCAACTGTCACGGCCCCGTTTCGGGCGACTTCCCGGAGCGGCACCGTCTTGCTTGCCTCGATTGTGCGGAGGTGGCGGGGCGCCCGCTAGGGCCGCTTTACCCGGGCCAACGGGGGCCAACTCTCCCGGGCTTATCGGCCCGGGCCGGTGGGCCGGGCCAGTCCGGCTGAGGCCGGCCGCACCCTCTAGGCCCGGGCCTCGCCGCGCCCACCCATGCCCGCTACCGGGTAGGCCCGACGCCTGGGCGGGAGGCCGTCGGCGCCCACCGCCAGCAGGCCTTCGATCTGGGCCAGGATCTGAGCGTCGCTGAAGCCGGTTCCTTCGATGGCGTGGGCCGGGCAGGCGGCGACGCACGTGCCGCAGCCCTGGCACATGGCCGCATTGATGCTGGAGACGGCCGTCGCCGCGTCGAAGGAGATTGCGTTGTAGGGGCACAGGCTGTTGCAGATCCGGCAGCCGGAGCACAACTCCTCGACGACGGAGGCCTTGATGGGCTCCAGGTTCATGACCTTCTGCTGGATGCGGCTCAGGACGCGGGCGGCCGCCGCGGAGCCCTGCGCCACCGAGGTGGGGATGTCCTTGGGGCCGCTCACACAACCGGCCACGAAGACGCCCTCGGTCATGGTCGCGATTGGGTCCAGCTTGGGGTGCTTCTCGATGGCCCAGCCCTCGAAGCTGCACGAGATGCCGAAACGGGTGGCCAGCTCACGGGCGTTGGCCCGAGGCTCCAGGCCGGCGGACAGGATCACCATGTCCACGGGGTAGCGGCACTGCTCGCCGATGAGGGTGTCCTCGACGGACAGGACGAGCTTGCCCTCCTCTTCCGGAGTGCGCGCTACGTCCGTGATCTCGGCCGGCTTGCCGCGGACGAAGATGGTGCCCTCCTCGATGATCCGCTGGTAGAACTCGTCGTAGCCCTTGGCCGCGGTCCGCATGTCGATGTAGAACTCGTAGACCGTGGCGGAGGTGTGTTCCTTGACGAGGTGGGCGAACTTCAGGCTCTGCATGCAGCAGATTGCCGAGCAGTAGTTGTTGTGGTGCCGGTCGCGGCTGCCGACGCAGTGGACGATGGCCACCGTGCCCGGCTCGGTGACGCCGTCGCGAAGGACCACGTGGCCGGCGGTGGGCCCGGCCGAATTGGAGAGCCGCTCGAACTCCAGGCTGGTGAAGACGTTGGCGTAGCGACCGTAGCCGTACTGGTCCATCTTGCGAGCGTCGAAGAGGTCGAAGCCCGTCGCCAGCACGATGTTGCCGACCTCGAGCGTCAGGATCTGGTCCTCCTGGGCGAAGTCGATCGCGCCTGCTTCACAGAACTTCTCGCAGGCCTTGCAGGTCCCCTTCTCGAAGTAGGTGCAGTTGGCTCGGTCGATGACGGGCGTGCGCGGCACGGCCTGGGCGAAGGGGGTGTAGACCGCCTTGCGGTAGCCGAGGCCGGCCTCGAAGACCTCGTCTACGACCTTCTTGGGGCACTTCTCCTGGCATACGCCGCAGCCGTTGCAGAGGTCTTCGTTCACGTAGCGCGCCTTCTTGCGCACGGTGACCGTGAAGTTGCCGACGTAGCCCTCTACCTTCTCGACCTCGCTCCAGGTCAGCAGTTCGACGTTGGGATGCGTCCCGGCGTCGACCATCTTGGGGGTCAGGATGCAGGCGGCGCAGTCCAGGGTGGGGAAGGTCTTGTCGAACTGGGCCATGTGCCCGCCGATGGAGGGCTCCCTTTCCACCAGGTAGACCTTGTAGCCGGACTCGGCCAGCTCCAGAGCGGCGGTGATGCCGGCGATGCCGCCGCCGACGACGAGCGTCGCGGGGTTGATGTTCACCGACATCGGCGCCAGCGGTTCGTTGCGGCGGACCCGCTCGACGCCGCCGGCCAGGATGGCCTTGGCCTTGGCCGTGGCCGCGGCCTTGTCCGTGTGGACCCAGGAAGCCTGCTCACGGATGGAGACCAGCTCGCACAGGTACGGGTTCAGGCCGGCCCTGGCTGTGGCGCCGCGGAAGGTCTTCTCGTGCAGGTGCGGTGAGCAGGCCGCCACGACGATGCGGTTGAGGCGCTGCTCCCGGATGTCGTCGGTAATCAAGTCCTGGCCGGGGCTGGAGCACATGAACTTGTACTCGCGGGCCACGACGACGCCCTGCCGGCGCAGGTTCTCGGCGGCCCATTGGGCGACCTCGGCCACGTCCACGATGCCGGCAATGTTGCTGCCGCAGTGGCAGACGTAGACCCCGATGCGGATCTCGTCCGAGGGCGGCGGATCCTTGTGCCTGCCGTTGCCGCTCATTTGTCGGATTCGTCCCCCGGCATGCGGGGCATGGGCAGGGCGCACTTGTCCGGCTTGGGCCGGTGGGCGATGGGACCGGCGGGACCGGCGACCCCGGCCGCCGCGAGTGTCTCGGAAGGTGCCGCCTTGAGCGCCGCGGCAAGCTCGCGTCGCGCGTTCGTGACCTCGCGCCCCACGCCCACCTTGCCGGGCTCGCGGCCGAAGGCCACGGCCATCAGCTGGGTGAAGAACACGATCGGCATCCGATGGCGAGTGCGGAATCGGGAGTTCATCTCGCCCTGGTAGGCGTCGATGTTGATCTGGCACATCGGGCAGACGGTGACCATCATCGCCGCGTCGAGGTGTTCCGCCTCCACCACCAGGCGACGGATCAGCTCCAGGCCCACCTTGGGCTCGACCTGACTCATGTGCCCGCCGCAGCATTCGGTCCGCAGCGGGTAGTCCAGGACTTCGGCCCCGAGAGCCCGCAGCAGTTGATCGAGGCTCTTCGAGCTTTCCGACTCGCCCGAGCCGCCGAGGTTCGGTCGGGGGACCATGCAGCCGAGGTAGGGCGCGACCTTGAGGCCGGTGAGAGGCCTGGTGACGGCCTGGCGCACCTTGTCCAGTCCGACGTCGCTGACGATCACGTCGAGCAGGTGTCGGACCTTGATCGCCCCGGGGTCGTAGTGGAGCCCGCCTACGCCGAGAGCGTCGTTGACGCGGGCCTCGAGCGAGGGTTCCTCGGCCATGTAACGGTCGGCCTTGGTCAGGTTCAAGTAGCAGCAGCTGCAGGAGGCGACGAGAGACTCGCCGCCGGTCTGCTCCGCCGAGGCGATGGCCAGGTTGCGGGCGATGAGGGCGTAGGCCGGCGTGGTGCTGAGGGTCACGTACTCCGTGGCGCCGCAACAGTTCCAGTCGGAGATCTCGGCCAGGGAGATGTCCAGCGCGTCGCAGACGGGCATGATCGACTCGCGGTAGGCGCGAGCGCTCGAGTCCATGCAGCAGCCGGGGTAGTAGAGGTAGCGAGTCATCGGTTCTTGTCCAGTTCGTCAGCCCGATCGAGGATTGCGTTCAGTTGGCCCCGCTGCCGGATACGGGCCGGCACGATGCCGATGCGGCGGTGGAGGAACAGGCTCACGGCCATCGGCGCGACGCCCAGGATTCGCAGTGGGAAGCGGCGCAGGTAGTGGTGCGCCGTCAGGCCCATGTCCCAGCTTCGGCCGAAGCGCCGGACGTTGCCGGCGAAGATGCCCGAGAAGCCGGCCGCTCGCCCGTGCGGGTAGACTTGCGCTCGCTCGGCAATGACCTTGAGCGCGTACATCACCTCCGTGATGTGGATCTCCTGCGGGCAGCGGACCGTGCAGTGGTAGCAGGACAGGCACATCCACGGCGTGTTGCTGTGGAGGACCTCATCCCGCTTGCCGGCGCGGATCAGGGCGAACAGCGCCCGCGGCGTGTGATCCATCGACTGGCCGGAAGGGCACGAGCCCCCGCAGCTGCCGCACTGAATGCACATCTGCAGGCGGGAGATCCCCGCCGTCTGCGCCCTCACCTCGGCCACGAACTGAGCGCCCGGGTCTGTTTGCACCGCAGGCGCAGCCTGAGCCACGGCCATCCATTAGCCCCTTTGTGGGCCCCGGCTCCCGAGCGCGGCTCCCGGTCCGGATGACTACCGGCCGGTCGATCGCCCTGGTTCGGTCCGAGGAATACTGGTTGCGTCGCCATTCTCGGGGCGCCGCCGGGGGCCGATAGGGCCGCATGACAGCCCAACCGGGGGCCAACCTGCCCTTTGGTGACTCTGCCGGCCCTTCAGTCGCAGGGTGGCCGCCCATTCGGCCGAATCAGCCTTAGAAACAGGGGGCAGGCACCCGATTCGGGCACAAAGAAGCCCCGGCCGCCGTGGGCACGACGACCGGGGCCGAAACGGCCGAAGAGAACGGCTAGGCCTTCTTGGCCAGGGCCAGGCCGCCGCCCACGATGACGACGATACCTGCGACTGCCTCGAG
>CAZFLI010000100.1:0-1231 GCA_964519845.1 uncultured Anaerolineaceae bacterium | reverse complement strand
GCGCCGCAGGTCCCGCCCCTGGCGGACGGCGGGGCGGCGCGAGATCAGCATATTCCGACACGAGGAGTGACGAAACACGTCTCGGACAGCGGTCTTGGGTCTTGAGGTGCGGTCCGGTCGCCTCTCCCGCGTCAGCCGCAGAAGCGCATGACGGCGTCGCGCAAGACCGGGAGCCCCCAGGCGAGCGCCTCGACCGAGACCCGCTCGTCCACGCCGTGCATCAGGTCCAGCGGACCCTCGCCCGGGCCGACGCGAAGAGGCGAGAAGCCGTAGACCGGAACGCCGATTCGGGCCAGGTGCTTGGCATCGGTGGCCCAGGGCGCCATGAAGGGGAGCGGCACCGCTTCGGGATCGTGGTCGCGCAGGACCTGCTCCAGCAGCGGGAACATCGGTCCGTCCAGCGGCGCCTGGGCCGGAGCGCCGACCAGCGTGCATTCGACCTCGAGGCGGGCCCACAGCTCCTCGCCGATGCGGCGCCGCAGCTCCTCACGCATGGTCGCCTCGTCGGTCCCGGGCAGCGTCCGGCAGTCGATCTCCAGCATCGCCGTGCCCGGGATCACGTTGTACTTCACCCCGGCCGAGACGACCCCAACCGAGACGGTGTCGTGGGTCATGGCTGAGACGGTCCGGGCAAGAACCGGGTCGCACAGCTGAGTCAGGCCGGCCAGGGCATCGGGCGCCACTCCGGCCGGGTCCGCCAGCAGGGAGCGGGCCGCTCGCGCCGCCCGTGCGGTGAGGTGGGGGAGTGCCCGCGCCAGGGCCGCGTTGGTGGCCTCCGTCAGGCGCCCCGGTCCCGGCTCGCTCAGGCGCGCCACGATCTGGGCCGCCAGCAACGCGGCGTTGTCCGGCGACGGCACGGAGCCGTGGCCCCAGCGGCCACGGACGTGGAGCCGGTAGACGACGAAGCCCTTCTCCGCGACCTGGATCGGGTAGAAGCGCACTCCGCCGAAGGGCATCGGCAGGCCGCCGGCCTCGTTCAGCGCAGCCGCCGCACGGAGCCAGTCCGGGTGGTTGTCTACCAGCCAGCCGGCTCCCTCCCAGCCGCCGGCCTCCTCGCCGGCGGTGGCGGCAAAGATCACATCGCGGCGCAGGCGGGGGATGGGATCCGTGGCCGGGTCGCGGCCGGCGGCGCGGGCGGCCCGGGCCAGGCCGCGCATCACCTGGATCTCCATGGCGACCATGCTCTTCATGTCCAGCGCCCCGCGGCCCCAGACGTAGCCGTCCGCCAGGT
>CAZFLI010000099.1:4132-7362 GCA_964519845.1 uncultured Anaerolineaceae bacterium | reverse complement strand
TCGGACGAGAGCTTCGTCAACACCACCTGCCCCAAGTGCGGCGGGGCGGCCCGGCGCGAGACCGACACGATGGACACCTTCGTCGACTCGAGCTGGTACTGGTATCGCTACCTGTCGCCGAAGGATTCGAGGGCGCCGGTCGATCGGTCGGTCGAGGCCGTCTGGTGCCCGGTCGATCAGTACACCGGCGGCGCCGAGCACGCCGTCATGCACCTGCTCTATGCCCGCTTCTTCACCAAGGCCATGGCCGACGTTGGCCTGGTCCACGAGCGCGAGCCGTTCAAGCGGCTCTTCAACCAGGGCCAGATCCTGGGCGCCGACGGGGAGCGGATGAGCAAGTCCCGCGGCAACGTCGAGGACCCTGACAAGCTCGTGGCCGGCCACGGCGCCGACACGGTGCGCCTGTTCCTGATGTTCATGGGGCCGTGGGACCAGGGCGGCCCCTGGAGCCCCACCGGGATCGGCGGCATCAGCCGCTTCCTGAACCGTGTCTGGTACAGCATCCTGGAGCCCCACGGCACCGAGGCGGGCGATCCCGAGTCGGGCAAGCTGCCGGCCGGGCAGGATGCCGCCGCGGCCGAGCGCGAGTTGCGCGCGGCCGCCCACCGGACCCTGCGCCAGGTCACCGCCGAGTACGCCGAGTTCCGCTTCAACACCATGGTCGCGCACCTGATGGAGCTCTCCAACTTGCTGATGCGCTACCGCGGCACGGAGATCGCCGGCGGGGCGGCCTGGGACGAAGCGGTTCGCCTCCTGCTGCTGATGCTGGCTCCCGCGGCGCCGCACATCTCCGAGGAGATCTGGTCGCGGCTGGCCGAGGCCCGCGGCGAAGCCTGGACCTCCATCCACACCCAGACCTGGCCGGCGGTGGACGAGGCCGCCGCCGCCCAGAACGAGCGCGAGGTCCCGGTCCAGGTCAACGGCAAGCTGCGCGATCGGGTGATGGTTCCGGTGGACATCTCACAGGCGGACCTGGAGGCAGCGATCCTGGCCCGGCCCAAGATCGTGGCCGCCCTGGAGGGCAAGAAGCCGCTCAAGGTCATCCATGCCGGCGGCAAGCTGGTCAATATCGTCGTGAAGTAGCGCGCCGGCGGGTTGGCGCGGCAAGCCGGCACGCCCGGCACGCCCGGCACGCGCGGCCCATATGAGCCCGGATGGAGTCGATGCAGAATCTCGCCCTCTGGCAGTTGCTCGCCGTGTTCGCGTTGGCCAGCGGCGTCATCGTCGTGGCCGGGATACGGCTGGCCCGATCGGGCGACGAGATCGCCAGTCGCACCGGCCTGGGCGGATTCCTCGTCGGCATGCTACTGCTGGCCACGGCGACATCGCTTCCGGAACTGGCCACCGGCGTCAGCGCCGCCCTGGACCACGCCCCCGATCTGGCCGTTGGGAATCTCCTGGGCAGCAGCATGGCCAACATGGCCATCCTGGCGATCATCGATCTCGCTCATCGCGGCCGCGTCTGGCCGACCGTCGGGATCGCCCACGCCCGGCTGGCCTCGATCGCCATCGCGCTGACGGCTGTGGCTGTGCTGGCAGTTCTCTCGCCGTCGGGGATCACCATCGGCTGGGTCGGCGCCGAGCCGATCCTGATCGTGGTCGCCTACGTGGCGGCCGCCCGATGGATGAGCCGCTCCCCCGGCGAGGGGCGGCGTTACCGCGATGCCACGGGCGAGATCATCGCCCCGACGCATTGGGCCAGCGAGATCGAGGCCGGCCACAGCCTGCGCTACGAGGTCGTCGCCTTCGCCCTGGCCGCGCTGGTGATCCTGGCCATGGCGCCCATCCTGACGATCTCGGCGGAGGGCATTGCCACGGAGACCGGCGTGGGCCAGACGTTCATCGGGGCGCTGCTGCTGGCGGTGACGACCTCGCTGCCGGAACTGGTGGCCTCGCTGGCGGCCATTCGCATCGGGGCCTACGACCTGGCCGTCGGCAACCTCTTCGGCAGCAACGCCTTCAACATGACGATCCTGCTGGGGGTGGATCTGGCGTATCTGCCCGGGCCGGTCCTCTCGGCGGTCGATCCCTCGCAGCTGGTGGCCGGAGTCGGCGCCATCCTGCTGATGGCCATCGCGCTGGCCGCCGTGGTGCACGGCACGCGCACCCGCTTCCGCCGGCTGGAGCCCGACGCGATCATGCTGCTGATCGCCTACGTGGTGCTGCTGGGGGCCATCTGGCGGTCGAGCTGACGAGCACGCAACCTGCCACTGCCGCCTCAGGCAGTAGTCACAGGCCGCTCCGGCAACCTAAGATGCGGCCATCCTCCGAGAGGACCTGCCGACCCAGCACAGGCTGAGGGCGTTTCGCATGGATCGAGCTCAGGCCCCCAAAGAGCCGCGCATTCGCAAGACGGCCAAGGCCGTCAAGGCCGGGCGCGCCGGCGAAACGAACTTTGAGGCCGCCTTCCAGACGGCAAGCATCCCCATGACCATCGCCAGGCTGCGCGACGCCGTGCTCATCGAGGTCAACGACGCCTTCTGCCAGCAGACCGGGTACAGCCGCGCGGAGGTGATCGGGCACACGGCCGAGGAGCGAGGCCTGTTGGCCTATCCGGAGCAGCGCCGGCGCGTCATGGAGGCGGTCAGGAACCACGGGGTGGCCCGCGGCATGGAGTTCACCGTCCGGAGCCGCGGCGGCGAAGAGCGAGACTCCCTTCTCTCGGCCTCGGTAATCGAGATGGATGGCGAGCCGTGCCTGCTGGCGGCCATTCTGGACGTCACCGAGCGCCGTCGGGCGGAAGAGGCCATCAGAGCCAGTGAGGCCAAGTTCGCGGCGGCGTTCGGGTTTGCCGGCGTGATGATGTCGATCTCGCGCCTGCGGGACGGCCTGATCGTCGACGTCAACCGGGCCTTCCTGGAGCAGACGGGCTTCAAGCGCGAGGAGGTCGTCGGCAGGACATCGGGCGAGCTGATGCTGTTTGCCGATCCCGCCGACCGCGACCGCATGGCCGAGATGCTGCTGCAGACCGGTCAGGTTCGCGATCTCGAGGTGCCCGTTCTCGGGCGAGAGGGCGAGGTCAACTACGCCCTTCTTTCGGCCGATGAGATCGATCTCGAGGGCGAACCGCACCTGATCCTGGCGACGGTCAACCTGACCGAGCGCCGTCAGGCCGAGGAGAAGCTGCGGGCCAGCGAGAGCCGGTATCGCAACCTGTTCGAGCAGACCGCCGACGGCGTGGTCGTCATCGACGAGCAGGGCCGGATCGACGACGCCAACCCGGCCCTGGC